>CAZIYS010000003.1:0-94146 GCA_964543535.1 uncultured Gammaproteobacteria bacterium | reverse complement strand
ATTTATTGATGTATTCTGATCCAGAAGTGTTACCTATGTTTCTTAACTTCTCCATATTAATTATTGGAAATTATTTGTCAATCGTTTATAACCTACAAAACAATATGCGTGGACCTACATGACAATATTATTTTGTTAATATATGTATTTTTACTCCAGAGCTGTAATCTTCAAAATTTGACTTTCTGTATGAAAATATTTGCTTAATAAATAGGGTCAACCTTGACTTAGATATTTTTAGGAATATAATGGTGTTATCTTATGGTTGAACGTGTAGGTTATACCTACCAGCTACTCATTCCTGGAGTAGAAATAGGGGTTGAGGGTCGTTACCATTTTAAACAAGGAGTCTGCATTTATCCGGCTAACTATCATTTTTTGTTGTCAGAAATTATCAGTGAAGGCGGACTAATGGCGCAACGTCTAAAAGAAAAAGTTAGAAAAAGGCATAAATTTGTGTTGCTTAGCGAAACAGCTGCAGTTTATCCTTATAAATATCAACATTCTGTTCGGTTGCGAAAAGGACAAAAGTTTTTAGCTTTCTCGCATTTGGGGACAAAAAAATAATTTTTATTAACTTTTTTGTTATAATCAATTTATCTTTATGAAAGACAAGAATGGAAAGGTGTTAACAATCATTGAAATTTTTGAGAAAGTGATTAATCGAATAAAAAATATCTGTTTGGAGTTTGAAGTGTTTTTGCTTCATCTGGTTGGTTTGGTTCCTTCTCATTGTTGCCGACGCTTTTTCTACCGGTTAGCCGGCATAAAAATCGGCAAAGGCTCGACCATTCATACCGGAGCCAGATTTTACGATCCAAGAAATATTAGCATTGGTGAGGATTCAATTATTGGCGAAGGTGTTGTTCTTGATGGTCGAGACAAATTAATGATTGGTAATCACGACGACATCGCCACTGAAGTAATGATTTATAACAGCCAGCATGATATCAATGATGAAAATTTTATGGCCACAAACGCGAAGGTTATAATCGAAGACTATGTTTTTATCGGGCCAAGAGTAATTATTTTAGCCGGAGTGACCATTGGCAGGGGAGCTATAGTTGGGGCAGGAGCCGTCGTCACTAAAGATGTCCCGCCATATGCAATCGTCGGGGGCGTTCCCGCTAAAATTATCGGGGAGAGACGGAACAAGGATCTTCATTATAAACTTGGGAGAGCCAGGTGGTTTAGATAAACAAAGTCAAAAGTTAAAAGTCAAAAGTCAAAAATTCAAGTCAAAATTAAAAAGTAGAAAACTTTTGATTTTTTACTTTCACTTTTTACTTCTAACTTTTGAATTTTAACTTATTATTCGGCTGTTCCGACTAGGTAAACCGCTGCCCAGGGGCGAAAATTGGAAAAGAATTTTTCGTTAACCCCTAATTTATCTCCCTGGTAGACTTTGTAAGTAAAAAAAGCTTTACTTCCCCAAGCGGGAAAATCAACTTGTTTAACCACGCCTTTTTTAAGAGTTGGATCATCCTGATATTTTGGTTCTAAAGGCGGGACAACATCATAAACCGTGGCCGGTGAGATTTCAATTCTGCGACTGTCTTTTTTCCCAAACAGTTTAAAATATAAAAGATTATTTTCCATATCGATTTCCGTTTCAATCAAAATATAGGCAGGGGTATTGTTTTTAATTTTTAAATCAACTAAAGGAGCAAAGACCGTGGCGTCAAATCCCGGCTGTGAGTCATTTTCATAGTAGCTGACCCGGTAAGCATGAGCTTGACGCTCAATAATTGGTAGTCCTGCATTTAAAGCAGCCCGGAAAAAAGTGGTTGAGACCTGACAGACACCGCCGCCGTCGCCCAAGACAGTTTTTCCTTCTTTAATAATATAGGCCGGTTGATATCCGGTTAGCGAGGAAATATCGCCGACGGTTTCATTAAAAGAAAACTCTTTATTTTTAGGAATTAAGACGCCGTTAAATTTTGAGGCGGCCAGAGTCAGATTGTGGACTCTTTGCGGGATTGAATGAGTAAAATCAGATTTGCCTTCGGCAATAAACTCTTCAATTCCATAATCATTAATGTCAGACAACTTTATTTCCGGTCTGATAACTTCTGAATTTAAAACGACTTTTTGATTTGCGTTATTTAATTTTAAACTCTCAACCGCTTTATCAAATTCTTTTAAAAATTGATCCGAACTAATCTTTAACCCATCGGTCTCTTTTCTAAAATGAATGACCTTTCCCTTTTCGAATTTAAAAAGAGCATTTTTCCCCGGCAAGTTATATTTTTCTTCGGACAAGGTTAAAAAATCCTTAAGATCACTATCGTCGTATTCAATCTGACTTTTAAAATCAAATCTTTGCAGATTAAAAATACTGACTAATTTTTGATAATACCGGGAAGGGAGATTGCTGGAACGACCAATAAGAAAAGCTCTTTCCGCCGCTGTCTTACCGTCATATTTTAAAGAAAGAATTTGAGCGGAAAAAGTGGCGATTGATTCCTGTTTAAAGATAACCGTAAAGGATGTTTTGTTTAAATCAGCTGATTTTTTTTGATAATAATTAATTACTTCTTCTTTGCTTTTATTACCAAAATTTTTATCATCAATATAAACATGAGGATAGATTTTATTCTCAATCTTTTTTTCTTTGACTAAGAAAATCGAGATAGTTGATCCAATCATCATTAGACTAAAAATCACCATTAAAATTAAGAAGAGATTACTTCCAAAATTTCTTTTATTTGATATCATGATAGTATGGATGATGATAAAATAATTCCTCAAGAAAATCAACAAAACAATACTAAATCGGTCTATGAAACAGTTCCGGCGGAAACTCCGGCTGTTGAAGAAGCGCCGCAGGATATGGTAACTCCCGATGTCGAATCGTTGCCTCCGACCGACTTGCCACCGCCGATTTATGAAGAAAATAAAAATCAATATATGTTGATAGTCGGAGGCGCGATAGTTTTTTTAATTATTTTAGTGATTATTTTTAAAGCTTTATTTTCCGGAAAGTCAGCTAATAAGCAAGCGAGTTTAATTTACTGGGGTCTGTGGGAAGATAAAGAGGTGATTGAGCCTTTGATTTCCGCTTATCAACAAAAAAATCCTCATATCAAGATCGCTTATCAAAAAATGAACCCGCAAAGTTACCGGGAAAAACTGGTTAGTCGCAGTAAAAGTCAAAGTACCGGCCCGAGCGCGATTGAAAAACCAGACATTTTCCGTTTTCATAATACTTGGCTGCCGGAAATAAAAGATATTGTGGCTCCTCTTCCTTCAACCGTGATGAGCGGTGAGGAGTTTGACAGGACTTTTTATCCGATTCATAAAAAAGATCTTAAGATCGGCAATTATTATTATGGATTACCTCTGGAAATTGACGGTTTGGTCTTAGTTTATAATCAAGGTCTTTTTAAGAAAGCCGGTATAGCAACTGTCCCGACTACCTGGGATGACATTACGGAAATGGTGCCTAAGTTAACGGTTAAAGATCAATCCGGTCAACTAATCACTTCGGGAATTGCCATGGGCACAGCCTCAAACGTCGATCATTTTTCCGATATTTTTGGGCTGCTTTTGCTGCAAAATGGCGGGTCTTTAAATAAATTAGATCAAGAAGAAGCAGCCGGCGCTCTGGAAATCTTTAGAAAGTTCAGCGAGCCACCGCAAGGATACTGGACTGAAGGTATGACTAATTCAACGACGGCTTTTATTCAAGAAAAAGTGGCCATGATTATTGTTCCTTCTTGGGTAATCTTATCAATCAAATCAGCTAATCCTGATATCGATATGAAGGTTGTGCCGGTGCCGGTGGTTCCCGGGACAGCTTTGATATCAATTGCTTCTTACTGGGTTGAGGGCGTATCAAGATTTAGTAATAATCAATTGGAGGCTTGGAAATTTTTGAGATTTTTAACTGAGAAAGAAAATATGACTAAACTTTATGAAATTGAAAGCAAACTAAGACCTTTTGGCGAACCTTACTCAAGAGTTGATTTAGCGCCGCTTTTAGCTCAAAATCCTTATTTGAGTGCCGTGATTAAACAAGCTAATAATTTTTCTTCTTTACCTTTAGTTTCACGGACCTTTGATAATGGTTTAAATGATGAGATAATTAAATATTTGGAAAATGCCGTTAATAGCACAATTCAAGGAGTTTCCTACAAAGAAGCTTTAAGAGAGGCTAAAAAAGGAATTGATCAGGTGTTTACGAAATATAATATTAACTAATTTTCTCTTATGAAAATACCTTTTTTTTCGAAAAAAGAACAAAAAGAATATTATTTGGGAATCTTTTTAAAAGAAGATCAGGGTGTAATAATGACTTTTTCAAAAGAAAATACTGGATTAGAGCTGGTTGACAGGGAAAAATTTACTTATACCAATGGTTGGGAAAATCTAATTGATGATATTGATGAAGCCCTTTATAGACTGGAAAAAAATCTTGATATTGAGATAAAAAAAACAATTTTTTTTGTTTATTCACACTTGGTTGATGAAAAAATTGGCGATATCAAACCTATCTATCTGCAAAAAATCAAACAGTTGGTTAAAGCTTTGGAGTTGCAGGCGATGGGTTATGTGGAATGTTTTGAAGCCATTAGTTTTTATCTGGAAAAAAATGAACAGATTTCCTTAACAACTATTTTAGTCGAGATTGATAAAACCCAGTTAGGGATATTTGTTTACAAAGGCGGCAAGATTGATTCGAAAAAAATCTTGGCCCGGACCGATGATATTATTGCCGATTTAAGCGAAGGGTTTGAAGAGATTAAGAAAAAAACGATTTTACCGGCGCGAATAATTTTATATGATTCCGGCAACCTTGATGATACGGCAACAAAAATATTAAGTCATCGCTGGAGCAGTGATCTTTTTGTCCAAATTCCTAAGGTGGATATTTTATCAGAGGACGAAGTTATTAATGGATTAATGGATATTTTTGGAGAACAGATAAAAAATCAAACTAATGTAAAAAAAGAAGATAGTCAAGAAAAAGAAAAAAGAGAAACCCTTGGTTTTTTTCTTAATGAAGATGTTGGAGAAAAATCAATAGTTGAAGAAAAAAAAGAAAATAAATTCAAAGGAGCCATTGCTAAATTAATGGCTATTTTTCCAAAAAAAAATCCAATGAGCTTTAAGTTTAATATTTCCGGAAAGATCTTTCCCATCATTGGCGTTTTGATAATTATCTTAAGTTTTTTTATCAATGAGTATTTTTTTCATCAGGCCCAATTGACAGTTTATTTGCCGACGCAAAAATTAGAAAAAACCACCAAGATAGAGATTAATTATCGGTTGGCCAGCGCTTCAGCTGATTTTTCCGAAACAATCAATACTTCAGGTAAGCAAGAAGTAGGGGATAAAGCCCGCGGACAGGTGACGATTTATAACAGTAATTTATCCTCGACAGAAACTCTTGCCAAAGAGACATCAATTGTTTCACCAAATAATCTGAAGTTTATTTTAGAAAGTGAAGTAAAAGTTGCTTCTGCTACCGGGGACGCTTCTTCTCCTCAGCCGGCAACAGCTAAAGTATCGGTGGTTGCCGATGGGATTGGTGAAGAATATAATTTAGCGGCTAACACAAAATTTACCATTGAAGGGAAATCAAAAAATTTATTGGCTAAAAATGATTCAGCTTTTACCGGCGGCAGTAAAAAACAGATTCAGACCGTTGCCAAAAAAGATCAAGAGGATTTAAAAGAAACGATTTTAAATAAAGCAAAAAAGGAAATTCCTTCGATAAAAGTTTTACCAGGTGAAATAACCGCCTCATCTTTATCGCGGGTTGATTTTAGCAAAACGGATTTTTCCAAAGAGATTGGAGAAGAGAGTAATAAGTTAGGTCTTAAAGCAACCGTCAGCGCCACTCATTTTTTATATGATAAAAATAGTTTTATTGATAAAGCTTTAATTTTACTTAAACCGGAAGTAAAAAAACAGTATCAGTTAGAGAAAGAAAATATTTCTTATACAATCAATAAAATTGATAAGAAAGATAAACGTCTAATTGTTGATACAAAAATTAAAGCTAAGGCAGTTATAAAAGTGTCAACCGAGGAAATTAAAAAATCTGTTCTCGGAAAAAATCAATCAAAATTAAAAGGGATCTTGAAAAGCCAATATAAAATTGACGGTTATGATCTAACCATTAAAGAGTCTCTGCCGTTGTTAAAAAACTATCTGCCTTTTTTCCTCAAAAATATTATTTTAAAAAATTCCAGTTTATAAATATGGTCGTCCGCGTTTATCTAAAGAAACATCACTCAACCAAAAAAAAAACGATTAATTTTTTCTCCTATATATTTTTAATCGCCGGTTCTTTACTTTTATTTTGGTCTTTTTATCCAATTTTATCTTCCATGATTTATAATAGTTTATTTTTAAAAAATAATATCAATACTCCGTTATCAAAACAAAATGGCGCTTCAGCTTTGACTGAAGCTAATTCAATCTTTGGGGCTTCTAATATTTTTTCTAATAATCTAAGAGACTATTATACCCGAGCCAGTGTTTGGTTTCCCGCTTCACCACAACTTAATCAACTGTCTCAATTAACGGTCAAAGAATATGATTTGTCGATTCCCAAATTAAATATTAAAAAAGCCCGGGTGGTGGTTGGCGGAGAAGATCTAACTAAAAGTTTAGTTCATTATTTACCTAAATCACTACCAGGCGAATATGGTAATGTAGCAATTTTTGGTCATTCGACTATACGGCAGTATTACAATCCTAAGGACTATAAAACGATTTTTACTTTTCTTGATTCTCTGGATAAAGGCGATAAAATTTATGTTAATATTGGAGAATTAGAATATCAGTATGAAGTAACCACAAGGTTTATTGTTAAACCAAGTGAAATCTCGGTTTTAGAGCAAAAAAAAGACGCTTCTTATCTGACTTTGATTACTTGCACGCCCCCGGGTACTTATTTAGAAAGATTGGTAGTAACGGCTAAACTCACTCAATTATAGGTAAGCATTGTGATTGAATAAACCTATAATATATGGTAAAATTAGCCTCATGAAATTTATATTCAAGCAGCTATATCATTTAGTTAATTTCTTTATTTTTATTGGTGAAATTGCCCAAAAAATAATCTTATCTCTGATATTTTTTATTGGCAATTTACTCAGAAAATTTTTTCAAGCAGTTTATCACCTGATAACTAAGATTTCCTTCGATTTTATTTCTGAAAAAATTAAATATTTTTTCCTTGGCTGCCTAATTACGCTTAGTATAGTTTTTGCCGCTCAATCATATTTATTTATTAAAGAGTTGCCTTCACCCTATAATATTGGAAAGATAAACTATCCATTATCAACTCATATTTATGATAGAAATAATGAATTACTTTATGAGATATATCGAGAACAAAATAGAACGCCGGTGGCTTTAAAAGAGTTGCCTCCTTATGTGGCTCAGGCGACGATTGCCATTGAAGACAAAGATTTTTATCGTCATCAGGGAGTAGCGTTTTTTTCCGGAATTATCCGGGCTGTCAAAGAAATGATAGTTTATAAAAATCTGCAAGGAGGATCAACGATTACTCAACAGTTGGTTAAAACGGCTTTATTATCTCCGGAAAGAACAATAACCAGAAAACTTAAAGAAATAATCTTAGCCCTGTGGACGGAGAAGATTTATAGCAAAGATAAAATTCTTGAGATGTATTTAAATCAAGTCCCTTATGGTGGATCCTCTTATGGAATTGAAGAGGCAGCCAAAACTTATTTTGGAAAGAAAGCTCAACAATTAACAGTTGATGAAGCAGCTTTGCTGGCCGGATTACCGCAAGCACCTTCAACCTATTCGCCTTATAGTAATCCTGAAGTAGCCATAAATAGAAGAAATGAAGTATTGGCAGTGATGAAGCAACAAGGATACATTAGCGAAGAGTCAAAAGTCAAAAGTCAAAAGTCAAAGATGGAGGTGTTGCCGCCAAAGACATCTATCCGGGCACCGCACTTTGTTTTTTATACCAAGAATCAGTTAGAAGATTATTATGGTATAAAAACCGTTGAAGAAGGCGGTTTAAAAGTAACGACTACTTTAGATAATAATATTCAGCAGGAAGCGGAAAAAATTCTTAAAGAAGAATTAGATAAGATCAGCTATTTAAATGTAACTAATGGTGCCATATTAGTCACTCGTCCTTTAACCGGTGAGATATTAGCAATGGTGGGTTCATATGATTATTTTACTCAACCGTCCGGCGCTTTTAATGTAACGACCGCCTTACGCCAGCCGGGAAGTTCGATTAAACCAATTATGTATTCTTTGGCTTTACAAAAAAGCTACACGGCCGCTTCAATTCTTGATGATTCACCGGTAGTTTTTAATATTGCCGGAACAGAGTCTTACCGACCGGTCAACTATGACGGCCAGTTTCATGGTAAAGTGCCTTTGCGCTATGCTTTGGCTAATTCATACAACATCCCAGCTGTTAAAACATTAAACAGCATCGGTGTCAATAGTTTTATTGACTTTGCCACAAAAATGGGAATCAGCACTTGGAATGATAAATCACGTTATGGACTGTCATTAACTTTAGGCGGTGGGGAAGTAACCATGGTTGATATAGCTGAGGCTTTTGGCGTTCTCGCTAATTTAGGATATAAAATGCCGATTAATTATTTTCAAAAAATAAAGGATAGTGATGGTAATCTTTTGCGTGAGATGATGCCTTTTAAAATAAAGGAAATAGATCCGGCAATTGCTTTTATTATCAATGACATCTTGGCTGATAATTTTGCCCGCACCTGGGCTTTTGGAAGCAGATCATCCTTAGAAATTCCTGGTTATAAAGTGGCAGTTAAAACAGGGACGACTAATGATAAAAAAGACAACTGGACAATAGGCTATACTCCGGAATTTTTAGTAGTAGTCTGGGTAGGTAATAATGATAATTCACCAATGAATCCGTATTTAACTTCGGGAATTACCGGAGCCGCTCCAATTTGGAACAGAGTGATGAGTTATTTATTGAAGAATTATGGGACCGGCAATAAATGGTATGAAAAGCCGGACAATATCGTAGAAAAAAACTGTTATTTTGGAAGAAAAGAATATTTTGTCAAAGGAACGGAAAATAGTACTAACTGCAGTCAGGCTTCTTTGGCCAGTCCAACACCGACGCCGTAAAAATACTACCAATAAACCAATACTATAAATACTACCAATGAATAATAAAAATAATAAAACAAATGATTAAATAATTAAATTATTTGTTTATTTAAACATTTATTGGTCGGATTGGTCTGGATTGGTAGTATTGGATTATTTGCTCTTAATTTCCTTGAATCCAACCAGCGCTTGTAGTACTTTCGGCACTTTAATGCTTCCGTCTTTTTGCTGATAGTTTTCCAAAATAGCAATTAAGATTCTCGGCGAGGCCAAAGCCGTGTTGTTCAGGGAAAAACAGTATTCAGTTGATCCGTCTTTTTTTCGATATTTTATTTTTAGTCTTCTGGTTTGAAAATCGCCCATAATTGAGTTAGACATAGTTTCACCATAAGAATTTCTTGAAGGCATCCAGGTTTCGGTATCATATTTTTTTATCTGGGGTTCGCCCATGTCACCAGTGCACATCAATAAAACTCGATAAGGTAAATTCAAATCTTGTAAAATTTCTTCACAGTTGGATTGAAGTTCCTCATGAAGTTTTTTCGCTTCTTTAACATCGTTTTTACCAATAATTACTTGTTCAATTTTCCAAAATTCATGAAGTCGATATAAGCCTTTGGTATCTTTACCATAAGCTCCGGCTTCGCGTCGGAAACAAGGAGAAAAAGCGACAAATTTTTTTGGTAAATCGTTTTCTTTAAGAATTTCTCCGGAATAGTAAGAAGTGACTGGAACTTCGGCGGTGCCGGCTAAGTAAGCATCTTCATCATTAAGTTTGTAGACTTCGCTTTCGCCCCAAGGAAACTGTCCGGAACCAAAAAGAGTAAAACCTTTGACAATAGCTGGAGCAATTAGTGGGATATAGCCTTTTTTGACTAATTTTTGAAAGACATAAAAAAGAACTGCCAACTGAAGTTGAGCCGCTTGATTCTTAAGAAAATATCCACGGAAACCGGAAACTTTGGAACCCCGTTCCAGATCAAAGAGATCAAGTGACAAGCCAAGATTAAGATGAGATTTTGGTTGAAAATCAAACTGAGGAATTTTTCCCCATTTTTTGACTTCGAGGTTGCCGGTTGCGTCAGCTCCGACCGGAACGTCAGGAAGGGGAATATTTGGGACAAATGAGACTAATGAGTCTAATTCGTTTTGAGTTCGAGCAAGATTTTCCTCAAGTTTTTTTAACTCTTCTTTTATTTCCTTACCCCGTTTGATAATTTTTTCATCGGGTTTTTGATGGACACTTTTGTTTCTTTCTTCTCTAATAGTTTGAATCTTTTGAATCAGTTCCCGTCTTTGATCATCAAGTTTCAAAATAGTCTCAATATCAACTTGGCGGCCTTTATTTTTAGCCGCTTCGATAACTTTTTCTTTGTTGGCGCGAATGAAATCAAGGGATAACATATTTTTTAATTATAAACTAAATCCAATTAAGATTAAATTGATAATTTGGTTTTAGTATAAAATTCTGAATCTAATAGTTTCAGGAATTTTTTTTAACTCACTTATCACACTTGGATTATATTTCTTATTAACATCAGTAATCACATAACCAATATATTCGTTAGTTTTTAAATATTGGCTTTCAATATTAATATTATTATTTCCTAAAATACCATTAATTTTTGCTAGAATACCAGGAATGTTTTGATGAATATGAATTAACCGATGAAAATTTTTTTGTTGAGGCAATTGAATATTTGGAAAATTAGTGCTCAACATAGTATTACCGGTATTAATATAGTCAACAATTTTTTTAGCGACGAACTCACCAATATCTTCTTGAGCTTCTTGAGTATTTCCGCCAATATGAGGGGTAAGAATTATATTCGGAAGATTCTGTAATTGACAGACAAATTTTTTATTATTTGTTTTTGGTTCATTGGGAAAAACATCAATGGCTGCACCAGCGATTTTACCGTTTTTAACATTAGCAACTAATGCCTTCATATCAACAACAAATCCCCGGCTTAAATTCAAAAATAATACTTTGTTTTTCATAAACTTAAATTCTTTATGACCAATTAAATTTTTGTTAGTCTCTCTTCCGTCAACATGTAAAGTAACTACATCAACTTTTCCTAATAATTCTTTAAGCGATTCACATTTAATAGCATTTCCCAAAGCTAATTTATCCACAACGTCATAAAAATATATTTCCATTCCTAAATTTTCAGCTAAGACTGAAAGTTGAGAGCCAATATTCCCATAACCAACGATTCCAAGTTTTTTTCCTCTAATTTCGCAACAATCTTTAACTGATTTCTCCCAAATACCCTGATGTAATTTTATATTTTTTTCGAAAGTCTTTCGATAAAGCATAATAATTTCACCAATCGCTAACTCAACAACACTTCTGGTGTTGCTATAAGGAGCATTAAAAACGATGATTCCTTTTTGTGAAGCGGTTTTTAAATCAATTTGATTGGTACCAATACAAAAAGCACCAATTGCCAATAATTTCTTGGCTTTAGCTAAAATTTCTTTAGTAATTTTAGTGCGAGATCTGATTCCTAATATAGAAATGTTGGCGATTTTTTTTATTAGTTTATCTTCATTAAAAGTGCTTGGCAATATTTCTACTTGATAGCCTTCTTTATTAAATAATTCGATAGCTGTTTTATTAATATTTTCCAGTAATAAAGCTTTTATTCTGTTTTTCGGATAAGAATAAGATCGGGGAAGGCCAAATAAATATAAAAATTCGTCGAGATTTGGTAATATATGGTCGGCCTTATTAATCAAAGCATCCCTTTTTATATTTTCACAAAAAATGAAAAACTTATCTGCTAATCCAGCTTTTTTTATTTGATAATCAGTATAACTATCACCAATAACAAAAATTTTTCCCTGTAAGTCAAGTGTTTTAATTTGTTTAATTTTTCCGTCCTTTTGTGATAATAAGTTTTTTTTATCGAAGCCAATAATTTTTCCTTGAGCATCAAAAATAAATTGATTAGCGAAAATATTTTTTTTGTCAATTCCAAAAGGTTTAAATAAAGGTAAAATATATTCTTTAAATCCACCCGAAATAATATAAATATTATTACTATATTTTTTAAAAAATTCTTTATTACGAACAATTGAGGTAGTAATTTTTCGTTTGAGTAATTTTATTAGTTTACTTAAATCATTTTTATTCGCTTGAAATAATTTAATTCTATCTTTAAGCGATTGATTGAAAGGGATTTTACCTTCCATTCCGGCTTTAGTTATTTTTTTTATTTCTTCTAAAATTTCCTTTTTCCTTGGGTTTTTTTGCAAGGCGATATTGGCCAATTCATCCAATGCCTCAACCTGTATAAAAGTACTGTCAAAATCAATAATAAAAAACAAATTATTTTTATTCATAATAAAAAAACCTCCCTTGCGGGAGGTTAATTTTTTAAATTTAGTAATTATTCATCATACTTCAACCTCCCGTCAAGCGGGCTACTGGATGAAGAAGGTGAATAATTATTATAAAAATCTACTCGATCATTCATGATGAGATATTATAACATAGATAATAAATTATTTGTCAACCTCTTTAGCGCTTTCAACCTATGATTAACTTCTTGATGTTCTTCCTTGGTTAGTTCATCATAGAATTTATTAAATTGATCAACAATAAAGAGTGCGCGGAAAGGGTAACCGTTGGTGGGCCTGCCGGTAGGCTTTTTGGCGATGCGCCCTTTAATTCTTTCTTGCTCGAAGATAATTTGGACACCCTTAGGGTGTCCAGGCATAAAAAAACAAAGACAGGTTTCTAAATAAGCGGTTCGGTCTTTGCCAAATGCACCTCGGAGGTGCATGAGGGTGTGGTTTATCAATTCTTCGTCACTCGCTTCATATCCTGGCCAGCGTTTTGATTTGACTCCTGGTCCGCCTCCAAGATAGGGGATTATCAGTCCTCCATCGTCGGCGATTGTTGGAAGACCGGTCAGTTCTCCGTAAAACTTGGCTTTTAACAGCGAATTTTCCTGAAAAGTTTTTCCGGTTTCTTCCGGTTCCTTGTCCCCTACTTTTACGTCGTTTAATGTAAGTATCTTAATTCCTTGTTTTTCTAATTCTTTTAGTCCGATTTTTATTTCAGCGATTTTACTGGGATTTGTTGATGCAATTAAAATCTTTTTCACTTTTTATTTTTGTGTGGCTGAAACGATTCCGGCTAATTCGAGTTTGCCACCACAGTATTTTAATATTATATCGATTGATTCCTGCAAAGATTTTTCGACTTTTTCTCGGGTAATATCGTAGATTCCATCAATGTTTAGCAAGATATCTTTAGTATTTTCGGTTACTGCGGTTCTTTGAGCATCACGATAGTTGAAATCAATATTGTATCCGCCCAGTTGATCAAAATAAGCCAGTTCGGTTGGTTTAAATTTAGTTGGTTCTTTGTCCCCTAACAAAAAAATTTCTTCTCCTTCTTTTGGAAAACGCATAATGGTTGGAAAGTGGAATTTATCATAATTAAAAGCACCAACTGACACACGATTTTTCATAACAACCAGGTTATAAGCATCGACACAAGTATTAATTTGATATAAATCTTTTTTTTGGGAAATTCTGCGCAATAATGCCTCCGGTGACGGTCGGCGGGAATGCCAGTCGATCCCCATTTCTTTGTAAAGTTTTCGATAGGTTATTACTTCGGGGTAAGCGCTAATAATTTCGTTTGACAAATGGGATTGTTCTTGGACAAATTTGTTAATTTCTCCTGTTAGATTAGAAGCAGTTTTTTTGATATTAATATTTTTGATAACGGCAATGCCAATATTAATTGATGGATATTTTCCCGCCACGAGTTTGTCGATGGAAAATATTTCCGGTTTGTTGAGAGTCGGGAACAGGTGAGTAGTTTTTGTGGTCACCACTTCCCTATCGCCGCTTAATAATTCAATAACTTTTTCTACTCCTAGTTGTTGGATCAAATCAGAGGCCTTAGGACCAAAAGATTTATTGATTAACTTTTGATAAAAAACCGTAAAAGCCTCCTTTGGTTTAATATCAGTCTGTTTGATACTTTCAAAAACAGCCTGTTGAATTAACTCTTTATTTTCTTGATTTTTGAGTATGTCTAGTTGATTAATCAACTGTACAATAAATTTGTTTTGACTGTCATTAGAGATAAATGGTTTATCAGCAGAAACATTTTCTTTAATTTCATAATTATCAATATAAATTTTTGCATATTTTATTCTTTCTTCAATTAGTTGTTTTTCTTCTTTGTTTAATTTTGACTTTTTTTGGTTTTGAAAAAATTCAAAGACTTCCTTATTGTTCTTTAATAGATTAACAACTGTTCTAAAACGTGGAAGTAATATTCGTTTTTTTGGGTGAGGTCGGACTTCGGATAGTTTAATAATTCTAGCAAAATCGTCCATTACTTCTCCTTGTTTTCCAATAGGTAACTTGTTTTCTAACTTTAGAAAATAAGCGTTAAGACAGCGATCATAGTCATCAAATAAATTTGGAATAGAATCACCAATAGGATTAAACTCTAAAGTTCTTTGAGGAGGCAGTCGCACTATTAAAAATCTGGCTACTTCTGGCGGTAAGACTGATGTCAAATTTCTTGCTTTTAATCCAACCCCTTTTGATGAAGACATTTTTTTTCCTCCGAATAGAAAAAATTCATAAGGAAAATAATAAGGTTTTGGATAATCAAATACTTGTTTGCATAATTCAAACGCAATATCATAAGAACTGCCTTTGCTAGCATGGTCTTTTCCCGCTCCTTCAAAAGTAACTTCTATTACTTTCCAATGTGCTGGCCAGTCAACTTTCCATGGGAACTTTCCATTTCCGTCAAATGGAGAAATTTTTCCTTTATATCCACATCCAGTCGCCCAGGTGACCATTTCTTTTTCACAAGAAAATTCAACCTCTTTTCCGTTCCAGTTGATAACTTTAGTAGTTCCCAGTTTACTGCACTGAGGACAGATAACTTGAAAAGGATACCAAATAGATGGTTTTTTATGATAACCGGCAATATTTTTATATATTTCCAGGATTTTTTTAGCACTATTTAAAGCAGTTTTTATTACTTCATTGAACTTTCCTTGATGATACATATCCCAAGATGAAAGAAAAACAGCTTTTACTCCAAGTTCGTTTAAAACTCTTTTAAAATCTTCAGCAAAATACTGGGCAAAACTACTGTATTTTTTATCAGGAGAAGGAGCTAATCGAAGAGGATAACCTAGATAGTTTATAAACTCTTTTTCTAGATCCGACGGCAGTCCATCAATAGGATCAAAATCGTTGAAAACATATGTAAATACTGTATCTTTATTATTTTCTTTTAATACTCTATAAACTACATCATGTAAAAGTGGCCCTCTTAATGAGCCAATATGGGCAAATCCTGACGGCGTGAACATATCATCAATATGATGTGTTTTATTTTGTTGTTTTTGTGCAATTTGGTCAACCCAGATCATATTACAAAGAAGTATATCAGGAATCGTTATTTTATTTCAACAATCTTGTATTGGACTTTGCCGGCGGGGATAGTGACTTCAACTAAATCACCGACTTTTTTATTGATAAGAGCTTGACCGATTGGAGAATTTTGCGATAGTTTTTTATTCATGGGATCAGCTTCGAATTCGCCCACAATTTGAAATAATTCTTTTTTTCCATTTACTTCGACAGTGACAGAGGTGCCAACTTCAACAGAGTTACCGCCATTATGGTTTTCAACTACTTCCACTGTTTTTAGAATTTCTTCTATCTCCTGTATCCTGCCTTCAACAAAAGCCAGTCCGTCTTTAGCAGCGTTATATTCGCTGTTTTCGGAAAGATCACCCATGGCGCGGGCTTTCTGAAGACGGTCAACTGCTTGCGGTTTTTTATTTTTTACCAAGTCCTGATACTCTTTCTGCAAAGAATCGTATCCTTGTTTGGTTAATTGTATTTTTGGCATAATGAATATTTAAACTTACCCATCCAAATCTTACTTCTCGCCTTTTCAGTATTATTCATACACGGCTCGAAGAGCGATTATTGGAGGGTTTAACTTTCGCTAATCTTCACTTCGTTAAGTCAAGCGAAAGTAAAAAAAACAAAATCCCCTCGGAACACTTTTTAATTTAGGGGATCAATGGTAAAATATTACTAAATTGTTCTTTGAAAGTCAAATTTTTGGAAGGTCCTATCGTCTAGTGGTTAGGACGGCAGGTTCTCATCCTGTAAACATCGGTTCGATTCCGATTAGGATCACTGTAAATTCTTAAGAATTTACAGTGTAAACACTTTTTTTATTTAGCTTGTCCTTTAGCTTCTAACTCAAATATTTTGTCATGCCATTCCCAGAATTTTCCCTGATCAGCGGCACAAAGTGAGGCTTCGGCGGCTTTTTGGGCATTGGGATGAATATTGGTTAATGGAAATTGTTTGAAATACAATTTCACATCATTTTTGTATTCACTTAAAATTTGTTTAACGGTTGGGTAAGCTCGAACACAGAATGGACATTCAAAATCAGAGAATTCGACAATTGTTACCTTCCCGTTTTTTGCACCAGTTGATGGTGTATTGGTTATATCAACTTCTTTAGAGGCAGGATCAAAAACCTTATTTTGCGGATCAGAACAATATTTTTGTAAATCGGTCGAATAAGCCGTACAATCAGATGAAGATGTTCCGGCAATCTGCTTATCAATTATTTCTTTAAAGAATTGAAAAGGAAAAGCGCCGGCTAAGAACTGTCCGTTTATAAAAAATCCAGGAGTACCTTGGACACCAACACTTGAGCCAAACTTAACATCATTATCAACTAAAGTTTTTTTCTCATTCGAATCAAGACATTTATTAAATTTTCCGGTGTTCAAACCAAGTTCTTTAGCATATTTTTTAAGATTAAGAACAGACAAAGGTGATTCTTTTTGAACTTGAGGAGCAGTTGTGCCACCAGTGGCCAATTTTTTTTCCAGAGTCATAACTTTTACAGTCAAAAAGACAAGAAAAAGAGTGATCACTCCCATCATCACGTAAAGAATATTGTTGTTTGGAACCATCGATCCATTATTTTGTTTTTTTGATCTTGCCATATTTTAAACAATTATCAATTAACTATTAACGATTAACAATTATTTATCTAATAACAATACCGTTTTTTAAATTTTTGTCAAGAGGAATAAGGAATGATTATTTTGGCCGCATCCGTTAACAATATAATCTTTATTACAGATGATGATGCGGCACAAAGGGCCGTATCCGTAAATGTTGTATCTATCTATTTACGGACGAGCCCTTAGCATAAATTCTATAAAGATTACTACCGATTTTTTCAAACTTATAAATTTCAATTTTTCCGATTTCCGCGGTATTTTTGACGTGAGGTCCGCCGCAGAACTCTTTGGAATAATTTCCTATAAAATAAACCTTAACCATGTCAAGATATTTTTCCCGAAAAAAAGATCTTGCCCCAAGCTTTAAGGCTTCATCTTTTGGAACGATTTTAAATTCAACAGAGAGTTTTTCAGCAATTTTTTTATTAATATTTTTTTCGATCTCCTTAATCTGTTCGGGAGTCGGTTTATTAATCGAATAAAAATCGAATCGTAATCGTTCTACGGTTATGTTAGAACCTTCCTGCCTAACATCTTGACCAAGAACATCAAATAATGATTGGTGAAGAAGGTGAGTGGCAGTATGATATTTAATTGTCTGCTCAGAATGATCAGCGAGACCGCCTTTAAACATACCAACAGATGCTTTACGAGATAAATTTTGATGATCTTTAAATATTCTGTCAAATTCATTTTTATTAAGTTTAATGCCTTTTTGATTAAATAATTCTGATGTTATTTCAAAAGGAAAACCATAAGTTTGAAATAAATTAAACGCATTTAAAGAATTTAATTGGTCTTTTGAATATTTTTCAAATTCTCTTAAACCACGATCAAGACTTATTGAAAAACGAGTCATTTCTTCATCAATTATTGAAAATACTAAATCTCTTTGTTTTGATCTATCAATTCCTTGAGAACCATCATATGTTTGTAGGACTGTTTCGCAAATTGCTTCAAATGCAGGAATAGGTGTTAATCCACCTCTCAAATTATGCATTTTAACTGCGGCTCTTCTCAATAATCTTCTTAGAACATATCCTTGTTCTTTGTTTGATGGTAAAACTCCTTGTGTAATAAGAAATGTTGCAGCTTTTAAATGATCAGCAATGACTCTAATATTTGATTGACTATTAATATCTGAATATTTTTTATCAGAGAATTCTTCAACTGTCTGAATAATATTCAAAAAAACATCTATTTTAAAAACATCAGGGTCATTATTTGCAACGGCTAAGATTCTTTCCAGCCCACCACCGAAATCGACATTTTTCTTGGGCAGTTCTTCAAACCCTTTTTCGGTTTTTTTATACTGCATAAAGACCGAATTACCAATTTCCATAAAACGGCCGCAGTCGCAGTTGGGATGGCAGTGGGGGGTTTGGGGGTATTGGGGGGTATGGGGAACTTGAGTGAATTCATAAAAGACTTCGCTGTCAGGACCGCCTGGCTCGCCAGCCGGCATATTCTCCGGAACTCCGGCTCTTGACCACCAGTTATTTTCCGGTCCGTACTTAAAAATTTTTTCTTCAGGAACACCTAATTTTTTCCAGATCTCAAAGGACTCTTTATCCGCGGGCAGGTCTTTGGTTCCGGCAAATACGGTAACGTAAAGTTTTTCTTTAGGTAGTTTAATTTCTTCAGTTAAAAATTGCCAGAACCAAGCCAGCTGTTCTTTTTTAAAATAATTACCCAAAGACCAATTGCCCATCATCTCAAAAAAAGTCGTATGACGGTTGTCACCGACTTCATCAATGTCTTGACTTCTAAAACACGGTTGAATATTATACAATCTATTTCCTTGGGGATGAGGTTCACCTAAAAGATAAGGAACTAGAGGCTGCATCCCGCTGCCGGTAAATAAGGTGGTTGGGTCATTTTGAGGAACCAAAGGAATTGCTGGCGACTCTTTGTGATCTCGGTCTTTCCAAAAATCAATAAATAGTTTTCGAAGGTGGACATGAGTTAGTGGCATAATGTAAAATTATACATTATCATTCGTATCATATAAATATGCTCATAAAAACATCAGACAATAATTTAATCAAAACATTTTTAAAAAAATTATCTCTACCCCAACCTAATTCCCACAAGGGCCAGAACGGCCGAGTCCTTATCATCGGCGGTTCATCACTTTTCCATTCAGCCTCGCTTTGGGCAGCTGAGATTGCTTCTCATTTTGTTGACATGGTTCACTATTCATCAACAAAAGAAAATGAAGAAATATTTTTGTCACTAAAAAAAAAGTTTCACAATGGGATGATTGTTTCTCAGGAGAAATTAACGGAATATGTAAAAGAAGATAATGCAATCTTAGTTGGATCTGGAATGATGCGTGATGGTGAGGAAGCAAAATATACTTTTAATTTGACAAAGTCATTAATCAAAAATTTTCCTGATAAACAGTTTCTTTTTGATGCGGGGGCACTACAAATGATGGATAAAGAATGGTTATTGAAATTAAAAACACCCGCGATTATCACCCCGCATCAAAAAGAATTTGAAAAACTTTTTGGTCAACCAATATTAAATTTAACCATTAAAGAAAAAACAAAGATAGTTGAGGAAATGGCCAGAAAATATCAAACAATAATTTTATTAAAAGCAGTGGTTGATATTATTTCCGACGGAAAAGAAACTTATGTAGTTGAAGGCGGTAATGCCGGTTTAACTAAAGGCGGCACCGGTGATATTCTCGCCGGTCTGACAACAGCTTTGTCAGCCACTAATCCTGCTTTGATTAGCGCTGTCTCCGCCTCAATTTTACTTAAAGTAACCGGAGATAAGCTTTTTCAATCAAAAGGATACTGGTATAATATAGATAATATTATTGAATTGATTCCGGAAGTTTTGAAAAGGTCCGTCCCTTTAGGGTCGGACCTTATGTAAACTATGAAAAAAGAAACTTTAGTGGCAATTTTTTTAGGTTTGCTTTTCGGCGGGATCGTGGCCGTTGCAATCTCTTTTAAAAGTAAAGAAATAGAGTTAGCAAAAAATAAAATTATTGTTCCGCCTAAAGAGAAAAATGTCTCTCCTAATTTATCCGGAACTGAGCTGCAACCTTTAGAGTTGATTGAACCGGCTGATAAAGCAATTTTCGAAAACAACACAATTCATCTTAAAGGCACAGCCGCTAAAGATTCGTTAATAGTAGTTCAATCACCGATTAAAGACTTAATTGTTAGCAATAAACAGGAAAAGTTTGACTTGGAATTTCCTTTAGCTCTGGGAGAAAACTCAATTAAGATAGTTGTTTATCCGAAAGAAAAGCAGTTCAGGCCGCAGGAAAAATCGATAAAAGTTTATTTTATTGATAGCGAACTATGAAAAAAATAATTCAATATTGTTTCATTGTTTCATTGTTATATTGTTTAGTAACAAGTTCTTTTGTGGCAGCGCAAACAAAAACGTTGACTCCGTCGATTTCAGTTTCGGTTTCTCCAACCGTGGCATCGGTGGATAAAGACATTCAAAACTTAAAAGAAAAAATTGCCAACAAAGTCTCGGAAATCAGAAAGCAAAATAACAAGGCCGTCTCCGGTTTTGTGGTCAGTAATGATGGGAATACGATGAAAATCAATAACAACGGTGAAGAAAATCAGGTAAAGTTTGACAATACTTTAACAAAATATTTTAAGATTTTAGGAACGCAAAAAAAAGAAATAAAAGCAGATGATATTAAGAAAAATGATTATGCAATTGTTAGCGGAGTCGTGGCTGATAATATTATTAATGCCAATGTTGTTTTGATTGATGAAAACTTTTTAGTTGATTCAGGGAAAATTATCGAGATTAATAAAGATAGTTATAATATTAAAGTTTTGACCAGCGATAAAAATACCTACAGCTTAGATATTGAGACTTATACCAAGCAGTTTATAGTTAATATTAAAACGCTAGATTTGGAACGAGTTGGTTTTAGCAAAATTAAAGAAGGCGATACTGTTCATTTTGTCGTCAAGAAGACTGGTGAGGAAAAAAATAATAATTATTCGGCCATAAAGATTTTGATAATACCACAGGAGTATTTTATTAAATAAGTCAAAAGTCAAAATTCAAAAGTCAAAAATACAAGTCAAAATTAAAAAGTATTAATACTTTTGACTTTTTACTTTAACTTTTACCTTTTGACTTCTAACTTTTAACTTTATTTTTTTCTAATTTATGTTTAACATATTCAAATCCTTTTTCGATTACAATCAGAAAGAGATCAACCGGCTGCAAAAAAAAGTTGCCGAGATCAATCAACTTGAGGATAAAGCCAGAGACTTAAAAGACAGCGACTTTGTTTCCGAAACAAAAAAATTTAAAGAAATAGTTTCCGGAGAGGAAAAAAAAATTAATGAAATTTTGCCTTGGGCTTTTGCGCTTACCCGTGAAGCGGCCCGACGGACTTTGGGACAGCGTCATTTTGATGTCCAGTTAATGGCAGCTTTAGCTCTTCATGAAGGAAAAATCGTCGAACAAAAAACCGGCGAGGGAAAAACTCTTTCTTCAGTGCCGGCTTTATATTTGAATGCTTTATCCGGTCAAGGTGCTCATTTGGTAACAGTTAATGATTATTTAGCTCGTCGTGATAACGGTTGGATGGGAACGATTTTTAATTTTTTGGGGTTAACAACAGCGGCAATGATTTCAGAAAGATCCTTTCTTTTTGACCCAAACTATAATGATAAAGAAGCAATGGATTGGCGTTTACAACATCTGCGACCAATTTCCCGGAAAGAAGCTTACTTGGCTGATATTACCTATGGAATCAACAGCGAGTTTGGTTTTGACTATCTGCGTGATAATATGGCGCAAAATCCAACTGACACCGTCCAAAGAAAATATCATTTTGCCATTATTGATGAAGCGGATTCGGTTTTGATTGATGAAGCGCGGACACCTCATATTATTTCCGCTCCCAATCAAGAAGATACTTCCAAATATTATCTTTATCCTAAAATTCTTAATCAACTTGATGAAAAAAAAGATTTTGTTATTGATGAGAAATTAAGAACAGCCAACTTAACCGATGGAGGAATAAAAAAGATAGAATCGATTTTAAAAGTTTCTAATATCTATGAAAAAGATTTTGAGACCCTTTTTCATATTGAGGCCGCTCTTAAAGCGAAAACTTTATTTAAGTTAGATAAAGACTATATTGTTAAAGATAATGAAGTGATTATCGTTGATGAGTTTACCGGTCGATTATTACAGGGAAGAAGATTCTCCGAAGGTCTTCATCAGGCAATTGAAGCCAAGGAAAATGTGACAATCCAGAGGGAATCAAAAACCCTGGCTACTGTTTCTTTACAAAATTATTTTAGGATGTATAAAAAATTAGCCGGGATGACAGGAACAGCCACTACTGAAGCGGAAGAGTTTCATAAAATTTATAATGTTGATGTGATTGCCGTTCCCACTCATATGCCGATGCAGAGGAAAGATCAGGCGGACATGATTTACAAGACGGAAAAAGGAAAGTTTGGAGCGGTGGTTGAAGAAATTGCCAATAACTATAAAATCGGCAGGCCAATCTTAGTTGGTACGACCTCAATTGAAAAAAACGAATATTTATCTTCACTGTTAAAAAGTAAAGGAGTACCGCATCAATTATTAAACGCCAAGAATCATGAAAAAGAAGCAAAAATTATTTCCATGGCCGGTGAAAAAGGAGCAGTAACGGTCGCCACTAATATGGCCGGTCGAGGAGTTGATATTGTTCTTGGAGGAAGCATGCAAAGTCAGTTAAAAGTTAATAAAGAAATAGAAGAATGGCAGGAAAAACATAATGAAGTAGTTAAATTGGGGGGACTTTATGTAATTGGGACAGAAAAACATGAGTCAAGAAGAATTGATAATCAGCTGCGCGGCCGGTCCGGCCGGCAAGGCGATCCGGGCGAGTCAAGATTTTTTGTGGCTCTTGAAGATGATTTAATGAGGATCTTTGGCGGCGAGCAGATATCAAAGATGATGACTTTTTTAAACTTTCCCGAAGATCAACCTTTAACTCATTCGATGGTTTCCAAAGCGATTGAACAAGCCCAAGTAAAGGTCGAGGGATTTAATTTTGATATCAGAAAACACTTAGTTGACTTTGACGATGTTTTGAATAAACAAAGAGAAATTGTTTACGAATTAAGAAGAAAGATGCTTTTTGGCAGTAAAAATGACGCCGGTTTTAAAGAGACAATTTTAGATATTTTTAGAGAAGAAATTAATGTGTTAGTCAATAATTATATGATAAACATTGATCAACTGACCAATGAAGACAAAACAAAGTTAATTCAGGAATTAAATATGATAGTTCCATTTGAAGAAAAAGAACTGATTTCACTAATCGAGTCAAAAAATGGAGAAAAAATTATTAACTTTTTAAATCAGGCGATTGAGAAACAATTTAATGCTCGGGAGAAAAAATTAGGTAAAGAAATCTGGGGAGATGTCGTGCGGACAGTGGTTTTGTCAACGATTGATAAATTTTGGATGGATCATTTGACGGCGGTTGAGGATTTGCGGGAAGGAATTAATCTTCGTGGTTATGGCCAACTCGATCCATTAGTCGAGTATAAAAATGAAGCTTATTCGATGTTTGAAAAATTAATTGCTGATATTAATTTTGAGGTGACGAGAAGATTATTTAAAATTGAGGTAAACGTAGGGACAGGTCGAGACCTGTCCGTACGGGACAATCAACAACCGAAGATGGTTTTACAATCTGCCTCAGCCATTGATCCTTTCAGTCAGTCGCAGCAGCAACAAAAATTCGAAGCAGTTCCTCAACCAATAAATAATCCTCATAAAAAATTAGGAAGAAACGAACCTTGCTGGTGTGGGAGTGGGAAGAAATACAAGCGTTGTCACTATCCAAATTAAATTTGGTTATATGAAATCAAATCGTTATAAAGCATTTTTAGCAGTTTTAATACTATCTATTATCTGGGGAGTTAATACGCCCCTAATTAAATTTAGTTTAAAAGTTATTCCTCCTTTCACCTTTGCTTTTATAAGATTTTTTCTTGCTTTTATTTTAATACTGCCAATATTTTTAAAATCAAAGCCAAAGTTTAAAAAACAAGATTTGCAGCTAGTTTGGTTATCTTTGTTGGCAACTTTCAGCATTAATTTATTTGTTTTGGGAATAAGATTTACTTTAGCTTCGGTTGGTCAGGTAATTTATTCATTTCAACCTATTGTTGTAGCGATAATTTCCTATTTTTTATTAAAGGAAAAAATCGGAATAAAAAAAATATTCGGGATAATTATTGGTTTTATTGGCGTTTATCTAGTGATTTATCTGCCTTTTAGTTACGTTTCTAAAAGCGCGCTTTTAAGTAATCTGATGATCTTTATTGCTTGCTTAAGTTATTCTTATTATGTCGTTCTTTCTAAAAAAGTTTCAAAAAAATATTCACCATTATGGTTAACAATAGCCTTTATTTTTACGACCATGATTGTAAGTCTATTTTTATCCTTTTCTGAACTAAGACTTATTAGCGTGTGGTCAGGAAATATTTCGGCATCAATAATTTGGGCAATTATATATACGGTAATAATGGGAACGATATTAGCTTTTTTCTTTCAACAATATGTTATCAAAATAGGTTCACCTCTTATTGCTTCGTTAAATCAATATATAACTCCAGCTGTTACGATGGTTTTCTCTAGTATGATTTTAGGAGAGAAGTTTAATTTTTCTTTAATTTTCGGAACAATTGTGATTCTTTTTGGTGCTTGGATGGTGACGAAAGAAAGTTGACTTCACTACATTATATTAATATAATGTAGTAGTTGTTGGCAGTTAGGAAATAATATGTCAACTGAAATTTTAGACAGTGTTGCCGGAATCGAGACCGAGTGGATATTTGATACAATCTTTCTTCTATTTTTGCTGCCCTTTTTTGCCATCATGAACACGTAAAGAGTTTATAAAGTTATAAAGTTATAAAGTTCATAAAGTTCATAAAGTTTATAAAGTCAATAAAGTTATTTTTTAGCCGGACAGGAACTCCATAATCCACGATTATTTTCTTTGGCTTCTGTTTGGGCTTCTAAAAACTGAGAAACATATTTGACATCAGGCGGAAAAGTTGAAACTTGAGCAAATCCTTGACGGACCAGATAGTCATTAACAAAAGTGTCCCCAACCCAGACATATCTTAGCAGACGTTTGTATTTGTCAATTTCAGAAACATCTTTTTGGATATAGACTTCTTTGTCTTCAACTAATCTTTTGTTTTCATCAGCAGCCGCTT
Organism: uncultured Gammaproteobacteria bacterium; assembly: GCA_964543535.1. Lineage (GTDB taxonomy): Bacteria > Patescibacteriota > Microgenomatia > UBA1406 > GWC2-37-13 > GWC2-37-13. The sequence continues at coordinate 68,744 of CAZIYS010000003.1, read as the reverse complement.
GAGCAAAACATTCTACCAATTTTCTCGGATCTTTCAATTCTGAAGTATTTATCCCAATATATCTAACTTTTTTGTTTCCCTCAATCTCAATCGTGTCTCCGTCAATGACGCGAACAACTTTAACTTTTTGTTTTTCATAGGGAACAATTGTTACGGTTGGTGTTGAAACTTCTGTTGGAATTAAAGAAACCTTCGGCAGGGGACTATTTTTGTTAAAAAATAATTGAAGTACCGCCAAAACTATAGCTAAGACGTAGATGGTTTGTTTTTTTGTCAATTTACTCATTTAATTAAAATTAACATTAATTTAGATTTTGCAACTTTTTTAAAACATCTTGTTGTCATCCCCGTGAAGACGGGGATCCAGACTATTATTACATTTTAAAACTTAAAAGGTGATTGTAGCTTGGATTCCTTCCTTCGAGGGAATGACATCAAATTCTACCAAAAAATAAAAAACCCATTTTCGCTTGCATTTTAGTAGTAGTACTAAAATGACTGTCATATGGCTGAAATTGCAAAAAGGATCGAGTCTGTTAGAGGTAATATGCAGAATTTTACGAGAGCTGTATGTGCTCCAACACTTCCTTTGAATGTAAGAATGATAGAGGCTTTTTACCCTTCCCTTGGACAAAAAAACCCCAGTGGTTATATGATAATAGGCATATGTATGAATGATCCAAGCGAAACAACTGCGGGATATGTTGATGAAATTGTTCAATCAAGAGATAATATTGATTCAACAGCAGGATCATATTTTGGTACACCTCGAGATAAATGGCATTTCGTTCCAGCAAAGAAATCAAAAATTGGAATAGAAATGTGGGCTCGAACTTATGATTTTCTATTAAGATAATACTTTTTTTACTTTACCGTTACACTCTTCGCCAAATTTCTCGGTTTGTCAGGGTCGGCGCCGCGGCCGACGCCGAGATAATATCCAAGTAATTGTCCGACGATGATGTTGGGAAAGATTGTTAAATCGCCAAGATCAGGGGTTTTTATCAAGATATCAAATTCGTTTGATTCAAATGGAGCGATTCCGATGATTAGACCGCCTCGGGCTTTGAGTTCGGCAGCGCTTGATAAGACTTCATCTTTAACTTCGTCCTGAGACGCCAGGACAAAACAAGGTGTGCCTTTTTGAATTAAAGTAATGACGCCGTGTTTTAATTCACCGGCGGCAAACGGTTCTGCATGGACATAACTGGTTTCTTTGATTTTCAAAGCAAATTCCAATGCAGCCGGATAGTTAAGATATTTACCAATCAGATACATATGTTCTTCATCCATCAATGTTTTAGCTAATGTGATCAGTTGATTAATTAACTGTACATTAAGCCATTTTGTTAGAACTTTACTTAAATCATTTATTTTTTCCTTTCCATGCTCATACCTATCCGTGACGGCCGTTGCCAATAGGTAAAGAGTTGATAGTTGTGAGGTAAAGGCTTTAGTGGAGACGACCGCTATTTCCGGTCCGGCAGAAACAGGCAAAACCACATCAGCCATTCTTTCAAGAGTGGATGCTCGCGCGTTGACAACGGCAACGATCTGTCCACCTCTTTTTTTCGCTTCTTTGACCGCAATTAAAGTATCGGCGGTTTCACCAGATTGAGAGATAGCAAAGACTAAAGTTTTTTCATCAATAAACTTGGAAAAAGGCATAAACTCATAAGCGGGAATTGATTGGGCGTCAGTTCCTGCTTCGGCAAAAAAATATTTAGCAGCTAGAGCGCAGTATGAGGCAGTGCCGCAACCGGTTAAGACTACTTTATATCCAGACTTAATTTTGTTAGCCAGTTCAGTAATTTCTTTTTCATTAATTGAGGTGGTTTTGAGAATAGTATTAAGTTGTTCATAAATTTCTTTAATTAAAAAATGAGGATAGCCGTCTTTTTCTGCGTCTTCTAATTTCCAATCAAGAATTTGGGGGGTGAGAATTTTTTCTTTTTCGGTTTTCAGGTCATAAAGAGTGACACCGGATTGTTTTAAAACTATTCCTTCGCCATCGTTTAAGAAATAAACTTTATTGGTTTCTTTCAAAAAAGCCGGTACGTCTGAGGCAAGAAAATATTGATTTTTTCCAAGACCAACAACAAGCGGTGAGCCATTGCGGCAGGCAATAATCGATTGGGAACTAAGATGCAAAACAGCAATCGCATTAGAACCTCTCAAAATTTTAAAAGTTTCAAAGACAGCTTGGGTGATTGATTTAGTGTTTGATTTTTCTTCTATCAAGTGAGCGATTACTTCGGTATCGGTCTCGGAAATAAATTGGTGACCTTTTTTTAGCAGATCTTCTTTGATTTCTTGATAGTTTTCCACAATCCCGTTGTGAATAACAGCTAATTTTTTCGTGCAGTCCAGATGAGGATGAGCATTAATATCAGTGACGCCGCCATGAGTAGCCCAGCGGGTATGACCTAAAGCAATTGCTCCTTGATCTAAATTAGTGGTGGCATCGCCAATTTTACCAATATGTTTGTCAATCTTAATTTCTTTTTGGTCTTGAGGAATAACGGCCACGCCCCAGGAGTCATAACCGCGGTACTCTAGTTTTTTTAGTCCTTCAAGAACGGTTTGAGCAGCCTGATTTTTTTTGTCGTTGATAATGCCAAAGATTCCGCACATAGAGTAATAATATCAAAATAATCCGATTTGATCTGGTTTTATTTCTTCAGATTTTTTAACAACTTCTTTTTCTTTAAAAATTCTTTTTACGAGCGAGTTCATTTGATATTTAGTGAGAAAGTCAATCAAATCTTTTTTAAAACTTTTGAATTTTAGTTTTTCAATATCAAGATCAATATCAACATCGGTAAGAATGGTAGCTAATTTTTTGGAGACATAAACATTATCTTTTTCTTTTTCAAGAATTTCTTTGACTTTTTCCGATTCAACCTGTCTTAAATTTTTATATATATTATCAACGGTTCCAAACTGATGAATCAGTTTAGAGGCGGTTTTTGGTCCGATGCCAGAAGCCCCAGGATAGTTATCAGATGGATCGCCGGCCAAAGCTTTATATTCGACGATTTGATTGGGAGAAACATCAAGCTTTTTTTCAACTTCTGACTGATCAAAAATCTTTATATTAGCTAATCCCAGTTGGGGGGCGGCTACAAAAACATTATCAGTAATTAGCTGAAAGATATCTTTGTCTCCGGTGAGAATAACAACTCTGAATTGATTGGCTTCAAAAATTCTCGTTATTGTTCCAATTAAATCATCAGCTTCAAAACCATCTTTTTCAATTCGATTAATGCCGGCGGCATCAAGGGCTTGTTTTACCAAAGGAATTTGGACAATAAAATCATCCTCTATTTTCGGCCGTTGGATTTGATATTTCTTAAACAGTTTATTTCTGAAAGTCGGTTTGGGAGTATCAAAACAAGAAATTAAGTAATCCGGCTTAAAATCACCCACAACTTTATAAAGCATGGAAAGATAGCCGTAAACAACATTGGTCGGAGTGCCATCAGTGGCTTTGAAAGGAGGTAAAGCGTGGTAGGCCCGGTGCATGATGGCATTGCCGTCTATCAATAAAAGTGTGTTCATAATTTAACACGTTAGCTCGTTAACGCGTTAACGGGTTAACGGGTTTTTCAACAGATTTCTTTCCTACAATCTTCTCAAACTCATCCTGATCAAGGCTTTCTTTTTTTATCAATTGATCGGCAATTTTATCCATTAAATTCTTTTTTGATTTAACAATTTCAATCGCTTGGTTATAGGCAACAGTGATAATCTTTTTTATCTCAGCGTCAATTTTACTCATCACTTCTTGAGAAAGAAGATTTTGCTCATAGTAAGTCTTACCCCATTCGGTCACATCCATAGTCGGACCAAAGTTGATCGGACCTAAAGAACTCATTCCGTATTCGACCACCATAGCTTTAGCCACTTGAGTAGCTTGATCAAAATCATTGGCAGCGCCGGTAGTTAATTCATTAAAAATTACTTCCTCGGCGGCTCGGCCACCCATCATGACAGAAATCTTTTCCAATAAATGAGTTTTAGTTTCATGGAGTTTATCTTTGGCCGGTGGAATTAAAGTATAACCTAAAGCCATGCCGCGGGAAACAATTGAAATCCGGTGAACAGGGTCAGTATTAGGCAAAAAATGGGAGACAATTGCATGACCGACTTCATGGTAAGCAGTTAATTTTTTATCCAAATCAGATTGAAGGCGTTTTTTTTCCGGACCGAGTTTAACTTTAGTGGCAGCTTCTTCCAAATCATCCATGTTGATTTTATCCCGAGAAGCGCGAGCAGCAGAGATAGCTGCTTCATTTAACATATTTTCCAAATCAGCTCCGGAATAACCAACAGTTCTTTTGGCAACTTTATCCCAATCAACTGTTTCATCAAACGGTTTGCCTTTAGCATGAATCTTAGCAATGGCTTTTCGACCTTCAAGATCCGGATAGTCAACTATGACGCGTCGGTCAAAACGACCCGGTCGAAGAAGAGCTGTATCAAGCAGGTCGCCGCGGTTCGTCGCAGCAACTACTACCACTTGTTCGGTTCGATTAAATCCATCCATCTCAACTAAAATTTGATTTAAAGTTTGCTCTCTTTCATCATGAGAAGGCATCATGCCAACTGATCTGGCCCGTCCAATCGCATCAATTTCATCAATAAAAATAATTGAGGGAGCACTTTTTTTGGCATTGGCAAAAAGATCGCGGACTCGGGCGGCGCCAATTCCCACTAACATCTCCATGAATTCCGATCCGGCTATCGAAAAGAAGGGAACATTAGCTTCACCGGCCACTGCTTTGGCAAGTAGTGTTTTGCCGCAACCAGCCGGACCAACCAATAAAACACCTTTAGGAGTCCTCGCGCCAAGTTTTTTATATTTTTCCGGATTTTTCAAAAAGTCAACAATTTCCACTAATTCTTTTTTCGCTTCGTCAACTCCGGCCACGTCATTAAAGGTCGTTTGAGTCATGCTCTTAGAAAACCTTTTTGTCCGGGCCTGACCAAAAGAAAAGACCGAATCCTGAGCGCCTTTTGCTTGACGGAAAAGAAAGAGAAAAAAAGCTACCATCAGAATAGTTGGTAAAATGTTTCCAATAATATTAGCCAGCCCCATTGATCCTTGAGTGTCTTTTATGTTAATGTCGATTTTGTCCGGATTGACACCGGCATCTTTAAGAGTTTTAATAAAAGTTTCTCCGGCTTCTTTATAAGAAAGAGCTAGTTTACCATCTTGGTAATAAATCAAAAGTTTATTTTCAATAATATCGATTTTTTTAATTTTTCCTTCTTTTGCTTCTTTAACAACTGTAGTAATGGATTTTTCCGGAGCCACCTGTTTAATTTCTTTACTGACGGAGCGGTAAGCGTAAAAAAGAAATAGCAAGACAAAGAAAATGAGAAAAAAATTACGAAGATTAATATTGAATTTAAACTGAGTAATTTTAAATCCGTTATTTTTTTTAGCCATAAGCTTATTTTAACAAAAATTTGATAAAATTGATTTGAAATGAAAACAATAAAACTAAAGTCTAATAATATTAATCAGGTCATTAATAATACCATAACTATATTAAAGTCAAATGGCTTAGTTGTTTTCCCCTCAGATACTGTCTATGGTTTGTTATGTGATGCTACCAACGAAAAAGCTGTGCAAAAATTAATTGAGTTTAAAAACCGTCCACCGGGAAAAGCCATCTCTGTTTTTTGTAATTTTGAATTAATAAATAAATTAGTAAAAATAAATAAACAACAACAAAAAATTATTAAAGAAATTTTACCCGGTCCGTTTACTGTTATTTTGTTATCAAAAGATAAAGTTAATAAACTATTAGAATCAGAAAAAGGCAGTTTGGGTGTCAGAGTTCCATCGTTTCAATTAATCAATAGATTGATACAGGAATTTGGGAAACCGGTAACAGCGACGTCAGCCAATCTTGCTGGCAGGTCGCCTCATTATTCAATTAAAACTTTATTAAATGAATTATCTAATAAACAGAAACGAATGATTGATTTAATCGTTGATGCCGGAAAACTGCCGAAAAATAAACCGTCTACGGTAATTGACTTAACACACCCTGATGTCAAAATCTTAAGGCAAGGCGACGTGGATTTTTCTAGGTCAAAAATATTTTTGTCTAAGTCAACTGAGGAAACAAAAAATATTGCTAAGAAAATATTCAAAGAAATCCGCCGGCCGGCGGAAAACAAACCATTGGTTTTTATTATCGAAGGCGAACTGGGTGTTGGCAAAACCGTTTTTGTTAAAGGTATAGGAGAGAGTTTAGGAATAAATAATATTATTTCACCGACCTTTGTAATTTATTATGAATATGGAAATTTTTACCATTTTGATTTATACCGGATTGAAGATAAAGAAGAATTTAGACATTTAGGTATAGAAAAGCTATTAATTCCAGGAAATATTTTATGTTTTGAGTGGGGAGAGAAAGCAGGAGAGATTATTGAATTACTTAAAGAGAAAGGGAAGATAGTCTATATAAAAATGAGGTATGTTGATGAGAAAATAAGGAAAATTAAAGTTAAAAGTTAGAAGTCAAAAGTCAAAAATACAATTCAAAATTAAAAAGTTTAATACTTTTGACTTTTTACTTTTGAGTTTTTAATTATCTTATGATAATTCTATCAATCGATACTTCCTGCGACGAGACCGCTGTTGCGATTACCGATGGCCGTCGGGTATTGTCCAATGTCATCTATTCCCAGGTGTTGTTGCATAAAAAATGGGGAGGCGTTGTTCCTTCAATTGCAAAAAGAGCACACGAAGAGAGAATTGATTTTGTTGTTGAAGAGACGCTAAGGAAATACTATCGTCAGAAATATTTGTTTACGAGTGAACTCGCATCCCGCCAAATGGCGGGACCAGTCACTCCTCGTTCATCCTCGGAATCCCAGGAGTCACTTCGTCGTTCCTTTGCTCGAACATCCACTCGTTTCACAAATATTTCTGACTCTTTAACTAACAAAATTGATTATATAGCCGTTACCCAAGGGCCTGGTCTTGCCGTTGCTCTTGAGGTCGGGATAAAAAAAGCCAAAGAATTGGCAAAAAAATATCAGAAAAAATTAATTAGCGTTAATCATTTAGAAGGTCATATCTATTCGGCCTTTGTTCAGAATAGCCAAGGAAATCCAAAACAAGATTTTAAGTTTCCTTATTTGGTTTTAATAATTTCCGGCGGACATACCGAATTTGTGGTTTTAAAAAATCATTTAGAATATCAAGTGATTGGAGAGACTTTGGATGACGCGGCTGGTGAAGCTTTGGATAAAGCGGCAAAATTATTAGGACTTGGTTATCCGGGCGGGCCGGTGTTAGAAAGACTAGCAAAAGAAGCTGAAAATAAAGACTTTCATCATTTTCCTAGGCCGATGTTAAAGTCCAATGATTTGAATTTCTCCTTTTCCGGTTTAAAGACCTCGTTTTACTATTTTTTGAAGAAAAATCCCAATCAAACCTCGGAAGTTAAATTATTGTCCAGTTCTTTTCAAGAAGCAGTTTTTGACACGATTATAAAAAAAACCGAAAGAGCGATTAAGTCCACTTCAATTAATCAATTAATTGTAGTAGGCGGAGTAGTGGCTAACATGAGGCTAAGAAAGTTAATGAGGGATTTAATAAAAAAATATCAAGGCGAAGTTCTATTTCCATCCTACAAATATCTAACCGGTGACAATGCCGCGATGATAGGGGTCGTTGCTAGCTTTAAAGCAGAGAAAGGTTTGTTTGTGAAAAACATAGATGAACTTGATCGCATTCCACGTTGGAGTTTATAATTTTTTCTTGACAACTGCTTTAATTTTGCTAAACTATTACTAAATAAGTATATGTTAAATGTTAACCCCGTACCAGAAAACTTTTCAAGTTTACGGTACAGGGTTTCGTAAATATGTTAACAATTACGAAACAATCTGACTACGGATTAATCTTGATTTCTTTTGTCTATAAAAAAAACCGCTTAGTCAAACTATCTGAATTAATCGAAGAAACTAAATTGCCTAAAAGATTTTTAGCAAGAATTGCCGCGGAGTTGGCTAAAGAAGGGTTATTAATCAGCAAAGAGGGTAAATCTGGTGGTTATCTGATTTCTCCGAAAATAAAGACTATCTCCCTTTACGACTATCTAACAATTTTTGAAAACGATGTGGTTGTCTGCAGTTGTCTTGATGAAAATTATCAATGTAAATTTGAAGATATCTGCCATCACCGAAGCTTCATAAAAAAGCGTCTTAATGTGGTTTTGATCAAGGAGCTCAAAAAAATTAAGTTACTGCAATTAATATGATTGAATTAAAAAATCTTACCGTTTCCGTTGCTGATAAGATAATCATTAAGAATTTGAATCTTAACTTTAAAAAAAATAAAGTCTATGTTCTGATGGGACCAAACGGGTCAGGCAAGTCAACTTTAGCTTTGACTTTGATGGGACATCCTTTATATAGGATTAAATCAGGAAAAATATTATTTGAAAAAAAAGATATCACGAATTTGGCAGCGGAAAAAAGAGCTAATAATGGTATGTTTCTTTCTTTTCAATCGCCCTTGTCTTTATCCGGGGTGAATATCTTTTCTTTACTGCGGACAGCCATTGCCGGTAAAAAAGACCCTTTGGCGCTAAGGGAGGAAATTGAAAAAACCGCCAAACTATTAAGAATTAAAAAAGAACTTTTGGAACGATCTTTTAATGAAGGGACATCAGGCGGAGAAAAAAAGAAATTGGAATTATTGCAAGCAGTTGTTCTTAATCCTAAGTTTTTGATGTTTGATGAGATTGATACTGGAGTTGATGTTGATGCTTTAAGAACGATTGCCCAGTTCATGGAAAAAAATAGAAAAGGCAAAATTTATCTTTTAATTACTCACTATAATCGGATTCTTAAATACGTTAAGCCGGATGAAGTGCTGGTGATGATGGAAGGAAAGATCGTTAAGCAAGGGGATTATCAGCTGGCAGAGGAAATTGAAAAAGATGGATATCAAAGTTTATAAAGTTCATAAAGTTATAAAGTTTATAAAGAGATGCAACAAACTAATTTAAATTTTGACTACAAATTCGGTTTTTCCATGTCCGAAACCTATGTTTATAAAGCAAGAAAAGGATTAGATAAAAAAATTGTTGAAGACATTTCTTCTTTAAAAAAAGAACAGGCTTGGATGAGAGAGTTTCGCTTAAAAGCTTACAATGCTTTTAATAAGAAAAAAATGCCTGACTGGGGAGCTGATCTTTCCAAGATAGATTTTAATGATATTTATTACTACATTAAGCCGATTGAAAAACAGGTTAACTCCTGGAATGATTTACCAAAAGAAATTAAAGATACTTATGACAAGATTGGTGTGCCGGAAGCGGAAAAAAACTTCCTGGCCGGTGTTTCCGCTCAATATGAATCCGAAGTCGTTTATAAAAGTATTAATCACGAGCTGCAAAAAAAAGGAGTGATTTTTTGTGATATGGATACGGCTTTACGAAAGTATCCGGGAATTGTCAAAGAATATTTTGGCACTTTAATCAGTCCTTATGATAATAAATTTGCTTCGTTAAACTCGGCCGTTTGGTCCGGCGGCTCTTTTGTTTATGTTCCCCGTGGAGTCAAGATGTCTATGCCTCTTCAGGCCTATTTCCGGATTAATGCCGAACGCTTTGGCCAGTTTGAAAGAACTCTGATTATTGCCGAAGAAGGCAGTTTTGTTCATTATATTGAAGGCTGTACGGCGCCAATTTATACGACTTCATCTTTACACGCGGCTGTTGTGGAAATCTTTGTCAAAAAAGGCGCCCGTGTCCGCTATACTACGGTGCAAAACTGGAGCCATAATATTTATAACTTAGTGACAAAAAGATCAAAGGTTGACGAAGAAGGAGCGATGGAATGGGTGGACTGTAATATTGGCAGTGGAGTGACAATGAAATATCCAAGCGTTATTTTAAAAGGGAGAAAGTCGCATGGCGAAGTGCTTTCGATTGCTTACGCGGCCAAAGGGCAGCATCAGGATGCCGGCGCCAAAATGTTTCATCTGGCTCCGGAAACGTCGTCCCGGATAATTTCCAAGTCTATTTCCAAAGACGGCGGCAGGACTTCATACCGGGGATTAGTACAGGTGGCTCCCGGTGCGAAAAATTCCAAAGTCTATGTTTCTTGTGACGCTTTGATTATGGATGAAAAATCTCGTTCGGACACTTATCCTTATATGAAGATTAATGAAAAAAATTGCGAGGTTCAGCACGAAGCAACCGTTGAAAAATTAGGGGAGGAAAAATTATTTTATTTAACCTCTCGAGGTATAAAAAAACCGGAAGCGGAAAGTCTATTGGTTAATGGTTTTATCGAGCCGGTTGTCAAAGAAATTCCTTTGGAATACTCAATAGAACTGAATCGATTGATTAAGATGGAGATGGCAGGGTCAGTCGGATGAAATCAGATAGAATCGGATGGAATCGGACAGAGTCAGTTTAATCAGTTAAATTGGTAATGCAAAAAAAATGTCATTCCCGCGAAGGCGGGAATCCAAACCAATATAACATTTTTGAATTTTGACTTATGAAATATATTAATCTAAACGAAACTAAACAAACAAAGTTAACTTTTACTAAACCAGGTAACTATACCGTCTTCTTTTATAATCTTTCCGGTGAGTTTGATTTCAAGATAAAGTCATCGGGAATTAATTTGAATATCTATGGTTTATTTGTTGGAAAGAAAGAAGATGATTTTCAACTCAAAACTAATCAATACCATATTGCCCCTAACTCAACTTCTAACCTTTTGATTAAAGGAGTGTTTGATGATCAGTCTCAGTTTATCTATCAAGGATTAATAAAAATAGAAAAGACCGGGCAAAAATCTCATGCTTATCAGAAAAATAAGAATTTAATTTTGTCGGAAAAAGTTTACGTGGACTCGCGGCCGTTTTTGGAAATTTTAGCTAACGATGTTTTTTGTACCCATGGATCAACCACCGGAAAAATAAACGAAGAATCTTTATTTTATTTAAAAAGTCGCGGCCTTGATCAAAAGACTGCCGAGAAACTATATGTTTCCGGTTTTATTCAAGAAATCATTGATAAAATAAAAGTTAACCAATCAGATTTTGACCTTAAATATGATTGACATAAAAACTATAAAAAAGCAGTTTCCAATTTTTCAAAATCAACCTGATTTGGTTTATCTTGATTCAACGGCGACTTCTTTGAAGCCAAAAAAAATGATTGATAAATTAAAAGAATACTATGAAGAATATTCAGCCAATGTCTTTCGGGGAATCTATCCAATGTCAGAAAAAGCCACGGTAGAGTTTGAAGAAACAAGGCAGATAGTATCAAAATTTATTAATGCCAACAGATCTGAAGAAATAATTTTTACTCGTAATACGACCGAATCTTTGAATTTATTAGCCTACTCTTTGGGCAGAAAGATTATTGAATCGGATGATGAAATCGTCACAACGATTATGGAACATCATTCAAACTTTGTACCATGGCAGATATTAGCAGATGAAACTGGGGCAACGTTTAAAGTAGTAGATATTAATGAAGAAGGTTATTTAGATTTAAAATTTGATGAAGTTAAAAGTCAAAAGGCAAAAGTCAAAAATAAAAGTAAAAATTCAAAAGTATTAGAAACGATCATAACTAAACGAACAAAAATTTTAGCGTTAACATATGTTTCAAACGTGCTTGGAACGATTAATCCGATTAAAGAGATTATCTCCATAGTAAAAAAAATTAATCCCAACATCATTACCATCGTTGACGCGGCGCAGGCCGTTCCATATCTTAAAGTGGACGTCCAAGATTTAGGCGCTGATTTTATAGTTTTTTCTTCCCATAAAATGCTTGGACCGACTGGAGTCGGAGTGCTATGGGGAAAAGAGAAATATCTTAAAGAAATGCACCCTTTTATGTATGGTGGAGATATGATCAATGAGGTTTATATTGACAGAACTACTTTTAAAGATCCACCTCATAAATTTGAAGCCGGTACACCGGCGATTGGAGAAATAATTGCTTTTAAAGAAACAATAAAGTTTTTAAATAAAATTGGCATGGAAAATATTAGAGATCATGAAAAAAAACTAACTAATTTTGCAATTAATCAATTAATTGATACATTCGGTAAGTCAATCAGAATCTTTGGACCAAAAAACATTGATAATCGAGGCGGGATAATTACTTTCAGTTTTGATAAATTTCATCCTCATGACATTGCCCAGATTTTAGCCGATGAAGGAATTTGTGTCAGGACCGGTCACCACTGCGCTATGCCTTTGCATCAGAGACTAAAAGTACCAGCAACGGTGAGAGCGAGTTTTTATATTTATAATGATGAAAAAGATGTTGTTAAGTTGGTAGAAGGGTTGAAAAAAGTGAAAGCTATATTAAGTTAAAAGTTAGAAGTCAAAAGGCAAAAGTTCAAGTAAAAAGTCAAAAGTAATTTAAAAACTTTTTAATTTTGAATTGTATTTTTGAATTTTAACTTTTGATTTTTGACTTATTCATATGAATATATACCAAGATCTAATTCTCGACCATTATCATCATCCCCATAATCAAGGCAAAATTAATAAGCCGGATCGATCAGTCACAGTTAACAATCCTTTATGTGGTGATAAGATGGTGATGATGGTTAATTTTGAAAAAAATAAAATAAAGGAAATAAAATTTCAAGGTAAAGGTTGTGTCATATCTAATGCTTCTGCTTCAATGTTGACCGATTATGTCAAAGGTAAATCAAAACAAGAATTGAAAAAGCTTGGCTCTAAGTTTATTATTAAGATGTTGGGAATTGATTTAGGAGTAAATAGAATAAAGTGCGCAGTGTTGCCGCTGGAGGCGTTGCAGAAGTTAATATAACAATTATAATTTTTATAATAATTATATGGATGATGGCCAAAAACTAAAAGATCCGCAAAACCCTTCCGGTCCGGTGGTATTAAAATCAGGTTATAAAATTTGGGTCGATCGAGGATTATGTATTGGTGCCGCCACTTGCATTGCTGTATCTCCAAAAGCTTATGTTTTAGACAAAGAAGCAAAAGCCGTCATTCTTGATACGGTTGACGAGGATACAGTTGAAAATATTATCGAGTCGGCAAAAGCATGTCCAGTGGCAGCAATTATAATAGAAGATGAGAAGGGGAATAGAGTATTTCCTAAATGAGTTCATAAAGTTATAAAGTTCATAAGGTTCATAAAGTAAAAACAACTTTATAAACTTTAAAAACTTTACAAACTTTTAAACTTATGCTTGACTTTACCTGGATGATCGGTGGTGAAGCTGGTTTTGGCATTATGACAAACGGCAATGTTTTCTCAAAAATCGCCAGCCGTTCCGGCTATCATATTTTTGATTATGTCGAGTATCCGTCTTTAATTCGCGGCGGCCATAATGCCTATGAAGTCCATGTTTCCGAAAATAAAATTGCTCACTTAAAGTCGGATATTGATGTTTTAGTTTGTTTGAATAAAGAAACTTATGAAAAACATAAACACCGGTTAACCTCATCAAGTTTAGTGGTATTCGATCAAGATGAATTTGAAATAAGCGAAGATATTAAAAAAATTATCGTTCCTTTCAAAAAAATTCTTGCTAATTTAAAAGGTCAACCGGTCATGAAAAATACGATTGCCTTAGGTGTTTCGATTGGACTTTTAGGCGGTGATATTGGTGAACTATTAAAAATAGTAGAAGAACAGTTTGCTAAAAAAGGCGAAACGGTGATTAATTTTAATAAACAGTTTGTTCAAGCAGGTTATGACCAAGTAAAGAAAAATTATTCAGACAAAATCTTAAATTATTTAATAAAGAAATCAGGAGAACCGCAATTAGTGATGACCGGCAATGATGCTTTTTCGTTGGGAAGCGTGATTGCTGATTGCCGAGTTTACAGCGCTTATCCAATGACGCCGTCTTCATCGGTCCTAACTAATTTAGCCGCTTGGCAGGAAAAAATTGGTATAGTTACACGTCACGCCGAAGATGAGATATCAGTGATCAATACAGCAATCGGCGCTTCGTTTGCCGGTGTCCGTTCTGCTGTTGGCACTTCCGGTGGCGGTTTTGCCTTGATGGTCGAATCAATATCTTTTGCCGGTATTACCGAAATTCCATTAGTTGTTTTTATTGCTCAACGACCGGGTCCGGCGACTGGAATGCCGACTTGGACGGAACAAGGCGATTTATTATTTACAGTTTTCTCCGGTCATGGTGAGTTTCCAAAAATTGTTTTAGCTCCGGGAGACAACGAAGAAATGATTGAGTTAACGGCAAAAGCTTTTAATTTAGCTGATGTTTATCAGTTGCCGGTGATTGTAATGTCTGATATGTATTTGTCCGAATCTCATAAAAGTGTTGAGAAAAGTTTTGTTGACAAATTTATATCCGAATATAAGGTTAATCGTGGGAAAACCATTGATCAAAATCAAATATCAAATATCAAAAATCAAAAGTATTTGAGATATCAAATAACTGATGACGGTATATCTCCCCGGTTAATCCCTGGAACCCCAGAATACTTTTATCAGGCGAATTCTTATGAACACGTTGAAGACGGACATACGACGGAAGAAGCTCAACCAAGGATTGATCAAGTAGATAAAAGAGCCAAAAAGTGGGCAACCTATTTAAAGAAAGATTTTGCTATGCCAAAAGTTTACGGTGATTTGGAAAAATCTAAGATTGTTTTTGTCTCTTGGGGTTCTAATAAAGGCGCGATTTTACAGGCGCAAAAACTTCTTTCTGAAAAAGGAACTTCTTCAGCCTTTATTTATTTTAATCACTTATATCCATTGGATAAAGAAAAAATAACAGCCCTTTTGAATCAAAATAAAAAATATATTTTGGTGGAAAATAATTCCTGGGGGCAATTTGGAAAATTATTAACAATGGAAATAGGAGTGGAGATTAAGGAAAAATTTTTAAAATATGACGGCAGGCCTATCACAGCAGAAGAGATAATGGCCATGGCAAAATAATAATTATAAAAATTATAACTATTATAAATATTATATGAGCACAAGCACAATCCAAGACTTTTCCGGTTATAATCCGACCTGGTGTCCGGGATGTGGTGACTGGGGGATTGGAGTTGCTATCAAACAAGCTTTAATTCAATTAAACCTAAATCCATCGTCAGTGGCAGCAGTTTTTGGGATTGGTTGTTCCGGCAACATGAATGATTTTTTAAACGTCTATGCAATTCATTCGCTTCATGGCCGGGCCATTCCTAATGCAATCGGGATTAAAATTGCCAATCATCAACTGCCGGTAATTGCCATAGTCGGTGATGGTGATTGTTATGGTGAAGGCGGTAATCATCTAATCCATGCTTGCCGCGGCAACCATGATATTACGGTTATCGTTCATGACAATGGAGTTTATGGCTTAACAACAGGTCAGGTTTCTCCAACCGCTCAAAAAGGATTCAAGTCCAAATCAACTCCGTCCGGCATCATTGAAACACCAATTAATCCATTATCTTTAACTTTAATTTCAGGCGCCACTTTTGTTGCTCAAAGTTTTGCCGGCGACGTTCCTCATACTGTCTCGATGATAAAAGCAGGGATTGAACATAAAGGCTTTTCCATTATTAATATTCTTCAGCCATGCGTAACTTTTAATAAAATCAATACTTATCAATATTATTTACAACGGGTATATAAATTATCTGACGATTACCAAAAAAATCACTTTAAAATAGCAGTGGAAAAAAGTCTTGAAATGAATGAGGAAAAATTTCCCCTTGGTGTTATCTATCAAGTAGAGAAGCCATCCTTTACTGATCAACTGCCTCAACTTAAAGAATCAAGCTTGTTAGATAAAAAAAGATTTGTTGAATTTGAAAAACTAACAAAATTATTTACTTAATTAGTCTAATATAGTTGAACGATTATAGAGGTTTAGATTATTAGAATAAGCTAATAATACTATAGGTTTAACCCTTAAAAAAGGGGATTGACAGTTAGCAATTACTTTGCTATACTGCTAAATTATATGGCATTTTTAATTGGAGCGTCAGAACAATACGTTTGCCCAGTAGCACCGGTGCGAGACGGGATTGTTTTTCCCGGCACCGAGAATGTAATGGTTTTTGGCCGACCAAAAAGTGTGGCTGCGATTAATGAAGCTCTTCGTAAAGACAGAAAAGTAATTCTTTTGATGCAAAAAAATCCGGCGGCTGACGATCCGAAAAGCACTGAGCTTTATCAGATTGGAGTGATGGCCGCGATTGATAAAACCGTACCTGGTGATAAAGGCGAGATCAATGCTTTGGTTAAAGGAATAGAAAAAGTTAAGGTGTTGACCTTTACCAAACAGGATACCTGGTATGAAGCCAAAATTGAGGTAATAAAAGAAAAAATTATTGAAGATGATGAAATTAAAGCAATGGTCAGATATATCTCAACGCAAATAAAAAAAGCCATTAATTTAGGAAAAACCGTGGACTTTGTTTTTCTGATGAATATTCTCAATACTGATAATCCCTTAAACTTTACCAATCAAATTGCCGTGGTTTTAGACTTAAAACCGCAGGAGAGACAGATGTTATTAGAAGAAACCAATTTAAAGGAAAAGCTGAAAAAAGAAGTTGATTTTGTTAATCGGGAGATCAAAGTTTTAGAAATAGAATATAGTCTTTCTTCAAAAACACAAAAAAAGTTTGAGCAAGGAATGAAAGAGTCAATCTTGAGGGAGAAAATGAAAACGATTGAAGAAGAGTTGGGAGAAAAAGGAGAAGACAAGGACGCGGTCGAGTACAGAGAAAAAATTAAAAAAGCTAAGATGCCTAAAGAAGTTGAGGAAAAAGCGGAAAAAGAATTAAAGCGTTTGAAGCAGATGTCTCAGTTTAATCCGGAAGCGTCTTATGTTCGCACTTATTTAGATTGGTTGGTGGAGTTACCATGGTCGGTCATGTCTGCCAATAACATTGAAATAAAGTCGGCGGAAAAAATTTTAGATGAAGATCATTATGGTTTAAAAAAAATCAAGGAAAGAATTTTAGAGTATTTAGCGGTAATTGAGATGAGAAAAATAAAGGAGCAAACGAATAAAGCAAAAGGAAGACAGCCAACGATTCTTTGTTTTGTTGGACCACCGGGAGTAGGTAAAACTTCGTTGGGAAGATCAATTGCCCGGTCATTAGGCCGAAAGTTTGTTAAGATGTCTTTGGGCGGAATTAGAGATGAAGCGGAGATTCGTGGTCACAGAAGAACTTATGTAGGAGCATTACCGGGAAGAATTATTCAAGGGGTTAAACAGGCTGGAACAAGAAATCCGATTTTTATGCTTGATGAGATTGATAAAGTTGGCCGAGATTACCGAGGCGATCCGTCATCCGCTCTTCTTGAGGCGCTAGACCCCGAACAAAACCATTCATTTTCCGATCACTATCTTGAAGTTGATTTTAATCTTTCTGACGTTTTTTTCATTACCACAGCCAATATTTTAGATACGATTCCTGATGCCTTGCTTGACCGGTTAGAAGTAATTCATTTTCCCGGTTATACGGAAGAAGAAAAGTTCAATATTGCCAAAACTCATTTAATCAATAAACAGTTGGAAGCTAATAGTTTAACGAAAAAAGAAGGATTAATTACTGACATTGGCTTAAAAACCATTATCAGGCGTTATACCCGGGAAGCCGGAGTAAGAGACCTAGAAAGACAGATATCAAGAATTTTTAGAAAATTAACCAGGGAGATTATTGAAAATAAGGTTAAATCAAAGACGATAGGAACAGGTGACATTTCTAAATATCTTGGTCCTTTTAAGTTTTCTTCGTCAATGATTGAGGAAAAAGACACGATTGGAATTACAACAGGATTGGCTTGGACTCAAGCCGGCGGAGACATTTTATTTATTGAAGTGGCCATAATGCCGGGTAAAGGTGTTTTAACATTAACTGGTCACTTGGGTGACGTCATGAAAGAATCTTGCCAGGCGGCATTATCGTACATCAGACCGCGCTGGAAGCAGTTTGGACTGGAAAAAGATTTTTTTCACAAAATAGATATTCATGTCCATGTTCCTGAAGGAGCCGTACCAAAAGATGGTCCGTCAGCCGGTATTGCGATTACGACTGCCATGGTTTCGGCTTTAACCAAAACACCAACTGTAAGAACGGTGGCGATGACCGGCGAGGTGACTTTGCGAGGACGAGCTTTGGAGATCGGCGGCGTTAAAGAAAAAATAATTGCCGCCCACCGGGCCGGCATCAAAACCGTCATTATTCCCAAAGACAACAAAAAAGATCTCGAAGACATTCCTCAAAATGTTCTTAAAGATCTGCGGTTTGTCTACGTCGATCACGTGGATCAGGTTTTGAAAGTGGCACTAGCGAAGAAAAAATCTACTTAATTTTAAATTCTTCTTCTCAAGCGGAAAATTAATAAGAGGTATCATTCGAGTAATTTATCTTATTATCATAATCTAATCGACACGTTTTGTAGGTTATAAGCGATTGACAAAATTAGTTTATAAAGTTATAAAGTTCGTAAAGTTATAAAAATAACTTATGACTAGTTAATTAATTAACTGTACATTATGGTAAACATATCAAAAAGGCCTGTGGACGAGAAAAAACTTTTTAAGCTTTATCAATTATTATTTGAAGTTATCAATAATGTAGAAGATAAAGACGAATTTTTTGAACTTATAAAGGATGTATTAACTCCGGTTGAGCAAATAATGATTGCTAAAAGAATAGCGATAATTTATTTACTAACAAAACATGTTGAACAGGTTGTCATTGCTGAGCATATTAAAGTATCTAGAGCAACGGTTGCTAAGTTTAATTTATTATTTTACGAAAAAAAGACAAGGCTAATAAAAATAATAGAATCTTTCCTTAAAAATGAAAAAATCGGTCATTTTTTTGAAGATTTGTTTGCAGATGTGTTTATTCACCCGGGTATTTATATTGGACACCACAAATTAAAATGGGAACATGAAAAAAGAAAAGAGGAGAGGAAAATGATAGATGTATAGTTAATTAATTAACTATACATAGTTAATAAAGACTTGAGGTTTTGAAAATTGCTTTAAGTGATAAGAGGCAAAATTTATTTTAGATGTAGATGATTTAATCCGATTAAGTGATATCTTTGAGCAACAAATTGAGCTCCTGATTCATCAATACTGGCTCGAAGCAAAAGATCCTCAAAAGGCGTTTTAAAAAATAATAGATCATGATCGCCCTGTATTGGTTTTTTATCAATAATTAAATTCATAGTTATAGGATCTCTTTCATGAAGATTCATTCCATTGATACCGGAACCACGAGGAGCAATCATCGAAGATGAAACTTCAATTTCAAGATCAGCAATCTCTCCGTCTAGTAAGTGAGAACCAACATTATGATCAAACTTTAAGATTCTTCTCATCATCTTTTCCATATCTTCAGGATCAGGTTTATGACGAGCAATGCCACCGATTATTTGTTCTGTAGTTAGATAGAAATAGTAAATAAAAATTTCTCTTTTCCCTAGTAAGTAAGTCTGGACTAATCTTTTTAATAGATACCGGGTTTTCTGTTTGCATATTGATAATTATTATACTTCTTCTTCTTCTTCTTTTCAAGCGGAAATTTTGCGTCATTCCCGCGTAGGCGGGTTTACCCTGTAAGGGAATCCAAGCTAAATATACCTTTTAAAATGTGATTATAGACTGGATCCCCTCCTACGAGGGGATGACACAAAATCAGAAATAATTTATCTTTTAAACCTCAAATAGATCTCACGCAATGAATAAACAACATTATAAATCTTATAAAGAAACGGATTGATAACCAAATCATAACTGCCAATAAATTCTGTAAATTTGGTGCCGTAACCTTCTTTGAAACGGGTGAAGCCGGACCAGGAATTATTTGCGTCATAATTTGGCGGAAGCGAACCCCACATATCAAACTTTTCTGCATCTAATTTTTTCCCTAGTTTAATCGCTTCCCACATCAATAAATTAGAAGCCATAAAATTTCGATATTCCAAAGAAGTACCTCCATAAGGATAATAAAGGATTTTTTTAAAATAAAACAGTTCAAAGGCAGCTAAAGGAATATCTTTATAAAACGCGATGAGAATATGAACAATATCTTTTTTTAAACTATCCCAAACGATTTGATGATATTTTGGTGTGTGGCCAAAGTATTTCTGCCGTTTGCAGGTTTCAAAATAAAGTTTAGAAAAAATCTCAAAACCCTTTTCATTAGACATTTCCTTAACAAAAACACCTTTTTTCTCAGATAGACGAATGTTATAACGTGTTTTGGAATGAAAGCTTTTAAGCAGTTCGTCTTCTGATTTGTTTAAATCAAGTATTTGCGTCCAAGAAGGAAAAAGAGGATGTTTTGATTCAATTAACTTTTGACTTTTTAATTGTACTTTTGCCTTTTGACTTTTGACTTTTAACTTTTCTTCATATGGTTCGATTTTAATAAATATTATCTTGTTTTTTTTACCATACTCATAAAGAAAATCTAAAACATCTTTTGTAGGAAAGACAGAACGCGGGAGATAACCAATTCGGTGATTAGTGATTGGTAGTTGGTGAATAGTTAATTGATATACGTTTTTTCCATCCCCCAACCGCAACACCTCAACCCCGGTTTTTTTTCTCGCTTCACCCCATTCCCAGGCTTGCAAAGGATGAAATACCTGTTTGTTGTAATCAGAAATATTTGGAAAATCGTCCGATATGATTTTAATCATTTGTTTGTAGGGAACAATAAAGACTGTCTTTGTTCAAAGACAGTCTTTAAAATAACATCCAGCGTTTCCTTTCCGCATTTTTCCCAGGAAAAATCCTTAATCCGTTGTCTGCCTTTGGTTATTAACTCTTTTCTTGATTCTTGATTTTGCTTGAGAGAATTTAATTTATCCAGCAAGTCATCAGGATTTTTCGGATCAAAATAAAGACTGGCGTCACCGCCGATTTCCGGGAGAGATGAAGAATAAGAGGCAACGACCGGGCAGTCAAAGTTCATCGCTTCAAGAACAGGGATGCCAAAGCCTTCATAGAATGAAGGCAAAACTAAACAGAAAGCATTTTTATAAAACCAAATCAACTCTTCATCCGTTACATAATCGGTAAAAATAACTTTTTTTTCCAAATTTATAGTCTTCACTTTTTCAAAAATATTCTCATACAGCCAGCCTTTTTTACCAACAATAACAAGTTTAAAATTTTTATTTGTTTGAGTAAACTTATCAAAGGCATCAACTAATACTTCCAAATTTTTTCTCGGCTGAATTGTTCCAACAAAAAGGATAAAAGGTTCCTTACTTTTAACTTTTGAATTGTATTTTTGACTTTTGACTTTTAACTTTTGACTTATTTTTTCGTATCCGTTATAAATCACCCGAATCTTATTTTCTTCAACTTGATAATTCTTTACAATGTCTTTTTTAGTTGTTTTTGAAACAGCTATAATTTGTTTGGCTTTTTTAATCGAAAAACTAGTCCAATTTTTTAATTGCCATAAATCTTTCTTAGTAAAATCATCAGGAAAATACAAGTAAGCTAAATCATGGATAGTGACGACTTGGGGAACCGGGCAAAAACGGGGTAAATAATGGGCCGGGGAAAAATAGACGTCAATATTTTTTTGACGATAAAGATATAGTGGTAAATAAATTTGTGACCATAAAAACTTTCCCGGAATATATTGATATTTGAAATATTTATTTTCTTCAGGCAGATCATTTAGAGGAGGATTTTTTAGATAGATATTAAATTGAGTTTCTCGGTTAGCCGTTTTACGAAAATATTTAAGAAGATTAAGAGCATAGACAGAAACACCGACTCTTTTTTCCACATTAGCTTCGTTGCCGTCAATGCCTATTTTTATCATGAAATATTCTATAAATTTTTATAAACAAACTCCAGTTGTTTAGCGGTTTTACTCCATTGGTATTTATCCTTAATCAGATTGTAGGCGTTAATTCTAATTTTTTCATAAAGATCGCTATTTGATAATATTTTTTTTATGTTGAGAATAAATTCTTCTGGATTATTGGCAATAAGAACGTTCTGGCCATTAATGACTTCTAACCCTTCAATGCCGGTAACTGACGAGATAACCGGCATTCCCGAACCCATGGCAGCCAGGATTTTCAGTCTGGTTCCACCCGGTCCAAAAATAGGAGCAATAAACAAAGTGGCTTGTTTAAATAATTTTTTTACCATATTGATATTATCAGGCTCGATATTGATAATCTTGATATTAATATTTTTTAAGCGACCTAATTTTTTAGCATTTTGCCCGGCAATGATAACTTTAACATTAGGTAGTTCCTTAATTAGTTGAGGATAGACTTTGTTAATAATGAAGTTGGCGGCTTCGACATTTTGCAACCAGAAAAAGTTTCCCTGAAAAAATACAATCGGTTTTTTTAAATCTTTTTTTACTAGTTTATCAACAATCATTTCATCACCAACACAGTTGGGAATAATAGAAGTTTTTATGTTTGGTTCTTCTTCTCTAATCATTTTTTCATCAGACGATGACACAACAACCACAATATTAGCTTTTTTCCAATAGAACCTTTCCCAATATTTTAATTTTATAATGTCAATATCAAAGTAAAGAAACAGTCTTAAATAAAACGGTAAAGAATTAACAAAATGTTTATAAACTTTATATTCAATTGTTTGTTCAACGAGAACGGTCGGTACTTTGGTATAGGGAATATGAGGCATAACATAAAAAGTTTCAGCATGAATGACGTCAAATTTTTCTTCGGTTAGCAGTTGATTGATAATAGTTTTCGCTTCAGACGAATAGTTTCTGACCACTAAAAAAGGCGAAAAAGAGAAAATAGTTTTGAAAATATTTTTAAACTGCCAGGGTGAGGAAGGTCTTTGGCAAAGATAGATTTTTTTGCAGTATTTTTTCAGATAAGACTCGTATTTTTTTTCCTCGTCATTTTTATATAGGGCGACTAAAGTAATCTCATTATTTTGACTTAAGTATTTTAAGAGGTTAAAAGTTCTTATTTGCCCGCCTGATGAAGGTGGATAGGGGACATAAGGAGTGACCATTAATATTTTCATAATCTAAAGAGGGTAAATTTTTCATTTTCAAAAACTATTTCAAAATCCGGTTTCATTATTTTAATTTCATCAGTACTTGAAGTAATTAAATATTTATATCCCAAATTTTTTAATTCAATTGGCTCGCGAAAGATAGCCGGCGCGCCTCGACGATTGCTCAAATAAAGTAAAGTCGTATCACCGGTGCGATCTGTGACAATTTTATCTTCGAGATTGGTCAAACTGTTGATAATATTGGCTTCTTGGACTAATTCCTGGGAATATTGATAGTAACCAATTACTTTGAAGTAAGAAAAATAAAAAGAAAAACCAATGAGAAAAAAAATAAATATAGACATTAAAATAGGATGGATCAGTTCTTTTTTGTTGCTAAAAACAAAATTGATACCAACACCGACCATCATGGCTAAAACCGGTAATATCAAAGTTTGATAATATTCATGTTGAAGGTTGCCGCCTTGGAAAACAAGGATATAAGCCAAAGCGGAAACAACAAAACTAATAAGCAAATATTTTTTATGTTTAGTGATAGCTCCTAATATCATAAATACAGTTAAATATCCGCCCAAAATTAAGTTATTGATTCTTTCAAAAAATATCCAACGGAAAAAAGACGGTCGGAAAAAAATACTTTTTAATCCCTGAGTCGTGTTAGTTGAAGTGATTAGCCAATCGGAAAAAGGAATGCCTTCGGGAAAATTTTTTATATAAAATCTCCAATAAATTAAAGGTACAAGAGTAATAACAAAGTATAGATAAAAATCTAGTTTTTTAATTAAATTAAGTTTATATTTTCTATAAAAGAGAATGATGATAGGAAGAAGATAAAAAATCAGTGTTGGTTTAATTAGTAAAGCACAGGCAAAAAAGATACTTGATAAGAGATAAGAGATAAAAGCCTTTAATCCTTTTTCTTTACGTTCTACATTCAGATAGAAAAAGAATATTGCCAGTATAGAGAAAGCTAAGGCCGATGTTTCCGGTAAAATTACTCTAGAGAAAAAAACAAAAAACGGGAAAACAGCATAAACAAAAACTCCAAATATAGCTGATAGACGGCTGCTTTCTTTAAGCAATAAATAATAAATAATCGCAATAATTATCAAAGAAAAAACAACCGTTGTTAATCTTCCCCAAATTTCCAAAGAAAAAACGGGAAATAATTTATAAAGATAGGCAAAGATCGCGTTATAAATCGGAAATTCTACCATTCGATATCCTTGAGGATTATCTATGCCCGATTGGACATTGGAAAGATCGTCATATTTTGGATGAAATAAATCAAAGCCATTTTTTACAAAATTTCTGGCTACGGCCGCCGTGTCAACCTGGCGCCAAGAATGAAGATCAGCTAAGGGAATATTAATTTTATAAAGACGGAAGATGAAGGCGATTATTAGGATAACGGAAAGAATAAATATGTCGATTTTTTTCATAAATACTTTTAACTTTTTACTTTAACTTTTGCCTTTTGAATTTTGACTTTTGAGTTTAACCCATAGTATCCAATATATAATCCAGCAATTGTCCAAAAAGTATAGGCGACTTTGGACGCTTCAAAAGCATCAATATAAGAGGCGTTTATAAAAAGAGCAAAAAATCCAAAAATAAATCCATATCCTATTAACTTATCATTAAGAGGAAGCTTTTTAATTTTATCCCAGACAGTTTTTAATATAAGAAATAAAATATTTAAAAAAGCAATTGTGCCAAGTAAACCAAATTCGCCCAACCATCGGAAATAATCGCCGTCAGTGGCTTCAGTAAGTGATGACGAGCCTGTCCCCAGTAAAGGGTTTTTCTTAAAGGCATTAATCGCCCTTGGCCATTCAATTTGAAAACGGGTAGCCATAGAAATATCAGAAACGACCGTATTAATCGGTTTAAGATTAGCTGATAAAGTTGCCATGTATTTTTCTTCTTCTGAAGAAGAAATCTCACCGGATAAAGTAGCCTCTCTTAGTTTTTCTTGAACGACTTGATTTCTAAACAGATCCAAATTATCACCCTTTGACTGGTCTTTTAATTTTACATAAAAAGATCCGGCTGGTAGTTCTTTAGTGGTGATGGTTTGGCCGATGTAAACGGCCCCCGTCTTTTCATCAACCAAAATTCTTTTTATTTGAAAAGTTTTTAAAAATCTTTTGCTAATTTCGCCGGTCGTAAACATTAATCCGGCCGTCAAAATTAAAACAAAAATCAAAAATAAATATTTTCTAATAAATATTAAAAAAGATATAGTGGCAATAGAATAAGCAATAAAAGAAGATCGAGATGAAGTATATAAAAGAATTATTAAAGCGCCAATAAATAAATAAAGATAAGACTTTTTTTCTTTGGAAAAATAAAAGGAAAGAATTAGAGGAATTGACATAACAAGATATATAGCCAGATCATAATGACCGGCAAAAGTAGAGGAAATTCGCGCTTCGGGTGTTAGGTATAAAAGATAGCCTTTAGCATATTCGGGATTCATCGTCTGAACGGCCGGGAAATTAAAGAATTTTTGACCTAGTCCATACAAAATCACTAAAAAAATAGAGATAAAAAAACATGACATTATCTGCCAGAAATCTTTTTTAGTTTTTATAACCGATAAAGCAATAAAAAATACCAACATATATTCAACTCTTCGTAATGAATGCAAAAAACCTAGGTGGGGATAGATGATAGTTTTAGAAATAAAGGTGTTCCAAAAAAAGGAGATAAAAACAGCTATCCAAAAAAAAGCAAAAGGCAAGATAAATTTTTTATTAAGAAAAACTTTTTTTCTCAAAAGTTGAATGATAAAGATTAATAACATTACAACTAAATAGATGTCTTCCAGCCTTATGGCAATATAGGTATAATCAATCATTTTTATTGGTAATTTTGGCCAAAGAGGAACCAAGAAGATAAATACTGAAAGAAGAATTTTTATTAAATTGTTATCCAAAAACTTAAGAAATCCTAAAAGCTTGTTCATAGGTCTCAATTAAATATTGGTTTCCTTTAATTTTACCAATTAAATAAGCAATCATGGCTTTAAATTTTAAAATCAGGTGAAGGATAAGCAGGTGAAAAATTGAGTAATGTTTTTTATAGAAAAATATAAATCCTCGATAAACTTGAAGAATAGGAAAAGTTTTGCCATTTGAGGAAGCTGATCCAAAATGAATGATTTGAGAGTCAGGGTAAAAATAAGTATTTAAGCCCAACTTTCTGGCCCGATATAATAGATCAACTTCTTCCATATACATAAAAATATTTTTATCAAAACCTCCTAATCGTTGAAAATATTTTTTAGTAGTCATGATACAGGCTCCGGATATCCAGTCAACTTGGCAAAAATTATTTGGCGATGATCGAGTTAGTCCCCAATAGTCACCTTTAAGAAGAAGAGTGGTAAATACAACCGGCAAAGTAAAAAAACGGCAGGCGGATGGTTGAGGAGTTAAATCTCGATTAAGAAGTTTGGCGCCCAAAAAATGGACATGTTTTTCGTTTTCTATATAAAAATTATAAAGTTTTTCAATCGCCCGGTTTAAGACAATCGTATCTGAGTTCAAAAGTAATATATATTTTCCTTGAGAGATTTTAACGCCAAGATTAGTACCTTTGCCAAAGCCAAGGTTTTGACCGGTCTGTTTGTAAACCAAATTATTATGATTATCTCGAGACATTGTTTCTAAAAGTTGAGCAGAACCGTCATGTGAGCCATTGTCAACAATGATGATTTCGTATTTAATTTTAGTTCCCGTCAAAGATCTATTTATTGATTCTAAACAATCTTCAGTGATTTTTTTCGTGTTATAGGAAACAATAACAATAGAAAGGTCAATTTTTTTCATTAGCCTTAATTTTATCAAAAACTAGTAAAAATATCAGGATGAATTATTATCTGCGGAGAAAGAGGCGAGGGAGAAAAGGGTGGGGGTTTGGAAGAAGTAAAGTCAAATTTTGAAGATTACACCGTAATATTAGGTAGTAGCATCAACTTTCATCATTCGTAATTATTTAATTGCTCTAACAACCCAAAACATATCCTTTGTAGGTTATAAGCGACTGACAGGTAAATAAAAATGAAGTAACCTTTTTTTATGAATTTTCAAATAAAGCTTTATGAAACTAATAAAAGAAAAGTTGTTGATGACTTTATTATTAGTTTAACTGATAAAACAATTTCTAAAATATTATGGCTATTTAACCTTTTGGAAAAATACGGGCCAAATATTGGAATGCCGTATGTCAGAAAGATCGCTATTAATTTATTTGAATTAAGAATCAGAAAACAGGAATCGATCAGGTTTTTCTTTACTCTCAAAAGCAATACTATCATTATTCTTCACGGATTTAAGAAAAAGAAAATGAAAATTCCAATCAAAGAAATAGAAATTGCCAAAAATCGTTTGACAAAATATAACGTATAGGTTATATTTACATCATATGAGTAACTATAGAGATCTTAAAAAACGTTTATTAAAAAACAAAGGAATAAAGAAAGAATATGACAGGTTAAAACCGGAGTATGAACTATTGGATAAAATTATTTCTCTCCGTCTTAGACAGAAGATGACCCAAAAACAATTGGCAGAAAGACTAGATACCAAACAATCGGCTGTGTCAAGACTGGAAAAAGGAATGATTAATCCCACTGTAGATTTCTTAAATAAACTTGCTTCTGCTTTTGGGAAAAAATTGGTGGTTGAATTTAAATAAAAATCCCGATTATAAGAATAATGATGTTTGACAAAAAACCACTCGGGATTATTTTTTTCAGCAAATATTCTGATATTTTCACACTTTGATTTTGGCACAGGGAAAAGATAAAGTCAAATTTTAAAGATTACAGCTCTGAGGTACGAATATTAATCACTGGCTTCTTTTTATATTTTAATCAATATTAAAAAGAGATGTAGATTGTTATAATAAGCTATATAATGATTGTCTTGACAAAAATTATATAATTGTTATTATGAAGTTAAGGTTTACATTTGTAAACCTGTCGGCGTTTCTGGGGGGTTGTTAGCCAAGAAACAAACAGCCTCCACAATACTTACTTAAAAAGTAATTCTTTTAATTTTTTCTTGTCAGTAATCTCGACACACTTTCTTTTTTGTTTTAAGTACATTTTTGTATGATCTTTGCCAAAATCAAAAAAAGTTCCTATTCTCAGTGTTTGTGTTTTTGGCCAAGGAATAAAGTAAATAACTGATTCTAAATCAATGGAAAATATTGCTAAATGACCACGGTCTTGTTCAAACATTAATTCATAATTTTTGTAATTTTCTATTATAGTTTTTATAAAGTACATCCTTTTAGCTCTTCTTTTACTAAACGATCTTTCTTTCCCATCTCCGCTAGGTTCTGTAAAAATATGATCGAAATCTTCCAACGTAAAAATAATATTAATTCCTTCAATAGAAAAAGATTTTTTATTATTTATAAATATATTTTTGTATTCCTTTATGTAATCTTCCTTATTGTCTAATAATAAAAATGGCACTAGTAATTTACTCATATTTCGGATTCCAAACTAATACATTAAATTTTTCCTCATTGAGAGCTGTTGTTCTACACAACATATTTCTTCCCAATTTTTTTCTTAAGTAAAGACTTAAGGCTAATTTTACTGACTCTTTATTTTTATAATTACTCGAAAATCCTATCAGCCCTGTTAAAAAATCACTTAATTGTATTAATATATTTTCTTTTGATGAATACGCTTGTAGGTGTTTTATATTACAGTTGGTTCGATTAAGAAGAATATAGGATTCAAGAAATGAATGAAGTGCTCTCGCTCTATTTTTATCTCGCGTCGGTTTTTTATCTAAAAATATATAATATTGATTATTGCTTGATAATCTTGATCTTAACATTAAATAATAAAATTTGAAAAAAGCTAATTCTTCATCATTGTTATGATATTGATCGTATTTTACTTTTGATTTATCAACAATAATACAGCGAAAGCTTAAATCTTTTTCTGCAACAAAAAAATCAATGATTGAAGTGTAGAAAGCGCGTTGTTCCTTATTTATTTTTGCCCATTTTAATTCTTGTGAAAATTTATGTTTTTTAAATATTTTTTTTAGATCATTAGCAATTCTTGCTTTTTCTTTTCTTGGTAAAAAAAGACCGCCAATAACCATTTTTTTTGAATCAACGTTCTCCACTCTTGATTCGTCACAATAAATGTTGTATTGAGTGATTGTTTGATCCATAAGATTTATTCTCAAACTTCTTTTTTCCTTCTCACAACTTCTAATTGTAGCAAATTAAAGTTGTCCTTTATCAAAAACGGGCGAAACTTAAATATCAAGATGAATTATTGTCTGCTGAGAAAGAAGCGAAGGAAAAAAAAGGTGG
This sequence comes from uncultured Gammaproteobacteria bacterium, assembly GCA_964543535.1. Lineage (GTDB taxonomy): Bacteria > Patescibacteriota > Microgenomatia > UBA1406 > GWC2-37-13 > GWC2-37-13. The sequence goes on along the minus strand of CAZIYS010000003.1, from coordinate 39,341 downwards.
GGGTTTGGAAAAAGTAAAGTCAAATTTTGAAGATTAAATCTCTGAAGGAGAAGTGATTCCTGCTTCCACAAAATTGTATTTAATTCCCTTTACAATCTTTTCCTTTTAATTTTAATTCTTCTGCCATTATATCTAAAAAGGAATAATTTTCTCCATCGGCAAAACCCTTTGTTAACAATCTACTTCTATAGTCATTTACAAATTTACTATTGTAAGTAATACATAAATAATACCCATACTGATCATCTATTAACTCTTTAGATATGAAACCATCCTTATAATATGACCACATATCGCTAATTAAACCTAAATAATCATCTAAATCGTAATCTGTAATTGAAGACAACATTTCTTCTTTTCCATCTAAATATTGGTCTTCTATTGCTTTACTAACATTTCTATATTTTGGATTATCAAAATAAATACGACTAAATTCAAAAATAAATTTTCTATGCGTAACTCGATCATCAAGTTTCTTATTAATATAATAGGTGACAAAAGAGCTAATTGTTACCGAAATAATAATAGTAAATAAGGCTTCTCTTAGTTTTTCAGGCTTATTTTTCATTAAGAAAGATTTTAGCTTAACAAAGGCTTTATTCATTTTTTTTTAGATTAAAACTAAAAAATTCTACTAAATTATGTATTCTATTTGTGATATAAGGGTGTGTTAAAAATAATTCGCCAATTTTTTCTATAAATTCATCATATGAATTTGTAATTTGAGAAACTAATTCTTCTACTTTAATTCCTTTATATAGTTTTGACCCAACGGTTAATTTTAATAAAGCATTTGTAGAAATTTTAATATTATCTACAACATATAATCCGACTCTATCAGCTGTATATTCTGATTTTCTGAGCCAAAAGTTGAATATCATCGTAATAACAGGAATATTTTTGTCCAATGGCATTACTAAAGATTTTAATCTTGAATGATTCATTTTAATATGACCTAATTCATGAGCTATAACAAACCTTAATTCTTCATTATCCAAAGCTTCAATCAAAGCTGTTGTTAGTACTAATGTGTAAGGTTTTTTAAAACCCATAACATAAGCATTAATATATGGATCAAAAGTTATATAGCAATCAGGCTTAATCATTTCTAATTTACTACACGTAGTTTCAATAATCTTATTTATTTCAGGATATTGGTTAGAGGAAATTATTATTGAATTACCTTGAACTTGTTTTTGCACGATTATTACATAAACAAGTTGTCCTATTAAAATTATAAATAATAGTAAAATACTAAAATCTAATATTAAAAATATTACTAATAATGCAATCAATATTGAAAATATCAAGTTAGATATTTCTCCTGGATATCTGAGTTTTTTTAACATAAGATTTAATCTCCTTTTATAAATTTTGTTAACAAATCTGTCTTATCTTTTGATTTAAGTTGTTCAAGAGTTTTTCTATCTTTCGTAAAGTATATCCAAAGTCCTTTCAACATCTGCCAAGCACCAATAAGAATTGGTCCATACAAAATATAATAAGTACCCCCCTCTTTGCTAACATAAGAGTAAGAATAGGTTGTAAGAGCCAATCCTCCAAATAACCACATTGAGCTTCCTAATAAACTTTTAAATATTTGAGCTTTAATAATGTCTGACTGATAATGAGAAGAGGTTCTAGATTTAAACCATAAAATAACAGTAAAAATTGCCGATAAAGCTATACATATATACAACGTATATAATAAATTTTGGTGTGAATTAAATCCTGAGTAATTATTGTATAAATCAACTGCTTTATAATGTTCTTTTGATGCCTCTATAATTAACGAATCGCCTAAATCAAAAGTAGTATTTAATTCTTCTTTACTTAATTCACCACTGAAGGCTTTATCATACTGTTCTATTGCTTCTAATGATTTATTAGAGGCATTTAATGCTGTAATTGTAACTTCCCTCAATTGTTCATCTGAACTTGAAGAATATTTTTCGTAAACAAATTTTCCTTCCTGAAAGCTTGATTTCCATAGAATAGACTTATTGTTATATTCAGCTATTAATGAGTTAATATCTAAATTCTTGATTCCTTCAGTAAAAAGTACGTATGAGTCATATGACTTTGTTTCTTTATTTAAAACATCAACAATTTCGTTCCATACTTTATTTTCTACACCATGTACTTGACCAATTATTTTTGTAAAAATAAATAAAAAAGTTAATATAAATATAACCTGAGTTATTATGATATAAATTTTTTTCATATTATTCTCCAGACAATATTCTCATAGATTCTGAACCCATTAAGAATTTTAATATTGGACTATTTAATCTATCTTGAGTTGGATGGAAGGTTTTTAATAACTCTGAACTTTTTTTAAACACATCGTCTGAGTTGTATAAAGCATTTAAATCTAAGTAGGAGTGATATTTTCTATTACATATTTCTTTTTCATTAGCGGTTAATACTCTATTAAAGTTATAACAATCCTCCATGCTTTTGATATATAGGGCATTTCGCATATCTATTACGGCATTTGTTTCAGGAATTAGATATGAATAGTAAGAATTAATTAATATTTGATTTTTTGAATCAAGTTGTGCTACATATTGAAGCGGTTCAATTGACTGTTCCCAAATGTCTCTTGAAAATTTTCTTACGGTTATGAATGGATTAGCATCTTTATCACTTTGTCTATTAGCCGTACTCAAATTTCCACTCGCCTGTATTAAATTAGATACAATTTCATTTTCAATAGCTTCAAAAACTCTTTGTTTATCAACTTTGCCTTGTATTTGCATGGAAATAATATTAACAATCAAACTAAACAGTGCTCCAAAAATTAAACCTAATAAAAAATTATCTTTCTTTATTTTTTTAATCTGTCTTATTGGAAACAAAATTACTAGTAACAAGGTGCTAAATATTTTTTTCATATATTTTATTTTTAATTGATAATGATAATACAAAAATAACTGCAGTGATAATGTCTATTACTTGCCAAGTTGACCTATCCAAATAAACAGGAAAAATTGGGTTAAATAAAATTCCAACAATAAAGAAAAACCAAGACCAATTATGTTTTTGAATTTTTGATAATACCCATCCTGAATACAACGAAGAACCAAAAACTACCCATCGAAGAACTATGTAATAAGAATATGGATGATAGCCTAAAGCAAGAAATAACATTATCCCTGAAATCAGACGAAGAATTATCGAAATATTATTTTCATTTTTCATATTAATATAAAAAGGTGTCCATAAACTTTACCTTAAATTTTGTCCTCTCAAATAATTTGTTAGTAAAAGTTTTACCAATTAAAAAACATTATTTACCAAACAACCATTGCCAAAAAGTTTTCTTTTTGATTGATTGTTTGTTCGATTTATTAGTCTTAACTTTTGTTTTTGGTGAAATAGAAATTATCTTCGTTGGTTGAGGTGTAACAGTAACTGTTGGTGAAGGAGTGTTTGTTGGAGTTGGAATATAAGTTGGGACTGGTGTCCAGGTCGGCCGTGGAATAGGAGTATTTGTTGGTGGATTATAAACAGGAGCTGATTCTTGAATTCCTTGAACAGCTCCGCCTCCATGACAATGTCTCTCATTCCAAGGAACTCCCCAATAATCGCACCTAGTTTTACAATAATGACATCCATCAGCGGCAGTTCTTCCAGGGTGAGCAAAAACAGGATTACTAAAAATAAAAAGAAAGGTAAATGTTAAGAGAAAAAAAACTTTTCTCATGGCACCATTATATACCTTTTGTAGCATATAGTCTACAAATGGTGGCTAAAAGAGGGTTTAATTTTTGTCGTTTATAAACAACAATTTTAAATTATTATATCACTTTTTATTTTTTTATCCTTACAAATTGTTATAATTTACTTAATCCTCCTACGCTTAATAAAGCTTCCTCCTGCGTCAAGACTACGGAGGACAAGTCGGAAGGATAAACAATTCGTTTGCCTAAGGGCTCGTTCGTCACGCTAAGCGAGATGATTACGGCCCTTTGTGGTGCATACAAAGTAGATTATTTGGTCATGTTATTATTGGATGCGCCCTAAATCCAGGATTGAATCGGGACATGGCAGAAAATATTGATTTGAAAATAGAATACAAAAAATCTTATCAAATGATTTGAAAGTGTTAATAAAAAAATATTCTTTATAAATTTTATTTTATTGGAGGGAGTGGTTGACGAGAAAAAGATTCACAAAGTCTAATAACTCCAGGGATAAGTAGTTTTTCCGCAAGGATTCCACCTTCAAGGACTTCTTGATGAGAAGTTGGGTTTGGATTTGGAATTGCAGCTTGTCTTAGCATTGCTTTTGTTGGTGTACTTACCTGAGGTATAACATTGGTTGCTGCAGTCAGTCCAATCCATCGGACCGGCCGGTCAAAACCATTTTCATCAACCGGCGGATTATTAAAATGCTGCATCACCATTGCCTCCATGGCAAAAGACATTCCATAAGCTTGGACTAATTCTGGATATTCTTCATACATTCCTCTGATAATATCTCCTCCTCCTTCATACATAGGCGCATTACTAGATAAGGTATATATGCCCAAATGGAGGTTATCCTGAGGAATAAATTTTTCAAGACCTGCGAACATATAGGGATCAGCGACGTTTCCTTTGCCGGGAAATCGTGTTCCCAGTCTTTCATCATTAGGTCCCATCAGTGGATTAACACCATGCTGGTTAACATAATCAACATCAACCACAACATCGCCTTTTTGAACTTTACCATTATCCAATACTCCGGCAGCATTGGTTGTTATTAACCAGTTGATTCCCAAACCCTTAGCAACAATAAGTGGAGCAGTTATCATCTTCAGCTGTCTTGGAGAGTTATCAGTTTCATACATGTGTTCTCTTCCTGTCTGGATTCCAACTATTTGCCCGCCAATATCAGCTATAAATATTTCTTTTCCATGTCCTTCTACATGGGGGACAGGCCAGTTAGGTATTTGTTCGGTAAAGATTGTATCTAGTATTTTAATATCTTTTGAGTTAGGAAGTGAGGCTATGCCTGAACCGCAGACAATCCATCCGTTAAGTTTATTTATACCATTTATTCTTTGAAGTCTATCACTTATATAATCTCTGCTTTCAACTAAATGTTGATAATAAATTCCTTTTTCTTCTTGACCGATTGCCATTTGAAGTTTAACGTCCATGTTTACCTCAGCGATTCTATGTGCTGTTTTTTGAAGTGTTCCTTGTTCGGCTGACATATTCAGACTATTATAATACTCTAATGCAAAATAGTCAACAAAAATAAATAAAAAATGCCGTTCCCAAAACTGGAAAAGGAAACCAGTCACAATAACAAAAATTAAGTGTCAGCAGCAGGACTCGAACCTGCGACCGATCGCTTATGAAACGATTGCTCTACCGCTGAGCTATGCTGACTATATTTTTATCTATAAATTATACTATAATATCCTTAATAAGTTAAAAATTAAAAAGCTATAGTATGAAAAATTTGAGTCTTGATGATATTTTAGTTAAGTTAAAGCAAGCAGTTTATGTTCAGGACTATTCAAAAAAGAAAGTGATTGAAGGCGTGAAAATTGTTGAAGTGAAAAAGTTTTTTGGTGAGGATGGGACTTTTGAAGAGTTGGGACGCGTTAATGAACACGGTAATTTGGAAGCATTTCCTGATTTTAAAGTAAAACAAGTTAATCGAACCCTTCTTCTTCCTGGTAGCGTCAAGGCCTGGCATATACACTTTAAACAGGAAGATGTTTGGTATGTTCCGGCTGAAGATCATATGATCTTAGGTCTATGGGATTTAAGAAATGATTCAGATACAAAAGATATAAAGATGAGAGTAATAATGGGAGGAGGAAGCGCAAAGTTAGTTTTAGTTCCTCGAGGAGTAGCTCATGGAGTGGTTAATGTGGCTAAAAAATCCGGCACAATTTTATATTTTGTTAATGAGCAGTTTAATTTTTCCGACCCGGATGAAAAAAGATTAAAATGGGATGCGGCCGGGAAGGAATTTTGGGAAGTGAAGAGGGAGTAAGAAGAAATAAATTGAAATTAAGAAATTTATGGAAATTAAGTTGGAAAAACTTCTCGAAGAGTTACAACAAGTGGCGGATCCGGAGAAAGAAAAAATTTTTATAAGCTTTTTTAAAACTGGAAAAGGGGAATATGGAGAAGGAGATCAGTTCTTGGGAATTACGGTTCCTCGCCTTCGAGCGATTAGCAAAAAATATCAAAGACTGGATTTAAAAGACTTGCAGAAACTTCTTAATAGTAAGATTCACGAACATCGTTTATCAGCTTTGATGATTTTAAGATTTAAATATAATAATGCCGATCAAAGAATAAAAGAAGATATTGTCAAATTTTATTTAAAAAACAGCAGACAGATTAACAACTGGGACTTGGTTGATTTATCAAGCGAATATATTTTGGGCAATTGGTTATTGGATAAAGACAGGAAAATATTATATCAATTAGCTAAGTCAAAAAATCTTTGGGAAAAAAGAATTGCCATTATTTCTACTTTTGAGTTTATCCGCAACAACCAATGTATCGATACATTGAAAATATCAGAAATTCTTCTTGATGATAAGCATGATTTGATTCACAAAGCCGTTGGTTGGATGCTGCGTGAACTGGGTAAAAAAGATAAAAAAATAGAGATTAATTTTCTCAATAAATATTACAAAGCAATGCCGCGGACAATGCTTCGTTACGCCATCGAAAAATTTAATAACAAAGAGAAACGGTTTTACTTAGGCAAATAATTAGTCGAGCTTTATCTCTTCTAAAGTTTTTTTGAATCCCTCGATATCTTCTTTGAAAAGAATTATTGAATATCTGACGTTTTGCTTGGTTTCTTTATTAAATCTTGATTCGGTTATTTTCAAATATTTGCTGTTGTTTTTTGCCTCATAAGTATCGAAGAAAATCGTTTTACCGCTACACTTTAAAATTTTAGAATCAAGTTTTGGTTTGGGACTATATTTAGCATCCATTTATATCACCTCCTTTCTTTAATAACAAACTGTTAATTATGTTATTCGGTTAACGCGTTAACGGGTTAACGGGTTTGAAATTACCATGCTTTCTTTCGTTTTCCAGATAAATGATTAATGCACCAATTTTTTTAGATAACGTTATTAGTAATTCATTAATAAAATCAAATTCTTCTTTAGTAATTTGTTTAACTGTAAAAGCAATATATATTTGATTCCTAACTTCTCCAGCCGATCCTTTTGCAATTTTTAAATATCTAATAAACTCGTTATTGTTATTTTTTTCAAAACCCTCAACAATATTGGAAGAAATAGATATTACAGCTCTTTTTATTTGATTTTTTATTTCAAATTCATGATTAAATTCTTTCTTAGACAAAATATCATAAATATTTCTTGTTATTGTTAATGATAGTTTCCAGATTTCTAGGTCTTCAAACTTAATGATTTTCATGTATTTTAACCCGTTAACTCTTTAACCCGTTAACTTGTATTAAACCTAATAACAGAATATTTAAAGGTATTATTTTAGTCAATCGCTTATAACCTACAAAAGACCTGTTACGGCTTGTCATATCTGCTAAAATTAAACGATAGATATGATTCTTAAAATCAACGAAATTGAGGCTAAATCAATTCTTACAAAGTCCGGTCTTCCCGGCGCCGATTGGGTAATTAATTGCTACAATGGTTGTCTTTTCGGTTGCATGTATTGCTATGCTGCCCAGATTGCTCGGTGGAAACATCCGAACGAAGTTTGGGGTAGTTATTTAGATGTAAAAATAAACGCTCCAGAATTATTGAAAATTGAGTTAGAAAAATTATCTAGGAGACGGCCGTCTTCAAGATATGATTTCGGTTCGATATTTTTTTCTTCAGTGACTGATCCATATGTAGGAATGGAGGCAAAATATAAATTAACCAGACAATGTTTACAGGTTTTAATTGATTTTGGTTATCAGGGACAGGTTTCGATTCTGACAAAATCTCCTTTGGTAACACGCGATATTGATTTATTTAAAAAACTGAAAAATATCGAAGTTGGAATGACAATTACGGGACTAGATGATAAAGTTTCTAGGTTTTTGGAAGTAAAAGCGCCACCAGTAACTGCCAGAGTCAAGGCACTTCAAGAATTGGCAAAAAATGGAGTTAATACTTATGCATTCGTCGGTCCGCTTGTTCCGTATTTTATTAATAACGAGGAAAAAATAAAAAAAATTGTTGATAAACTCGAAAGCGTCGGCGTCAAAGAGATTTGGTTTGAGCATCTTAATTTAAACTCAAAAATAAAGTTTCGACTTTTTGAATATTTAAAAAAAGAATCGCCTAAGTTAATTCCTGAATTTGAAAAGACTGATACTGAAGAATACAGAAATAGATTAAATAAAATAATTGAAAAACAAATGCTGAGGAGAAAGATTAAAATGGGGTATAAGGATGTGATTTATCATAAGAAGTTGGCTAAAAAGTAAGTTATTTTCTTCTATTCTCTAATTCTTCTTCAATATCAGAAATATTAATATCAAACGCATTTAAAAGTATTAATATGTGAAATAATAAATCAGAAACTTCAGAAGTAATTGCTTTTTTATTTTTATTTTTTGCCGCAATGACGACTTCCGTTGCCTCTTCGCCAACTTTTTGGATAATCCGATCTTTCCCTAATTTGAATAGGGAAGCCACATAGGAATCTTTCAGCATTTTCAGCTTGCGGTCCTTGATTATTTTATAAATACTTTTTATATTCATATGATTTAAATTGACCTGGATTCCCGCCTTCGCGGGAATGACACTGGTATAAAAAAACAAGATAAATTTCCAGTGTGACAAATGTTTTTTCCATAAAGTTTGACTTTAATTAATAGTGTATCTTTATCACAATCAAAAAAAATCTCTTTAACTTTTAATTTATTTCCGGACTTTTCACCTTTCATCCACAACTTTTTTCGGCTTCGACTCCAAAACCAGACATAGCCAGATATATTTGTTTTTACCAAAGATTCAACACTAGAATATCCGAGCATATAAACTGCTTTTGATTTGTAGTCTTGAATAATTGTTGGAATAAGTCTTTTCATATTAATCGAACCGGAATATTTCTATTCTTCAAATATTTTTTAACTTGATTTATTGTTAAATCGCCAAAGTGAAAGAGAGAAGCGGCCAGGACTGCATCAGCGTTTCCCTTTTTAAAAACTTCATAAAAATCTTCTATTTTTCCGGCTCCACCCGAGGCAATGATTGAAACATTGACATTTTTAGAAATGATTTTTGTTAATTCAATGTCAAACCCTTTTTTCATTCCATCGGTATCAATGCTAGTCAGTAAAATTTCCCCGGCGCCTAGAGAGACAGCTTTTTTTGCCCATTTGATCGCGGAAACGCCCGTATCGGTTTTTCCTCCATTAATAAAAACATTCCAACGATTCTTTTTTACCTGTCGAGCATCAAGAGATAAAATGACACATTGGCTACCAAAATAATTAGCACAGTCGGTAATCAAACTCGGTTTGTTGAAAGCTCCGGTATTTACGGCGACTTTGTCAGCTCCGTTTTCCAATACTACCCGCATATCTTCAACGGTTCTAATTCCGCCACCGACCGAAAACGGGATGGAAACATTTTTTGCCGTACGACTGACAACATCAAGTAAAATATTTCTATTTTCGGTAGTGGCGGTAATATCTAAAAATACCAATTCATCGGCTCCTTGTTCATCGTATTTTTTAGCCAAAGCAACAGGATCTCCGACGTCGCGGAAATTGACAAACTGAATGCCTTTAACAACTTTTCCCTCAGTCATATCAAGGCAGGGAATTATTCTTTTTGTAATCATAGATTTAACCAATTAATAATAAATTGTTGGCCGATTTGGCCACTTTTTTCAGGGTGAAATTGAGTTGCTGTTATGTTATTTTTAATCAAAACGGAACAATAATTAATTCCGTATTTTGTTTCAGCGGTAATAATCGATTGGTCATCGGGCTGACAATAATAACTATTGACAAAATAAAAATTACTTTTGTTAGGAATTTTTTTAAATAAATTATTAACTTTTAACTTTGAATTCTTAATTTTTATCTCGTTCCAACCAATCTGCGGAATTTTATAATCTTTATTATTAAACTGTTTCACTTTTCCTTCAATAATATTTAGGCACTTGACGTTTCCTTCTTCGCTTTCTGAGAACAAAAGCTGCATACCAAGGCAAATACCTAAAAATGGTTTACCTTTTTTAATTTCACTGACTAGAATTTTATCCAGCTTTCTTTTTTTCAGATTCTCCATTCCTTGTTTGGCACTGCCGACTCCGGGAAGAATAATCGCATCCGAATTTTGTATTTCAACTATGTCACAAGTTATTATTGCTGGTATCTTTAATCTGTCTAGAGTATTTTTGACACTGGCCAGATTTCCCAGTCCATAATTTATGATGGCTATCATAGAACTCCTTTCGTCGATGGAATTGCTAACGAGGCTTTTTTATCAATTTCACAAGCCATTCGAATCGCTTTTGCGACCGCTTTAAAAATCGACTCGGCTTTGTGGTGGTCATTGCGCCCGTTTTCCACTTTTATATAAAGGTTGACTTTGGCATTTTGAGCAAACCCGCCCCAAAAATCATAGATTAATTCGGTACTTAAATCTCCGATCTTTTCCCGGCTGAAATCGCAATCAAACGTAAAAGCGTATCTTCCGGCAAAATCAATAGCTACGGTTGCCAACGCTTCATCCATCGGCAGGATAAAAAATCCATAACGGTTGATCCCTTTTTTATCTCCGATTGCTTTGTTAAAAGCTTGGCCCAAAACAATACCAATATCTTCTACCGTGTGGTGTTCATCAATAAAAACGTCACCCTTAGCTTTAATGTTCAGATCAAATAATCCGTGTTTGGCAAACAGATCCAACATGTGGTTGAGAAAACCAACAGGAGTATCAATCGTCCTTACTCCGGTTCCGTTTATTTTTAGACTGATATCTATATCAGTCTCATTGGTTTTTCTGGAAATCTGACTGGATTTATTCATAATAAATATTGAATAACTTCTAATATCGTTTGAAATCTAATTGTGCCGATATTTTGTTTACCTACGTAAAGAGATAATATTCCAGCCGCTTCAGCGGCAATGATATCGCTCAAACTGTCACCGATATAGACCGTTTTTTTTAAGCCTAATTTCTTGATAACAGCAAGCAGCGAATCGGGAGATGGTTTACCGTTGGCTACATCTTCCAAAGTAATAACGCAATCAAATATTTTTTCTAGTTTATTTTTTTTGATTACATATCCGGCTTCTTCCTTTGGGCGGCCGGTGGCGATCCCTAATTTTTTATACTTATTTTTTAACAGTTGTAATTTTTGTTTTGAAATTAATAGTTTTTCATTATTAATTAAACCAATATTTTCGTCTCCGCCTAAATATAAGGTTTGAAAGTATGATTTGACCGCTTCATAAGAAATAGCCGGTTTATTTATTAAAGCGTAAGTTGCATCCCAGTCGTTGTTCATTCCCGTCTTGTTTTTTATTTCATTAACCTCAGACATCAAAACATTTCTTTTCAAAAAATAACCAGCTGTTCGTTTTATTGCTTCACGATAAGATTTTGAGACATCAACCAAGACGCCGTCCATGTCAAAAATCAAGCCATCATATTTTGTTTTCATATCAATTCTTTTAAACTATTAATCAACCTATCATTTTGCTCTTTATTTCGGACGGTAATTCTTACACATCCTTCAAGATATTTTTTATTACTTCTATCTCGAACTAAGATATTATTTTCTTTAAGCTTTTGACAGATCTCATTAGCTTTTTCACCAAAATTAACTAAGAGAAAATTAGCTTGGGAAGGGTAAACAAAAAAACCAAGTTTTCTAAGCGATTGAGAAAGTTTTTCTCTTTCTTTTCTAATCATCCTTGTTTGATTTTTAATCCATTTTTTATTTTGCTCAAGAAGTTTTTCGGCTAACTTGCATGAAAAATAACTTACTCCAAGTGGAAATCGAATAGCATCAAAAACTTGACTCAATTTTTCATTGGCGATCAAATAGCCAACTCTGGCTCCGGCCATCGCGCCAAATTTCGATAAACTTCGTAAAATAACAAGATTATTATATTTAGCCAGTAGCGGTACACAAGTAGTTCCATAAAATTCTCTGTAAGCTTCATCAACCAAAACAATTCCTGATGTATTTTTTAAAATGAGCTCTATTTCATCAATTTCGGTTACAGTTCCTGTAGGATTATTGGGGCTGCAAATAAATGTTATTTTTATTGGTTTATTTTTTAATATTTTTATTACATTCTTAACATTAGGCTTAAAAGTCTCTTTCATTAAAGGGACTTCAATTGCTTGACCTCTGTTTATTTCGCACTGCGATTTAAATATTTCGTAGGTTGGCGGTTGTATTAGAAAATATTCTTTATCATTCAAAAAAGCCTTACCAACAATATCAAGGGCCTCATCTCCGCTATTTGTGACTGTAATCGTTTCTTCGGGCGTATTTTCATATTTTGAAATTAAATTTTTTAATTTTGTGTATGACGGATTCCCATATTCATTAATAGGACAATTACCGATTAACTCCTTTAGAAAATCATTTACACATGGCGGAGGACTGGGTAAAGTATTCGTATCAAATCTTAATACCTCCGGCCCAACATTTTTTGCCCACTGGTATGGTGTAATCTTTTGTGCCATTTCTGATAATATTTTTTTGTTCATAAATAATTATTAACTTATAAAACGAATTGAAACGGAATTTTTGTGGGCCGGCAACTGTTCAGCATCGGCGATCACTTCAATTGTTTTTTTAATTTTTTTTAACCCTTCTTTTGTACATTCTTGTACTTGCATCCATTTGCCGTAAGCATCAACGCCAAGTGGAGGATACATTTTTGCCATACCGCCGGTTGGAAGAACGTGATTAGCTCCGGTTACATAGTCACCACTTGATTTTGTTGTCCAATTTCCTAGAAATACTGAACCAGCGTTTATGATTTTATTAACAACCTCAGAATTATTTTTTGTCATTATCTCTAAGTGTTCAGGTGCATAATTATTTGTAAATTGAATTGCTTCGTCCAGACTATCTGTTATAGCAAAAAGACCGTATCTTTTTAAAGATTCTTCCGCATACTTTTTTGTTGCTAATTTTGGTAACTGTTTTTTTATTTCTTCGATTGTTGTTTTGGCAATATATTTTGATGTCGTTATCAGAACACAGGCCGAATCTTCACCGTGTTCACCGTCAGCCAGAAGATCGGCAGCAATATATTTTGGATTGGCAGTTTCATCAGCAATAATAAAGACTTCAGATGGTCCGGCCGGCATATCAATACTAATCGTATCTCTGGAGATCATTTTAGCGGCCGTGACATAGGAATTACCGGCCCCAAAAATTTTATATATACTAGGAATTGTTTCAGTGCCGTAAGTCATTGAGGCAATGGCTTCGGCTCCTCCGACTTTAAAGATTTTTTTAAGACCAATCATGTCCGCTGCAACTAAAGTGGCTGATGGTATTTGACCGTCATTTCGTGGCGGAGAACACATAATAATTTCTTTGCATCCAGCAATTTGGGCGGGGATGACCGTCATTAAAACAGAAGATGGATAGATGGCCTTTCCGCCTGGAATATACAGTCCAACTTTTTCGATCGGTCGCCATTCTCTCCAGACTTTAATTCCTTCTTCAGACGAAACCACCGTATCCACTTTTTTTGGTAATTGAGCTTTTTGGACCAGGGTAATATTTTTTATCATTTGTTTTAATGCCTTGATAGTCGGCTTATCAACTTCTTGGTAGACATTTTTTATCTCTTCTTGAGTCACTTGAATAGATTGATAGTTTTCTTTTCCATATCTTTGCTGATATTTTTTTAAAATTACTTGGTCGCCTTGTTTTCTAACTTTTTCCATTATTTTTTTAACAGCCGGCATAATAGACTGATTCGTCCCAGCCGAGCGATTGACGATTCTTTGATAGTCTTTCTTTGATAGGTTTTTTAGTCGAATTATTCTCATATTATTAATTTCTCAACTGGTAATACTAAAATATCCGAAGCACCTAATCTTTTAAGTTTTTCGATGGTTTCCCAAAAGACATCTTCTTTAATAGCTGATTGGACAGAAATCCAGCCAGGAGTTACTAAAGAAGAGATAGTTGGTGATTTCAATCCTGGAATTGTTTTTTTAATCTTCGGTAGAATATTTTCCGGCGCATTCATCATTACATATTTATAGTTTTTTGCTGATAAAACTCCTTTAAATCGAATTAATAATTTATTTATTATTTTTTTCTTTTTAAGATCTCTGGTTGAATTTGGATTGGCGAGAAGAACCGCTTCTGAGTCATAAAGTTTTTGAATGATTCGAAGATCGCTTAAAGCCAGAGTACTTCCTGTCGAAACCAGATCAACGATGGCTGAAGCGACACCCAAAATTGGTGTAATCTCAACTGAACCGTTAATTTTAATAACACTCACCTTTAAATTTTGTTTTTCAAAAAAGTATTTTGCTGAATTAGGATAGCTAGTGGCAATAATTTTATTGGATAAATCTTTAGTTGATTTTATTGTTGATTCTTTTGGAACAGCCAAACATAAAGAACAGAATCCATATCTGAGATTAAGTAATTTTTTGACTTTTGGTTTAGTTTCATTAATAAGATTTTGACCAACAATACCTAGATCAACTGCGCCGGATTCGACATAATCAGGAATATCATCATCGCGAACATAAACAATTTCCAACGGAAAATTTCTGCAGCTAGAAAAAAGTTTTTGCTTATAGTTTTCAAACTGTAGTCCGGCTGAACGCAAAAAACTAACAGCGTCTTCGGTAAGACGCCCGTCTTTTTGAATCGCTAATTTTAGATTGCCATTTTTCATATTTTTTAAAATAATTTTTAATTATTATTTGGGTGGCCGACGGGATTTGAACCCGCAACTTTCAGCTTCACCGGCTGATGCTCTGCCAATTGAGCTACGGTCACCAAAGAAAAACCCGCCTATTGGCGGGGTAGAGAATTAATTTACTAATAATTAATTACATAAAAGGCGACCCCGCCAGAGGCGGAGTATGATGAGAATTTGAGTTTGTCAAGTTTATAAAGTTCATAAAGTTATAAAGTCAATATAGCTAATATATTAACGTATTAACATAATAATACATAGTATTCAAAAAGTCAACAGTATTTTGTTCTTGACTTTTTTGTTGCAGAGATTCTATGATATAATCAACTTATGAAAGATTATATAGATTTTACAAAAATCCAAAAAAAATACAAAGGCTCTTGGATTGCTTTAAATGATAAATTAGATAATGTTATTTCTTATGGACATGATGCTAATTTAGTTTATAAAAAAGCTACCAGAAAAGGATTTAAATCTCCAACTTTATTCAAAGTTCCTAAAGAGATAACTCCTTATTTTGGAACTTCTTTTATATGAAGTATCGATTTAAATATGCTAAATTTGGTCCATATTATAGACCGGTTATTCAAATTATTTTAAAACATAACGGTAAAGAGTTTAAATATTTAGCGCTTATTGATTCAGGGGCTGATCTAAATATTTTTCATGCTAATCTTGCTTCAATTTTAGATATAGATATAACTAAATTAAAAACTCACTTTTTTGAGGGCATAAAAAAAGAAGCTTCAGCATCAGGATATTTGAGCGTTATAGAAATTGGGATTGGCAATATATTTTTTGATACACCAGTAATATTTTCTAACGACATTTCTAATAACGGATATGGAATATTGGGGCAACAAGGTTTTTTTGATCATTTTAGGGTAAAAATGGACTATCGAAATAAAGACATTGAGTTAAAATCATCTTAGATGATTATGAACACTTTTCAACCTTATAAACCAAAAAACGATAAAGAAAAGTTTTTGGCAAAAGCATTTTTAAAGTTAAAAACGGAACAAGAAGTGGCTAATTTTCTTAGAGATTTATTAACTATAAAAGAAATTGAAGAATTTGCCAATAGGCTTGAGATGGCAAGATTATTAAAACAAGGAATGTCTTACAAAGCCATTGCAAAAAAGCTTAAAGTGTCCACAACGACCGTAACAAGAGTTGCCTATTGGTTATTTCATGGATGTGGTGGTTACGAAAAAGTGATAAAATAGTAGTTATGGAGATCAATCAGGAAGAAAAAGAGTTATTAAAAAAGATTATTAAAAGAGACGAGAGGGCGCTTTTTTATGTTTATAAAAAATATCAGCCTTCAATCTTTAACTTTGTTAAATCACAAATAAGCAACTATCAAACCGCCGAAGAATTAACCCAAGATATTTTTATTGATTTTATTGAAGCGCTTCGTGATTTCCGATTTCAATCCTCCTTGAAAACATTTTTATTTTCTATTGCCAGACACAAGATAGTAGATCAAATAAGAAAGAGAAAGATTAAAAATATTCTTTTTTCCAAACTTCCCTCATATATAGTTGAAAGTTTAAAAATAGTTTTTATCGATGAAGAAATTGATAAAAAGGAGTTAAAAGAAAAAATTAGTAAAGTTTTAGACTATCTACCAAATGATTATCGAGTAATTCTACGACTAAAGTATATTGATGGAGTAAAAATTAAGGAAATAGCTGATAAATTAAAGATGAATTTTAAGGCAACGGAAAGTTTATTATTCCGGGCAAGAAAAAGTTTTATTAAAGTCTTTAATAAAGAATTATGAAAACAATAAATATTCGTTTGAAAAAAAAATTAAATGAGGTTTTTTCTATTGAACCAAATGATTTAGGAATTGATTTTTTAACCTTTTATTTTAAAAAAATAACCGCCTATTTAAAAATAATTCCGTTTGTTTATGTGATTCCTTTTGCTTTTTTAATCTCTTTAATTTTATATCTTTTATTAGGAAAGCTGTTGATAAGATTGGTAACATTTTTACAATATGGCTATTGATTTTATTACTTCTTTGGTTTTGGTCATCAGGAATTTTATTCTGCTAATTTTTTACCCCTATAAAACAATGCGAAAGATTAGTTTTGAGAAAGACTATTATCAGCTATTGATTATTTCCGGTTTAGTTTTTCTATATTTTAAATTTATTTATTTTTTACGAGATAAACCGTATCCAGCCACCTTGATTTTTCTTATTTTTCTTTTTAATTTCTTTTTGACAGTATTTTTCTTTTATTTTTTAAGCAAAGTCTTTGAGAAAAGACTAAACTGGAAAAGTTTTGTGTTCACCCTTTCTTATTCACTTTTGCCAACTCTTATCTGGTTTTTATCAACCTCATTTTTATATATTGTTCTTCCGCCACCTCGAACTTTTTCTCTTTTAGGTAAGTCATTTAGCATTTTTTTTATCGCTTATTCTTTAAGTCTATTAATCTGGAAATTGATTTTAGTATATTTAGCGCTAAGATTCTCCTCAAAACAAAACTTTTTTAGGATTTTCTATATGATGGTTCTTTATTTGATTTGGTTTTTGCCTTATTCTGTTCTTCTTTATTATTTTCACTTCTTCCGTGTACCGTTTATCTAATAAAAAAAGGAATGATTGATAGTTTTTTCTCGACTATAAAAGTATGAAGACACTAAAAAAAATCTATTTAGCCTCTCCGAGAGGTTTTTGCGCTGGGGTAAAAAGAGCCGTTGATATTTTGGATCAAATATTACAAAAACATAAACCCCCTATTTATGTCAGACATCAAATTATTCATAATCGTCATGTAATATCTGATTTTAAGAAAAAAGGAGTAATCTTTGTTGAAGATATAAATAATATTCCCAATGGTTCAGTGGTAGTTTTTAGCGCTCATGGCAGTCCACCTAGTCTTTACGAAAAAGCAAAAAAGAAGAGACTTCAGATTTATGATGCGGTTTGTCCTCTAGTGACTAAGGTTCATTTAGAGGCAAAGAAATATACCAAAGAAGGATACTTTATTTTTTATATTGGACACAAAAACCACCCGGAAGCAATAGGCGTTTTGGGAGAAGTTCCAGATCAATCAATTGTTTTAATTGAAACTCTTAATGAGGCACAAAAAATTATTCCACCACAAACAAATAGACTAATTATCTTAACCCAAACAACACTAAGTTTTGATGACACTAAACAAATTATTAACTGTTTGAAAAGAAGATTTACAAAGCTAATTCAACCACCGGTTTTCGATATTTGTTATGCCACACAGAATCGCCAAAACGCGGTAAAAACATTAGCTAAAAAAGTAGATTTAGTTTTAGTAATAGGATCAAAAGAGAGCTCCAATTCAAATAGGTTAAGAGAGGTGGCAGAAAAAGAGGGAGTTTCTTCGTATCTGATAAACGATATCTCAGAAATCAAAAATTCTTGGTTTAAAGATGTTGAAAAATTAGGAATAACCGCCGGAGCGTCCGCGCCAAAGTATTTGATTGATGAAGTAGTTAAATATTTTTCCAAACCAAAAGTAAAGATTGAAGAATTAATATGAAAATTCATAACCATATTTTAAAATTTACCACAAAAAATTTTTTAGATTTTATTGATATTACAGAAAAAATAGAAAATCTAATAAAAAAGAATCAGGCAAAAAATGGTTTTGTGACTATCTTTTCAAAACATACAACCGCGGCTATAAGAATTAATGAGAAAGAAAAAGGAATCTATCAAGATTTTAAGAATCTAGTTGAAAAACTTTCACCTCCAAAACAATATTATCATCATAATGATCTGTCCTCTCGAACAGAGAATTTAGTTTGTGATCTGGGAGCATCTGATTGTTTAAATGGTCATTCGCATTGTTTACATCTTTTGATGGGAGCCACTAGCGAGACTATTCCTATTGTTGATGGTAAACTTGCTCTTGGTTCTTTTCAACGAATTTTTTTAATTGAGCTCGACTGCGCTCGTTTACGAAATATATTAGTTCAACTAGTTTATGAGACTTAAATTATGAAAAAAATTGTAATTTTAGGATCAACCGGACAGATTGGCAGACAAACCCTTGAGATAATTAAAGCCCACCCAGGAGAGTTTAAAGTAGTTGGAATTTCTACCAATAAAAATACAGAGTTATTAAAGCAACAGGTCCAAGAATTTAAACCAATTATTGCCGCTGTTGGAGAAAAAGATTTAGAAAAACTTGCTACTTTAAAAGAGGCTGATATGGTTGTTGTTGCGGTAGTAGGTTTAGCAGGTCTTAAACCAATGCTTGCCGCAATCCGAGCCGGCAAAGATGTTGCTTTGGCCACCAAAGAAGTTTTGGTTTTAGCTGGAGAGCTGGTGATGAAAGAGGTTAATAAGCATAAAGTAAAATTAATCCCAATTGATTCTGAGCACTCAGCTATTTTTCAATGTCTGCAAACAGGAAAAAAAAAAGAGATTAAGCGATTAATTCTAACAATGGGCAAAGGTCCAATTGCCAAGATGCGCCAAAAAGATTTAAAAAAAGTTACTTTAAAAAATATATTTAATCGTTCCGCATGGAAAATGGGCGATAAAATTACCATTGATAGCGCTACCTGTATCAATAAAAGTTTCGAAGTTATTGAAGCAAAATGGTTGTTTGATATTTCTCCGGAAAAAATTAATATCGTCGTCCAACCGGAGTATTTATGTCACTCAATGGTTGAGTTTGTCGATGGAAGCATAATTGCCGAAATTGGCACGCCAGATATGAAACGTTATATTCAGTATGCTTTATTTTATCCGCAAAGAAAAAAAAGTGATATAACTACATACGCCGACCTGATTGGTAAAAAAATCA
Source organism: uncultured Gammaproteobacteria bacterium (assembly GCA_964543535.1). Classification (GTDB taxonomy): domain Bacteria; phylum Patescibacteriota; class Microgenomatia; order UBA1406; family GWC2-37-13; genus GWC2-37-13. The sequence goes on along the minus strand of CAZIYS010000003.1, from coordinate 19,644 downwards.
GTTTTGAGGCGCCTCCATTTGACAAGTTTCCTGGGTTAAAAATTGGTTTTGAGGTACTTAAGGAAGGCGGAACCATGCCGGCCGCGATGCATGGGGCCGATGAATCTGCCGTCAAAGCCTTTCTTGGAAAAAGAATTAGTTTTACAGAGATTCCTTTAATTATTAAAAAGACGATTAAAGCGCATAAAGTGATAAAAAATCCTAATTTAGAGGAGATTCTCAAAGCAGAATCTTGGGGAAAAATTTTTGCTCAAAGATTAATTGACCGTTGATTAAAATAAGATGAAAAATACTATTTCTGTTGTTATTACTGCGGCCGGAGATAGTTTTAGATTTGGGGAAAATAAGATGATGGCTTTGATAAATGGAAAACCAGTATTATTTTATACCCTGCGTCAGTTTCAGCAAGTAAAAGCAATTAACGAGATCATTGTTGTTGCCAATAAAAAAAATATCTTAGAATACCGAAAGATTATTAAAAAGTTTGGCTTTAATGCGAAAATTACTCTAGGCGGACCAGAAAGGATTATTTCGGTTTATAACGGTATAAAAGCATCTAAAGGTAAGTATATTATTACCCATGATGGCAATCGGCCGTTAACACCGGTTTGGTTAATTAACAAACTAATTGAAAAAACAATCAAGTATCAAGCGGCAATGACTGCTATACCTCCAACAGCAACAGTTAAATACAGCAATGGTTTTATTATCAAAAAGTCTTTACCAAGAAGCAAGACCTGGATTGCCCAAACACCGCAAGGATTTAAAAGAGAAATAATTCTTCAGGCGTTAGAAAAAGCAATTAGAGATAAATATTTTATTCCGACCGATGATAGTGAGCTCGTGACACGATTAGGAAAAAGAGTTTTTATTGTGCCTGGGGATGAAATTAATGTTAAAATAACATACCCGCAAGATCTTATAACTGTTAAACAGCTGTTAAAATTATCAAAAAATAAATGATATTTAGAGTCGGCATTGGTCAAGATAGTCATAGAATCAAAGCTTATAATTTGGAAAATAAAAATCAAAAACCTTTAATTTTAGGGGGAGTTTTGATTGATAAAACGATTAAATTAGAAGCAGATTCTGATGGAGATATTGTTATTCATAGTTTATGTAATGCTTTAAATACTGCTATCGGCCTGGGCTCATTTGATACTTATTCGGGACTGCTATGTAAACAAGGAATTACTGATAGTAGAAAGTACTTAGAGGTCGCTTTGAAAAAAATTCAAAGAAAAAGCTTCAAGATTAACAATATTGCTATTATGATTGAGGCGGGCCAGCCGCGATTAGAAAAACATCGAGAAAAAATAACTAAGTCTTTAGCCAATTTATTGAATATAAAAAAAGAAAATATTGGCATCGCTTTTACCAGTGGAGATAAATTAACTAATTTTGGAAAAGGAAAAGGAATTCAAGCGTTGACAATAGTTAGTCTGATGAAATATGATAAGAACTAAGGCTTTTGCTAAATTAAATCTGAACCTTCATGTCCTACCTTATAACCTTAAAAAAGGTTATCATCAAATAAGATCTATTAACTGTCAAATTGATTTATTTGATGAGCTGTTGTTTAAACCGATAAAAAAAAAGATTGAGGGAGTTGCCCATGTACCAGTCCCGCTAAGCGGGACGGTACAGGGTTCCGCTCCACGTGGAATCCTGCATGGAAAGATGCCATCGGGCGTAAGCCCGTGGAGCTTCACTGAAGATAATCTAGTTTATAAAGCGGCAATATTGTTGAAAAAACTTGTTAAGAATCAAGATCTTGGAGCAAAAATTTATCTAAGAAAAAATATTCCGATCAAAGCAGGTTTAGCCGGAGGAAGCAGCGATGCGGCGGCGGCGATTAAAGGATTAATGAAACTTTGGCAGATAAATTTAGATAAATCAAAAATAAATAAATTAGCAGAAGAATTAGGAAAAGACGTCCATTATTGTTTACAGGGAGGATTGTGTCAGATTGAGGGTGATGGAAGTAAAGTAGTTCCTCTTTCTTTCAAACTGCCTAAGTTTTGGCTGGTGATCATAACTCCAGAGGAAAAAAAACCATCGACCAAATGGATGTATGATAATTTGGATTTTCGAAAAATTGGTCGGCATTTAAGATATTTAAAAATGATTAAGGAAGCAATAAACTTAAAAAACAAGAAAAATATCTTAAAATATTTATATAATGATTTTGAATCACTGGCGATTAATTGTTGTTCAAAAATTACAAGCATCAAAAATGATTTAATAGATAATGGAGCGTCGAAGACACTTTTGGCTGGTTCAGGTTTTTCAATGGTGGGTTTTTTTGAGTCGGAAAATAGAGCCTTAGTAGCCTTTAAAAACTTAAAAGTTAAATATAAAAATATATTTCATGTCAGTACCAAATAAATTTTATAAAAGAGCAGAGACAAGGCCGGTTAAAGTAGGAAGACTAGTTTTAGGAGCTGGTAATCCGATTCGGGTTCAGTCAATGACTCAGACAAAAACAAAAAATATTGAAGCAACGGTTAAGCAAATACATGAATTGGAAAAAGCAGGATGCGAAATTATTAGGGTAGCAATTCCTGATATGGAGTCGGCAAAAGTAATAAGAGATATAAAAAAACAAATAAAAATTCCTTTAGTGGCTGATATTCATTTTCAACATCTTCTGGCCCTGGAGGTTATTAAACAAGGAGTAGATAAGGTAAGAATAAATCCGGGAAATATTGGAAGTAAAGATAAGGTTGAAGCAGTAGTTTGCGCTTGTAAAGAAAAAAATATCCCGATCAGAATCGGGATAAATATGGGGTCTTTAGAGAAAGATTTGTATGCCCAGTATGGAAAGTTTGGGATCGCCAGAGTAATGATTGAATCAGCAACCAGACATATAAAGATTCTTGAAGATTTAAAATTTTTTGATATAGTTGTTTCCTTAAAAGGATCAAACGTGATGGTTACTCGTGAAGCTCATTTAATGTTTGCCAAGCGTTATAACTATCCTTTACATGTTGGTATTACTGAAGCTGGGCCGTCTTTAACAGGTATAGTGAAAAGCGCTGTTGGTATTGGTTCAATCTTAGCTGAGGGAATTGGTGATACGATTAGAGTCTCTACAACCAGTGATCCAAAAGAACAGGTAAAAATTGCTTGGGAGATATTGAAATCTCTTAAACTGCGTCAAAAAGGAGTGGAAATAATTGCCTGTCCGACTTGCGGCCGGACAGAAATCGATTTAATTGGTTTAGCAAAAAAAGTAGAAAAAATATTATCAAAAGTTGATGCTCCAATAAAAGTGGCCGTGATGGGTTGTGTTGTCAACGGTCCGGGAGAGGCAAGTTTTGCCGATATTGGTATTTGCGGAGGAAAAAATCAAGCGGCTATTTTTAAACAAGGAAAAGTAATTAAAGTTGTCCAAGAAAAAAACGCTTTACCTGTTTTTATTGAAGAGATAAAAAAGGTTTTGATAGAAAAAGGCTATAGTCCTCATTTCCAATCCGGAACGTAGTATTTTCTTCCTTTAAGATTTTTTGGGAGATATTCTTGGATAACTTTTTTGCCGGTTTCGCGTTCGATCTTCCAGGGATAGCGGATATGGCCTTGGCCATAGCCTAAAGCTTTCATGATTTTATTTTCCGGATTTCGAAGATGAAGGGGAATCGGATCGAGGTTTTTTTCATCAATATCAGAGAGAGCTGACCAAATGCCCATCGAAGAAGAAAGAGATTTTTTAGCAGTGGCTAAGTAAGTGGCTGTTTGCGCTAATATTAATGAAGCTTCAGGCCAGCCGATCATATGACAAGCCTGCATGGCCGTTGTTGCTAAAACCAAGGCGGTTGGTTGAGCATTGCCAATATCTTCAGAAGCAAAGATCACTAAACGACGGGCAATAAAAATAGGATCTTCACCAGCTTTGATCATTCGGGCTAAATAGTGTAAAGTAGCGTCGGGGTTGGATCCTCTCATTGATTTGATAAAAGCGGATATTGTATCGTAATGCCAGTCACCTTTTTTATCATAAAAAATGGCTTTTCTCTGGACTGCCTCTTCAGCAACTTTGAGAGAGATTTTTTTTGAAAGTGAGGAAGAAAGTTCAACGGCATTGATAGCAGTTCTACCATCACCGTTGGCGTTTTTGATAATGTGTTCAATGGCTTCTTTTTCAAATTTATGTTTTGGAAAAAACTTTATTGCCCGTTTGGTAATGGTTTCAATTTCTTTTTCGGTTAAAGCGTAGAGCACATAGATCTGACTTCTGGAAACTAAAGGAGCAATGATTTCAAAGCCGGGATTTTCCGTGGTCGCGCCAATTAAAGTAATGGTTCCATCTTCAACATAAGGAAGGAATGCGTCTTGCTGGGCTTTGTTGAAACGATGGATTTCGTCAACAAATAAAACGGTAGTTTTTTGAAAAAGACCATAGTTCTTTTTAGCCTCGGCAATGATTTTTCGAACTTCAGCCACGCCTCCGCCGGCAACAGCTGAAAAAGGAATAAAATAAGCTTCGATATATTTAGCAATAATTCGAGCTAAAGTAGTTTTCCCGGTTCCAGGAGGACCCCAAAAAACCATAGAAATGACTTTTTTATTTTCAATCATCCGGCGGATTGGTTTTCCTTTTCCAACCAAATGTTCCTGGCCAACGAATTCTTCTAAAGTTTTCGGCCGCATTCGATCGGCTAGTGGTGTGTCCATAGTTATTAGAAATTCGTTGTTAGTAATTTAAAATTAGTAATGGAAATTGGAAACTAGAAATTGGAAAAATCTATTAACTAATTTCTATTTTCTATTACGATTTTCTATTCTCCAACAACCATTTTCTAATTAATGAACTCTCGTTCACCATAAGAATAGTATATTACTTTTTCAATTTCAAGAGGAAGATTTTTATATAAAACCAATTTTTTCTTTGTAACAGGAAAATTATTTTGTAGGCGTAATATCTATCAATGGAGTTACCTCTGAGGGATCACCTAATGCTTTGAAATAATCATCATTGATTGTTATTCCATTAGACATTCCTTCACCATAAAAATTTATTTCTTTAGCAAGAATTTCCTCATCAACTCCAAATTTTCGGTATTTGTGTCCTTCACTTTCAAAATGAATTCTTGTTCCAGGTTTATATCGAACAACCATTGTTCCTTTGGGTTGCTTTAGCTCAATATTAATTTCTACTCCATTTTTTCCTACAGAGCTTCAAATATATGTTTAGGTGTTCCTATACCAAAAAATTGTCGACCCCATTCAATAATCCTTGACATAGCGATCAGATTATATCAAATAAGATAGCCCCATAGTTAGCTTCACTTTTTTAACAGTTTCTTTGGCGATTGTGCGGGCGCGTTCGGCTCCGTCTTTGATCACTTCGTCGATATATTTTTGATCTGAGGCAATTTTTTCCCGTCGTTCTTGGAAAGGCTTAAGTTCTTTGTAAATCGCTTCGGCAATCGCATCCTTCAGTTCAACAAATTTAAGGGTGCCATTTTCAAACTCTTTCTTATACCTATCCGTGACGGCCGGACGGAATAGGTTAATGAATGTAAAAAGAGTTTTAATTCCCGGAGTCATTTCGCCTCCAGAAACAGTTGCCGTTGGAACAGAGCGGACTTTCTTTCTGATTTCCTCAAGAGAGTCGGTTAAGTTAATATAACTTCCTTGAACAGTTTTCGCCATCTTACCTTCGCCTGTTAAAGAAGGAATATATTCGCCCTTAGTGGCGAAGCGGACCGGTTCGGGAAAATCCGTTCCATAAAGTTGATTCATTTTCCTGGCAATTTCCCGGGTAACTTCCAAGTGTGGTTCCTGATCTATGCCAACCGGGACGAGGCATGCTTTATAAATCAAAATGTCTGCCGCCATTAACACGGGATAATTAAGAAGAGCCATGGTATTGGCATTCGGGAACTGTTTAATCTTATCTTTATAAGTTGGCAAGTGCATCATTCTGGCAATTGTTGTCACGGTCGAAAAATAAAAAGCCAGCTCGATGTGTTCGGGCACGTCAGATTGATATATTAAAATGCTTTTCTTCGGATCAAGCCCGGCCGCCAGATAATCAATAATGATTTCCCTTTTATTTTTGGCAAGCATTTTTTTATCATATGGGGTTGTTATCGAGTGAACATCAACTACACAATATACTGTTTCATATTGACCGCTTTCTTGAATCTCCAACATTCCCTTAACTGCACCAAGATAATTTCCAAGATGCAATCTGCCTGTTGCCCTTATACCGGAAAAAACGCGTTTAATTCCTGTTGATTTTATTTCCTCGATAATATCGTAAACTTCACTATCAGGAATTTTTTTTAGATCCTCTGATTTATATCGAAAACTACAGGTAAAACTTCCTGTACCACCGGTTAAATATTTTTTTTCAAAAAGCTTTTTATCAAGGATCGTCCTTAAGTTTGGATTATAAACCCGAGCTGTTCCTACAATTAAACCGGTAAATTTAACAAACTCGTCTGGTTTCGCAATTTCAAGTTTTTTAATTCCTAGCATTTTCTTTATTTTTTTAAAATCAAGCCGGCAGTCATCCCTTCTTACAAGAGCAACAAATTCGTTATCTGCTTTCATTATTAAAGTTGACAATCCATCAGCCAAAGTTAATCCAAGATAAGACTGCACCTCTAAAGGTGTTTTTAATTCAGGATGCTCGGCAAATTTATGTTCAATCCTCATTTTTTTCAGCGTTTCGCTGTATTCAAGGACTTTTTTGTCTATCATATTTTTTAATTATAACAATTAATAATTTACATTTCCTCGTCATCCCCGTGAAGACGGGGATCCAGACTACAATTATCTTTTAATGTATTTATAGACTGGATTCCCGCCGGAGCCTGCCCTCGACTCCGATCGGGGGCGGGAATGACACTATATCTCATAATTTATTGTGCAAAAATTTGTCATAGCCGTTCAGGTCTAAAAGGCCGTGGCCGGAAAGATTAAAGACGATCACTTTCTTTTTGCCTTCTTTTTTGGCCTTGATCGCCTCGTCCATGGTGGCTTTAATGGCATGATTGGACTCAGGGGCGGAAATAATTCCCTCGCATTTGGCAAAGTCAACCCCGGCTTGAAAAACAGGATTTTGCTCATAAGCAACTGCTTCCATTAATTTTTCTTCGTATAAAAAGGAAATCAATGGCGCCATGCCGTGATAACGTAATCCTCCGGCATGGATCGGCGAAGGGATAAAATCGCTTCCCAAAGTCTTCATTTTTAGAAGCGGCGTCATACAAGCGGTATCGCCAAAATCATATTTATATTCACCTTTAGTTAAAGATGGACAAGAGCTTGGTTCAACGCCAATATATCTAGTTTTCTTTTTCCTTTTTAGTTTGTCGACTAAAAATGGAAAGGCTAGGCCGGCAAAGTTACTGCCTCCTCCGCAACAACCAATGATAATATCTGGATATTCTCCGGCTTTTTCCATCTGTTTTTTTGCTTCCAGTCCGACGACTGTTTGGTGAAGTAGTACATGGTTTAAGACGCTGCCAAGAGAATATTTATAACCTTTGTTTTTAACGACTGTTTCCAAAGCTTCGCTGATAGCAATTCCTAAGCTACCCGGATGATCAGGTTTAGCTTTAAGGATTTTTTTCCCAAACTCGGTCTTTTCCGATGGACTGGCAAACACTTCAGCGCCATAAGTTTCCATGACGGTTTTACGAAATGGTTTTTGGTCAAAGGAAACCCGGACCATAAAGACTATTAGCTTCATGCCGAAAAAATTAGTGGCCAAGGCAAGAGCCGAACCCCACTGGCCGGCTCCGGTCTCAGTCGCCAAGGTTTTTGTTCCTTCTTTTTTGTTGTAATAAGCTTGAGCGATGGCGGTATTGAGTTTATGAGCACCGGTGGGGCTCGCTCCCTCATATTTATAATAAATATGAGCCGGCGTATCAAGAAACTTTTCCAGTCGCAAAGCTCGTATCAATGGTGTTGGCCGATAAAGTTTATATAACTTTCTGACTTCTTCAGGAATTTTAATTTTTTCTTCAAGCGATACTTCCTGTTTGATCAACTCCATCGGAAAAATCGCTGCCAAATCTTGTGGCCCAACCGGTTGTTTTGTTCCCGGATTCAAAGGCGGATCGGGCAGTTTTCCTAAATATTTTTTTAGATAATAAACAATGTTTAGGTAATATTCTGGAATCTCCGACTCTGAAAGTGTAATTTTTGTATTTTTCATAATTTTAATTAGTAAATTTTTAATATAAAAAAATAACCTCCGCTTGAAGCAGAGGTTTGTCCAACAAAAGTCTACTGCTTCATCAGAGGAAACAAGTCCACCAATTTTTAGAATTTATTTTGTTTCTCATATTTTTTTAAATCTCCCTATTCTTAATTCTCTTGACCCTCGTGTCACCGTCGCTACACCGACTTTCAGGCGGCGGGCGATCTCCTGATGGGGGAGGCCTTTTTTTAAAAGTTTGACAATTTGCAACCTGGTTGTTAGTTCGTCAAGCTCGCTTGGAGTCAATATACCAAATAAAAAATCTTTCATTTCTACTGAGTTTTTTTGTTTTAAAAAACTATTGATCAGTTCTCCAAAGTTTTTTTTGTTCATAATACATACTATTATAATAGTATATTAGTATTTGTCAAGTGGTATTTGATATACTATTCTGTTATGATTTTTCTATGAATACAAATCATAAAATTATTATTGGAGATTCGAGATCAATGAAGGAAATTGGAAATGAAAGCATTCATTTGATCATAACTTCTCCACCCTATTGGCAATTAAAAGATTATGGTTCTGAAAAGCAAATAGGGTTTGATAATACTTACGAAGAATATATTAATAACCTAAATTTAGTGTGGAACGAGTGTTTTCGAATTTTAAATAAAGGTTGCCGATTATGTATTAATATTGGTGACCAATTTGCTCGTTCTGTATATTACGGTCGGTATAAGGTTATCCCAATTAGGACGGAGATAATAAAGTTCTGTGAGACTATCGGTTTTGACTATATGGGAGCGGTTATCTGGCAAAAAGTTACTACAACTAATACTACAGGAGGAGCTTCTATAATGGGCTCTTTTCCTTATCCAAGAAATGGAATTTTAAAGATAGACTACGAATTTATTTTAATTTTTAAAAAAATAGGTGAGGCCCCAAAAGTAACTAAAGAGATAAAAGAAAAATCTAAAATGACTCAAAAAGAATGGAATGAATATTTTACCGGTCACTGGAATTTTAATGGGCAAAAACAAACAAATCATATTGCAATGTTTCCTGAAGAACTGCCAAAAAGGTTAATTAAAATGTTTTCGTTTGTTGGTGATACGGTTTTAGATCCATTTTTAGGTAGTGGGACAACAACACTTTCGGCAAAAAATTTAGATCGTAATTCAATTGGATATGAAATTAATTCAGACTTTTTACCAATAATAAAGGAAAAAATAGGATTTATCGAAAAAAATATGTTTGAAAAGTCTGTTTTTGAATTTATAAAACAAGAAAAACTAAACTTAGATTTTAATAAAGAAATTAATAAGCTAAAATATATTTTTAAAGATCCTATAAAGTTAAATAAACAAATAGATCCGCGAAAGTTACAATTTGGATCTAAAATATCATTCAAAAAAATATGACTAAAATAAAAATTTCTTTTGAGCAAATAAAAAAATATTTAGGTTCTTCAGTCGAAGAATTTCCAAAATATTCAACGCAGATTTTAAATTTAGCTAATCAAAATTCTCAAGCAACCAGACCAAAAATAGTAGGTCAACTTAGTGAATTAATTCAAGAATTTAAAGGAAATAAAATAGAAAAATGGGAAGAATGGTATTTAAAAAAGTATCCTAAAGCAATAGAAATGGCAACAAATAAGCTTAAAGATATGGTAATTAATCTTAAAAACTCCATCAATAAAATTGATGATGAAATAATAAAAAAATGGGTTAAAGATTTAGTAGTCGTAAAAACTTTTATAGGATTAAAATTTCAGGAAGCTATATTAAAAAAAGGAGCGGAATTGATGAAAAACAATTATAGATTAGCAACTCCTGCTGAAGAATCAAAAGGCATTGATGGATTTATTGGTGATATTCCTGTAAGTATAAAACCGGAAACATATAAAATAAAAAAAGGTCTTAACGAAAGTATTAAGGTAAAAATAGTTTACTATGAAAAAATTAAAAATGGAATAGAGGTCGATTATTCAGAAATCTTTAGCTTTTAAAGTCGAATAGTTTGAACTGGTTCATTGTCATGATTGCAGTCAACACAGTAAATACCAAAAGCATCTTTGATAATGGTTTTTTCCTTCATTTCAATGTCAGGAAAATTTTCCGGAGCCAGTTTATTGTCTTTAGTGACAGCAATAGTTTGTTTAGAAATATGTGATTCTTTCGGTTCGGTACCTTTAATAAAATATTCAAATCGTGATGGACAGTTTTCTTTACCGTCATCTTGTTTTACCATCAGGTCGCCCGAGTCCCAACAAACTTGCCTGCCAATCACTGTTTCCGGCCGAATCGGCCAGAGATCAGGCTGATTTTTTAAAACAAATCTCATTACCCGATTCCAAATCGGCGCCGCTCCGGTAACACCTGAAGTGAAATAAGGATTCATTGGTGTATTGTCATTGTTTCCTACCCAGACCGTGGCCATAAAATTAGGTGTATAGCCGATGGTCCAGTTATCCCGTTTATCGTCGGTGGTACCGGTTTTAACCGAAACCGCTTTACCAGGAATAACTAAATAAGATGAGTCGCCGAAAGCAGCCGAGCGGGCATTATTGTCTAATAAAATATGAGAAATCAAAAAAGCCGTCTCAGGAGAAATTGCTTTAGTTCCGGAAATGGATAAAAAGCTTGGATAGTTAAGAGGTTTTTTAATATCGGCAACCAAATTAGGATTTTCAAATTTAAATAAAGTTTTGCCGAATTTATCTTCAATTTTTAGAATCGGATTAAGGTTTTTAACAACGCCTCGATTGGCAAAAGCAGAAAAAGCTGTTGCCATTTCGGTCATTTTTACTTCACCACCACCAAGAGTGAGAGATAGTCCGTAATTTTTTGGATCTTTAAAAGTGGTAATACCAAAGGCCGAAGCTGAAGCAACAAAATCCTTGACTCCATTGATTGCCAGCATTTTAACAGCGGGAATGTTATAAGAACTACCAAGAGAAAATCTTAAACCTTGTGGTCCATGGAATTTGCCATCGTAGTTGACAGGACAGTAGCCTTTAGGTTGTCCTCCACCAGTGAAGCATGTTGGTGAATCAATAAAAACTGTAGCTGCCGTTACCAATTTTCTTTCCAGCCCGACGGCATAGTTAAGTGGTTTGATGGAGCTCCCTGGTTGACGATCTGAGGTGGTGACATTAAAAGTACCGCTATCTGTGGCGAAATAATCAACTGACCCGAGCATCGATAAAATCTCTCCGGTCGGCGGTCGGGTAACAAGAATAGCTCCATTGGAAACATCAAGGTCTTTGACTTTTTCCAGTTCTTCCTTGAGAATTTTTTCTGCTTCTTCTTGAATATCAAGATCTAAAGTCGTTGTTACTTTTAAACCGCCTTCTTCAATTTCTTTAGTCGAGTATTTTTGCTCGAGTAAGCTTTTGATGTAAAAAACAAAATGAGGGGCTTTGATTTTTTCTTCAAAGGGCTTGACAATAAGTTTGGTTTTTATCGCCTTGTTGTAAATATTCTTATCAATATATTTTTGTTCAAACATAGCTTTTAAAACTTCGTTGCGTCTGGTGACTGCCAAATCAGGATTGTTATAAGGTGAATAAAAAGAAGGCGCTTGAGGTAAGCCAGTTAGAAGAGCCACTTCTTCCAAAGTTAATTTTTTTGCCGGTTTAGCAAAAAATCTTTGTGATGCCTCTTCAATGCCGTAGATAGCGCCGCCATAAGGAATTTGATTGAGATAAAACTCGAGAATTTCATTTTTAGAAAAGATTTTTTCCGTCCAAAGAGCCAAAATTATTTCGCGAATTTTTCGTCTTACAGTTCTTTCAGATGTTAATAAGGCTGACTTGACCAACTGTTGAGTAATGGTTGATCCGCCCTGAAGTTGTTGTCTTAAAACCGTATCTTTGATGGCTCGAATTACTCCGCCAAAAATCGATACTCCCTGATGTTGGTAAAAATTTTTATCTTCAATGGAAATAGTGGCTTGGGCTACGTAAAGCGGTAGATATTTGAGTTTAATTGGTGTTCTTTTTTGCTTTTGATAGACCTGGTAAAGAAGTTTTCCGTTTCTATCTAAAATATGGGTTGATAAAGGAGTGGCTTTAAAATCTTTTAAGCTTAAAGGCGAAGGTAATTTATAAAAGATAAAAAAAAAGACAAAAATAAGAAAAAGAATACTGCTAATTAAAAAAATAATTTTTTTATGGCTTTTTATTTTATCAAGTAGTTTATTCAACTTTGTTTTCATAAGATTACATTTTAGCAAAAAAAAGTAATCAAAATTGTTAATTGTTAATTGCTGATTGTTAATTGACGTTAAGGAAGACGAGGATCCGGAGTCATGGAGGATTTGAATTTTTTATGCATATTTTGGCTAAATGAATAGATGTTTCTAAACATATTTGTTATCATTTATGCATGAACGAGGAGGAATCATTACCAAAAAATGTTCAAGGATTTGAAAAAAAAGATGTTGCAAAAACAATAGGAGCTTTATCTATTGGTAAAGAAATATGGATTACTCCTTCAACAGCATTGAGATATTTTGAAAAACTTGTTCACGAAATTGGTCACACATTAGGCAGAGAATTATCTTTTAAAGAAGGCGATGTTTTATCCCCCGATGAAGTTCGACAAACTAACTTACAATTAACTTCTCCAATAGGAATTATAATAACAAACAAAATTTTTGATAAATTCAGAGATAATACTACATTATTAGATAAGCCGGACAAAGAATTGAACGAGATTATTTTCAAACTTGTCAGAGTGTTCACTAAGGGAAAATTTGATCCAAGTAAACTAATTATTTATGCAGGTGTACCAGAAGAAGAAATAAAAAAGAAAATTATAAAAGCTGGTGGGTCGGCCACATCATTAATTGTTGAATCAGGTGAAGAAATGCAAACAAATACTAAGAAAGGTAGAAATATGGAGTTAACGGCTATAGCAACACAAATTGCTTGCAGACAAATTCTTCAAAATACCTTTAAAGGCAAAGGAATTACTTTTATATGGAGACAAGAATTTGATAAAAATGAAGATCCCTCGCATTTTAGAGCAACAAGAATAGTTGAAAGAGCGTATAGAGGAAAAAATTGGAATTTGCCTTCAATGAAAGATTTAGCAAAATAAATCTACAAGATTTGTAAATTACCTTAAGACTTTAAAGCATCTTTGACTAAACGACTGGATTCCCGCCTGCGCGGGAATGACGATCTGTTCCATTATTTAGAAAGTCGAGGGAAAAGCGGGGAGATTTTGGCGATTTTTCCAGTCGTGGCTTTTAGAATCTTCTCGGCGGTTTCCGGTAGAAATGGCTGAAGTTCATAGCCGACTTGATTAATTTCGCTTAATGATTTTGTTAAAAATTTTTTTCGTTCTTGACTGGTTTTTTTCCAGGGGGCAAAGTTGTCGATTTGTTTATTGAGGGTTTTGATTTGTTTCCAGATATTTTCTAAGATGAGATTAAATTGAAAAGAGTCAAACAATGGGTTGTAGTTAGTAGTTAGTAGTTCGTAGTTAGTATATTCCGGAAGCTTTAACTCGTCTTTTTCAGCCAGAGTAGTTATCCTCATAACCAGATTACCTAGTTCATTGGCCAAATCGGAACTATAAACTTCATCAAGTCTATGGTAGGAAAAATCACCGTCATCAAACGGCGGGATTTCACGGAGAAGATAGTAGCGGATAGCGTCAGTTCCGTATTTATTAACAAGTGCAAACGGATCAATAACATTGCCTAAGGTTTTTGACATTTTTTGGCCTTCAATAGTTAGGTAACCGTGAACAAAAAGAGATTTTGGTAATGACAAACCAGCTGATAATAGAAAAGCGATCCAATAAATGGCATGAAAACGAATGATTCCTTTACCAATAACATGAACGTCGGCTGGCCACCATTTCCTATATAATTTTTCATTCCAGCCAAAACCTACTCCTGATTGATAGATGTTATCAGCATCAAACCAAACGTAGATTCTTTGCGTATTATCATCTGGGACTGGCACACCCCAATTTCTTGCTCTTTCATTTGTTCGGGAAATACTAATATCCAAAAGTGGCTTTTTAAGAAATGATAGAACCTCTTTTTTTCTAAAATCTGGATAAATCTTTAGCTCGTCTTTAGAAATAATATTGATTAATTGTTTTTGATATTTGGACAGTTTAAAAAAATAGTTCTTTTCTGAAACTTCTTCAAGTTTTTTTCCCGGATGTTCAAAGCATTCGCCTTTTTTATTCAATTCATCAGAAGGATAAAACGTTTCGCAACCAACACAATAGAGACCTTTATATTTTTTTTGATAGACATCACCTTTAGCCGCACAAAGCCGCCAAAGTTTTTGACTTGAAGGAAAATGGTTTTTTTTATCGCTTCCTCTTTGAAAGATATCAATTTTTACTGATAATTTTTTTGCTAGTTCTTGAAATTTTTTGGCGTTTTTATCGATAAATTCTTGAATTGGTGTTTTTTCTTTTTCAGCGGCTTGGACATTTTTTAGGGCATTTTCATCAGCGCCCGAAAGTAGGCAGGTTTCCTCACCAAGTAGACGATGATAACGAGCAACCGTGTCAGCTTGGACAAATTCCAGAGCATGACCAATATGAGGAGGTGCATTTACATAAGGAATTGCAGTTGTGATATAAAATTTTTTTGTCATTTTATCATTTTATCAAAAGGCCAATGGCAATTGATAGGCTAATGACTAATATTAGATTTAAAGGGTCAAAAAGTTTGAGAGCTAGGAGAGAAATTATTAAAAATAAAGGCATAGTCAGAAAAAAGGCTATTTTAATCGTAAAAAATAGCTTAAAGAGAAAAAAAATCATTAGGGATATTAGGGAGATTAGGAACAAAATTACAGACCAATGAAAGGGCGGGACAAGAAAGATGATTGATATTATAATTAGCAACAAAATAATTATTTGAAAAATCAGTTTTTTCGGCAAAATCTCTCTTGCAAGTCTCATTGGTTTCAATTATAATGGGAAACTATGGTTAAAGTAAAAGAAGACAAAAAAGTTGTAAAAGCAACAAAAGCTGTCAAAGTAGAAAAGATTGCCTCAATAGAAGATGACAAACAAAAAATAATTGAAAAATTTGGTCAGAAAAAAGGGGACACAGGATCTCCGGAAGTCCAAGCAGCTCTTCTTAGTCATAAGATTGTCAAGTTAACCGAGCATTTGGACATTAATAAAAAAGACAATCATTCGCGCCGGGGTTTGCTTAAAGTAATTGCTAAAAGACGAAGAATTCTTAATTATTTGGAAAAATTGGATGAAAAGAGATATAAGAAATTAATAAAAGAAATAGGACTTAAAAAATAATGAATATTATCGAAAAATCCATTGAGATTGATGGACAAAAATTAACACTCCAGTTTGGAAAACTTGCCCAAGCAGTTGACTCTTCAGTCTATGCGACGCTCGGAGACACGGCCGTGCTGGTCACTGTAGCAGTAGGGCCTGAAAATCCTAATATTGATTATTTTCCATTATCTGTTGAGTATGCAGAAAAACTTTATGCAGGCGGACTGATCAAAGGATCCCGCTGGGTCAAGCGGGAAGGTCGACCATCGGACGACGCAGTATTGAAAGGTCGAATCATTGACAGATCAATCAGACCACTCTTTCCAAAAACATATAAAAAACAAGTACAGGTTGTTGTGACGCTTTTATCTATTGACGGTGTCAATGATCCAGAAATTCTTTCGGCGATTGCAGTATCAGTTGCGCTTTCTATATCTTCTATTCCTTGGGCAGGTCCTATTTCAACAGTTCGCGTTGGATACGTAACCTCAGGCGAAAACAAAGAATCTGCTTTTATTTTATATCCGACTGAGAATGAACAGGAATTTTCTGATCTTGATCTCGTTGTTTCATCGACAAAAGATAAAGTTTTAATGATTGAAACCAAAGCAAACATGATCAAAGAAGAAATCATTGAAGAAGGTATTGAGATGGCTAAAGTCGAAAACCAAAAAATAATCGAGTTTATTGAAAAAATAACTAAAGAAATTGGTAAGAAAAAAGATGTTGCGCCTGTTGAGGCAGACTACTCTGAAATTCTTAAACTCGTTAAATCTAAATATGCAAAACCAGTTTTGGAAGCCGTAAAACAGGCGGCGGTAACAGCCGGAAGCGAAGATAAGATGATTAAAGAAATCGTAGATGCAATTTATGAAGAGTTAGAAAAAAAATTTGATAATAAACAGATATTGAGTGCAATTACCAAAAACAACTATGAAAATATTAAGGAAAATATTTTAGATAAGAAAATAAGACCTGATGGCAGGAAATTTAATCAAGTTCGAGATCTTAATGCTGAAGTATCGATTTTGCCTCGCACTCATGGTTCCGCTTTATTTCAAAGAGGGCAGACGCAGGTGCTTTCCATTGCCACTTTGGGTTCCACGACTTTGGAACAACTCATAGAGGGGCCTGAAGGAAAAGAAGTAAAACGATATATTCATCACTATTCGGACGGTCCTTATTCTTATGGTCAAACTGGTCGTATGATGGGTCCTTCAAGGCGTGCAATTGGTCACGGAGCCCTAGCTGAAAAAGCTATTGAACCGGTGTTGCCATCGACAGAAGATTTTCCTTATGCGATTCGGGTTGTTTCAGAAATTTTTTCGGAAAACGGGTCTTCATCCATGGGAAGTGTCTCTGGATCATCATTATCACTTATGGATGCGGGTGTTCCTTTGAAACAAGCTGTGGCCGGAGTGGCCATGGGTCTCATGTCAAATTCTGATGATGAGTATGCAATATTAACCGATATTGTGGGTCTTGAAGATTTTGCCGGAGAAATGGATTTTAAAATTGCGGGAACTGTAGACGGTATTACCGCCATCCAGCTTGATGTCAAAAATAAGGGTTTGACTTCAAAAATGATAAAAGATACTTTCATACAGGGTAAAGAGGCACGACTTGAGATATTAGCAGCTATGAACAAGGTCATCTCTAAACCTCGAAAAGAAGTATCTCGTTATGCACCAAAGGTTGTGGTTTTGACTCCGCCTCCAGATAAAATCGGGGAGATTATAGGACCGGGTGGAAAAAATATTCGAGCTTTAATTGCTAAAACTCAAACAGAGATTAATGTGGAAGATGACGGTAGAGTGACTATAAGTGGTTTAGATAGGGCAAAGGTCGATGAAGCTGTTGCTCATATTGGCAACATAACCCGCGAAATTCAGGTCGGCGAAGAATTTACCGGCGAAGTTAAAAGGATTTTGCCTTTTGGCGCTTTTGTTGAGATGGTTCCCGGCAAGGAAGGTTTGGTTCATGTGTCCAAAATGGGGACGGGCTTTGTTAAGCATCCAGAAGACGTTGTTAAAATCGGTCAAAAAGTTAAAATCAAAGTCTATCAGATCGATAACATGGGAAGAATTAATCTGCAGATGATAAAATAATCCTGTACAATGAAAATTATGGCAAGACGCAGATCATTAATTCGATTACCATTTTTGAAAATCAAGATAAATAAGAGAACGATTTTTAATATCTTTGGGTTTATTCTGATCGGATTGGCGTTAGTGTCAATTGTTTCTTATGCGAAAAATTTTTCCAATCAGGGAAACGGTCGAATGCTTTTTCAATTAAATCAAATCTTAGTCTCCAAATTTGGCGGCTTATCTATTTTTATTCCCTTAATTTTGCTACTGGTCGCAGTTCATTTTTTTAACACTAAGAAACTAAAGTTTATCAGACATAATATTACCGGTGGATTAATTATGATTTTTATTGCTTTAATTGGAGTTTTCCAATCAGGAGAGTTTGGTTTAAGCATATTTGAAAATTTAAAACTAGATTTTTCCGTGATTGGTGCTGTCATTATTATGGGTGTAATCTTTGTTATTGGGTTAGTACTTTTTCTTGATACCTCAATTGATGCTTTCTTGATTTTTATCTTTACCATTTTAAAGTCAGCCCTTCTTTTTATTAAAAATTATTTATTTAGATCATTAATGACCAAAGGCGAGGAAAAAGAAAAAAGCCCGGAAAAACAGTTTATTTTGGATAAGAAAGCGGAAGAAAAATTAATCAAAACTATGGTTGGGGTGGTGAAAAAATCCGATCAAATAACCATTAAACCTTTACCTCAATCATCAAGCACGACTTGGGTTTACCCACCAATCAGTTTACTTGCTGATGTGTCTCAAAAAGAAGCTGACCGAGGTGATGTTAAGTATAATGCGTCGGTAATTGAAAAAACTCTTGACTCCTTTGGAATCAGAGCCAGAGTAGCGGAAGTCAATAACGGACCGGCTGTCACTCAATATGCTTTAGAAATTACCATGGGGACCAAACTGTCAAGAATAACAGCTTTGTCTAATGATCTTGCTTTAGCTTTGGCGGCAACTACCGGTCAGGTGAGAATTGAGGCGCCGATTCCCGGCAGATCAATGGTGGGAATTGAAATTCCTAATAAAAGGCCGGAAATTGTCACGGAAAAACATCTATTATCTTCTCCGATTTTTACTTCCAACAATGATCCGTTATTAGTACCTTTAGGATTAGATGTTTCTGGTCAGCCGATAGCTGCTTCAATCGACAAAATGCCCCATGTTTTGATTGCCGGAGCGACCGGTTCGGGTAAGTCAGTCCTTTTAAATGCTTGGATCTGTTCATTCCTTTTCCGCACCAAACCAGAAGATTTAAGAATGATTTTAGTTGATCCTAAGAGAGTTGAGCTTTCGATTTATAATTCTATTCCTCATCTTCTGACCGAGGTGATCGTTGATGCGGAAAAAATTATTTCAGCTTTGAAATGGACGGTCGGAGAAATGGAAGCAAGATATAAATTATTCGTCAAAGCCGGCGCCCGCAATATTGAAGGTTATAATCTGATTGAGGGAGTGGAGAAAAAACCTTATATTATTTTTGTCATTGATGAATTAGCAGATTTGATGACCTTTGCTCCGGGCGAATCCGAAGAATTAATAACAAGAGTAGCTCAGATGGCGCGGGCAACCGGAATTCATTTAGTATTAGCGACTCAACGTCCTTCAGTTGATGTGATTACCGGTTTAATGAAAGCCAATATTCCCACCCGTATTGCTTTTAATGTTTCTTCAATGATTGACTCACGAGTGATCATTGATATGCCGGGCGCGGAAAAATTACTCGGTCGGGGAGATATGTTATTTTTACCGCCGGATAAAGCTAAACCAGTCCGTATTCAAGGACCGTTTATCACGGAAAAAGAAGTCAATAATTTAGTTAACTTCTTAAAATCTCAAGCGCCTGAGGTTCATTATACCCAAGAGGTAACGGAGCAGGCAGTTAACATAAAAACCGCTGGAGGAGCTTCATTTGCCGTTAACGGTGGGGAAAACGATGTATATTTTAATCAGGCAATTGAGATTATTATGCAGCAGGATAAAGCTTCAGCTTCACTTCTTCAAAGACGTCTTTCCATTGGTTATGCTCGGGCCGCCCGTTTACTTGATCAGTTAGAAGCAGCCGGATAGGTGGGGCCGCCTGAAGGAGTAAAGCAAAAAG
>CAZIYS010000002.1:88976-106011 GCA_964543535.1 uncultured Gammaproteobacteria bacterium | reverse complement strand
TTTTGTTATGAGTTTTTGATAAAATGAGTTCTAACTAAGTTGTAAATACTGACACGGTTGCGACTTGTCGGGCGGCGCGACAGCGCCGCCCACTGTTCCGGAAGGTCACAATCAACTATTCTTAAATCATCTTTTTTTAGTTTTTTCAAAAAGATTTATATTGTCCTCCCATTTTGCGTCCTAACAATTACTCCCGCTTGGGGCGGGAGATGCGATTTTATCTCTTTCCCCGCCTTAGGGCGGGGTTTGACCAAAAGCAATAAAAACAGGAAATTTTATTTAAAAAAATGTCTAATATTTATCACTCCGTTATCCAGTCAGTACTAGATATGTACTTTTGTATCAATGAGATCAATTATGATATTGAAAATCATTTCTAGAGGTGTACTATTATTTTGCAATTAGACATTTTTTTAATCTGATAACATGAAAAGTCTTGGGATAGCTTCAAAATATTTTCTTTATGCCAGAAAGTCGACTGATGACGATGAAAGGCAACAGTTATCTATTCCCTCCCAACTTGATGAACTAAAAAGCTTTGCCCAAAAAGAAAATATTTTTATAGCCGATACTTTCATTGAAACCAGAACTGCCAAAATGCCAGGCAGGCCAATATTTAATGAGATGATTGGCCGTATTGAAAGTGGTGAAGCTTCTGGCATTTTAGCATGGCACCCGGATCGACTTGCCCGTAATGCTGTCGACTCGGGAAAGATCGTTTATCTGCTCGACCAAGATAAGCTTAATGATCTAAAGTTTCCCTCGTTCTGGTTTCAAAATACTCCCCAAGGACTTTTCATGTTATCAATTGCTTTTGGTCAAAGCAAATATTATGTCGATAATTTAAGCGAAAATACCAAGAGGGGGTTTCGCCAAAAAGTGAGAATGGGTATCTATCCCAATCATGCTCCCTTAGGCTATCTCAATGATAGAGTTAAAAAAATAATTGTAGTTGATAGATCTATTTTTTTAACTGTCAAAAATGTTTTTGAATTATATAGTAGTGGTAAATATTCCCTTGAGCAGATCAGTCTCTTTTTGGCGAAACATAATATTCAAACCAAAAATTATCGACCCCACCCGAAAGACAAGATAAAAGAGGTCTTAGTCAACCCGTTTTATTATGGCCACTTCAAATTCAATGGCGAACTCCACAAAGGGATCCATGAGCCACTTATTACAAAGAAACTTTTTGATAAAGTCCAAGAAGTTATCAAAATGCGAGGTCGATCCCACCCTCAAGAACCCTTGAACTTTCCTTTCACCAGTTTAATCAAATGCGGTGAGTGCGGAATGATGGTTTCGGCTGAACAACATCTTAAATATTACAAATCCTTAAATCAAGGTCAGCAATTTGTTTATTACAGGTGCTCAAAGAAAAACAAGTTGGTCAAATGTTCTCAACCATATGTCACTGAAGATGCCATCATTCCGCAACTCAACCAACATATTCAAAAAGTTTCTTTGTCCACTTCTGACCACCAATGGTTTATTAATAAACTAACTAATGATGAACATCAACAACGGTCAGAAGTATTGGTGATTGTTCAAGAGTTCAAAAAGGACCTCCAAAGTCTCAATGAAAAGCTCAATAAACTTTTGGATTCTTACTTGGACAATGTTGTAAGTCGCGAAGATTATCTGTCAAAAAAGGAAAAATTTATGGGTGCTAAAAAAACTTTGGAGGAGAGAATATCGATTCTTGAACAATCACCAAATAAGTGGCTCGAACCTATGAGAGAATTCTTCAACACAGCATTGACTGCGGATAAAATCGCATCGGACAATATAAATCTTTTTCAAAAAAGAGAGTTCCTAAAAAAAGTCGGCTCGAACCTAACTCTGAAAGACAGAATAGTCGATTGTGACCTTCCGGAACAGTGGGCGGCGCTGTCGCGCCGCCTGACAAGTCGCAACCGTGTCCAGGGGGGAGGAATCGAACCTCCGCAGGGAAAACCCGCTAGATTTACAGTCTAGTGCAATTGGCCGCTCTGCCACCCCTGGTTGACTCTAAAATTATAGCAAATTTAAGATGATTTATTATAAGTAGTTTATTTATTTCTTATTTTTTTAAATAATTCAAGAGGAATAAAAATAAGAAGAGATATAAATAATGTTGAGATAATATACCAAAAAGACAGAGAGGTAACAGAGAATGCATTTTGGAAAAACGAATTATAGATAATAAAAGGATGTAGGATAAAAGGAAAGAAAAATCCAATCATAAAGATCGGTTTTTTTAGAAGAGAAAAGTGAGTAAAAATAGATCTGTGAGAAAGCCATATATCAACGAGGATAAACTGTTGTATGATAATGATTGAGGTAAATACAAGAGTGATAGCTATTTTTTGTTGAGAAAAGATGATTGAAGGAAGAAAAGATAAAAAGGCAAGAACTGCGGTGAAGATACCCACTAAAAAAATATATCTAAAATCATGTTTTCCTAAAATCGTCATCACTCGTCTTGGTTTTTCTCTCATGATATTACTGTCATTTGGTGAAAAGGCAAGGGCGATGGCCGGCAGTCCGTCGGTGACAAGATTAATATAAAGAAGCTGAAGAGCCGTGACTAGTGGGAGCTGGAAAACTACTGCCGCAATTATATAAATTACCTCACCCATATTGCAGGCCAAAAGATATTTAATAGCATTTTTAATGTGATTGAAGATGTTTCTCCCTTCTTCAACCGCGCCAACAAGAGTAGCAAAATTATCATCGGTAATAATCATATGGGCGGTTTCTTTAGCTACATCGGTCCCGGTAATCCCCATTGCTACTCCTACATCTGCTTGTTTAAGAGCTAATGCGTCATTAACGCCGTCACCGGTGACCGCCACTACCTCACCCTGCTTTTGCAGAAGTTTAACCAAACGGTATTTGTGTTCCGGCGAGGTGCGGGCAAAGATTTTTACTTTTGCCAGAATCGGCATTAACTCTTGGTCAGAATAATCATCGAGCTGATGACCGGTGATGATATCTTCTCCTTCTTTGATGATTCCGGTCTCAATCCCGATTGCTTCGGCAGTCAGAGGACTATCACCGGTTATTATTATTACTTTTATTCCCGCTTCTTGAGTTTTTCTGACCGCCTCTAATACCTCTTCTCTGACCGGATCGGCAATGCCAACAAACCCAAGAAATATTTGATTTTTCTCTAAATTATTATCAATATTTTCTTTATAAGAAAAAGCAATCATCCGTAAACCTTGCCGCGCAAAACGTTCAAATTCGTTCTCAATCCGACTAATATAATGAGGACTAAGAGGTGTTGGTTTATTCCCAATTAAGATGTGCGAAGATATTGAAAGAATAGATTCCGGCGCTCCCTTAGTTAAAATTATTTTTTCCTTTCCACGCGTTGCCACCATTGTCATCCGTTTGGTTACCGGATTAAACGCTAGTTCATCAATAATCTTCCACTTTTCTCTGACTGTTTCAGGAATCATTCCTACTTTGTGAGCCATGAGAAGAAGAGCGCCTTCTGTAGCATCGCCTATAATATCAAAATCTCCATGATCAATCTTTGTCACAAGCGCTGCCGTAGAACACAAAATACCATTCAAGACGATTTTGGAAAATGGATGATTGGTTAAAAGAGGATGATGTGCTATCTCGTAGACGTTGTTTTCAACAAAGATTTTCTTAACTCTCATTTCGTTTGCGGTAAGCGTACCGGTTTTATCAGTGGCAATCACAGTAATGGATCCTAAAGCTTCGATGGCATTGAGTTTGCGAACAATGGCTTTTTTCTTGGCCATTCGCTCCACTCCAATAGCTAAAGTAATAGTCATAACCGCCGGCAGCCCTTCGGGAACAGCCGCCACGGCTAAACTTACGGCAAAGATAAAACTTTCAATAAGACTTTTGTCCTGGATAAAGGACAGGATAAATACAAGCAAAGAAGCAACGATTCCAATGATACCTATTTGTTTGGTAAAAACATCAAGTTTTTTCTGCAAGGGTGTTTTTGTTTCTTTAATTGTTGTTAAAGTTTTGGCAATCTGACCGAATTTTGTATAATTTCCGGTTTTCAACACCTGCGCATACCCTCTTCCTTTGGCAACAACTGTTCCCATAAACAGTTGATTACTGTTTAGATCATGGCTGTTTTTTACAACTGGCAATGATTCGCCGGTGAGGGAAGCCTCATTAATTTCAAGATTGCGTGATTCAACTATCTGACAGTCTGCTGGTATTTTTGTTCCCTCTTCAGTATAGATAAGGTCACCCGGCACAAGGTTTCGGCTGTCAATCTGCTGTTCTTTTCTGTCCCGAATGACACGAATGGTCGTGACAGTGAGTTTTTTCAGATAAGAAAGAGCTTTTTCAGCCTTGAACTCCTGATACAGACCAAAAAAAGCATTGAGGATAACAATCAGGAAAATAAATAAGCTGTCAAGCCGTTCACCAACAAAAAACGAGACGCCGCCTGCCGCAATAAGAAGAAGGATTAAAACATTGTCAAACTGGCCTATAATCGATTTTATTAAGGTAAATTGTTTTACTTCAGAAATTTCGTTATATCCATATTGCTTGAGTAAAGTCTGAATCTTATGAGACGACAGTCCCTTTTTGAATAATAATGTTTGCTCCATAATGTAATCTAATACCCCATGAAAATAGGCAGTATAAAACTGATTAATAATAAAAGAACAATGATGGTGATTATGATTTTTGCGATATTTATGTTATCTACTTTTTAAAATTTCACCCAATCGCTTTATTAACTCGCCATAGCGCGCCCAATCGCCCTCTTTTTGAGAACGGATGGCTTCATCGTATAGTTCTTGCGCTTGTTTAAATAGATCCTTTGTTGGTTGATCAACAATAATAGCTGATTGCTCGGTTTTCTCTGTAACTCCAAATATTCTTGAAAGAGCCGTTTCTAGGTTTTCTTCCATCGCAATCTTATTTTCGTAAGCAACAATGACCCGTTTAAGCTCTGGGATTTTTCCCGTCTCCGCTTTAAGATAGAGCGGCCTTACATAGATGAGTGACTCTTCAATGGGAATAACAAGGAGTGGTCCTTGGATAACCTGCGATCCTCTCTGATCCCATAGAGAAATCTGGCGGCTGACTTCAGCGTCCTGATTAATGCGGCCGATGACTTGCTTTGGGCCAAAAATAAGTTTTTGTTTTGGAAAACGGTAAACAATGAGCTTTCCATAACTGTCTCCGTCGTTTCTGGCTACCATCCAGGCGGAAAGATTGTCTTTGCCGCGAGGCGTAAACGGAAGCATCAGGATATATTCTTCTTTCTTTTCACCCGGTAACTTCATAATCATATGGCGGGGGCCCATTTGTTGAACTGCATCGGTGGTTCCTTGTTCCTGTCCCTCACTGATAGTTGGGACTTCCCACTGATCCTCTTTGTTGTAAAAAATCTGCGGGTTATCCATATGGTAGGTTGTATAGACAGCTGTCTGGAGACTAAAGATATCTTCCGGATAGCGAAGGTGGGCAAGAAGGCTTTTTGGCATTTTATTCATAGGTTGAAAAAGATTAGGAAAGATTTTGGCATAAGTTCGAATAATAGGATCATCAATATCAACTTGATAAAAAGAGATAGAGCCATCATATGCATCAATAACAATTTTTACAGAATTTCTGATGTAGTTTACGCTTCCTCCGTTAAGAGATAGCGGTTGAGAGTAAGGATAACTATTGGTTTTTGTATAAGCATCATAGATCCAATAAATTTTATTATCAGCCACTACGGCGTATGGATCGCGGTCGAGAGTGAGAAATGGGACAATTTTTTCGACTCGTTCTTTGATATTACGATAATAGAGAATGCGGCTTTCGGAGGTGACATCGTTTGAGAAAAACAGTTTGAGCGAGTTGAATTTAATGGCAAAAAATAATCGTTTAAACAGTGAGTTTATCTCTATTCCTCCTTTACCTTGATAGGTGGTGTAGACATTTTCTTCTCCCTTTGGATAGTCAAACTCTTTGGATTTGGTTTTGACAATTACGTAGTCATTAGTCAGTTCGCCATAATATATTTCCGGACGGTTAACGGTTAGTTGCTTAAATTCTGATTTTGGCGGCAGATCTTTGACAAACAAAACCGGCAGTCCCTCGACAGTTACTTGATTTACCGGTCCACCGGCAATCCCATATCCGTGGGTAAAGGTTAATTTTTCATTTATCCAGCTTCTATTAGGGAGACTTTCTGAGGCTAACTCTCTTGGCGAAAGCATGATTTGGCGGATCTCGTCATTAATCAAATATCGGTCGTTATCAACCGAGACAAATTCATAGTAGGTTCTTATCTCTTGAATTTGAGAAAAAGTGGAAAGAAGCTGTTCTCGATCCCAAAGCCGGACGTTTTTAATCGTCAAGTTGTTTGAGGTAATATCACTAGAGGTTAACGGTTTATCTGCCGAAATGTCCCGTTCTTCTATTCTGTCCAAGCCATAGGCCTGGCGGGTAGCGGCAATATTATGTTTGATAAACGGGGTTTCTTTAACCAGTTCATTGGGAGCAACAATTAGTTTTTGAAAAACAAACGGAACTATTGCCGAGACAATTCCGATAAAAACATAAAGAGAGATTGCAGTAATAAGCGGCGCCAGTTTCCCGCTTATGCCCCAAAACAACGTCAAAATAGCGATTAAAACAGTCAGGCCAATAGAAATTTTTAGAATGGGTATCATAATAGCCACATCAGTATAGGCGGCTCCAAATACTGGACCGCTTTGGGTAGAAAGAAGTTTAAATAAAGAAAGATAAGTGCTAAATGCGGCAGTGATCAAAAAAAGAAAAAGCAGGATGCCAAGATGCAGCTGCGCTTTGGGTTCTGTTTTACCTTTTGGAGAAAGTTTTAAACCTGGAAGCTCAAATTTACCAAGAAAACCAGCAATGTTAAGACTGCCTTTGAGAATATATATGATTCCGCTGCTAATAAGGGAGATAACAATCAGAAGTCTAAGAATTCCCAGTCCTATATTAAAAACCGGGAGAGAAAAGAGATAAAAGGCAATGTCTTTTTTGAAAATCGGGTCAAGTTCTCCAAAGGGAGTCGAGGAAAAAAATTTGAGTATTTCCTGCCAGTTAACTGTTATAGTAAGTCCAATAATCAAAGAAAAAATAATACTGGCAATAATACCCAATTTTTTTAATACTCGACTGTCAAGGCTTACCGGCTGACCAAGTAATGCTTCAGGTATAAGAGCGACCCAGTCAGTTTTTGATCGGATAGCAATAAGGAAGTTCACAAGAAAAAAAACGGCTGCAATGGCTGCGGTTACAAGACCAATAATTATTTTTGTAATAAGGGGTTTGATAAAAACTTCGGTCTGTCCGATTTCAGCAAACCACCACCAGTCAGTAATAAAAGTAACGATTGCAGAGAATGAAAAAAAGAGAAGAAAAATTATAGCAATTCCAATTCCTGAAAAAAGCCTATTGTTTTTCACATTTTAATAGTAACACAGCGCAAAAGTATTTTCAAATGAAGGATTAAAATCTAATCAAGTAGAAGAAGCTGAATCATTTTTTTCTTAAATTTAGTTAATGCATCTTTTTCTATTTGTCTTATTCTTTCTGCTGTTACCTTATATTTTCTACCTATCTTTTTCAGATTCTGCGCCCTCAGTCTTCGTATTAAAATTTCTTTTTCTTTTTTATTCAATTCTTTTGCGTCTTGAATAACCGAAATAAAATAATTCCAAGTTTGACTACTCATAAATAATCAAGTCAATTATACAACATCTGCGCCCCGGCATAAACCGTCCCAGATTCTAGCCAAAAACAACGCGGGCAGTTTTCTTGTCCCGCCGAAATCCTGAGCGAAGTCTAAGGACGAAAAGCCCCTTACCAAAAAAAAAGTCAAATTTTGAAGATTACAGCTGTGATGTAGAAATGTATATATCAACGAAATAATGTTATCACGTAGCTCCAAATATATTTTTTGTAGGCTATAACCTACTGACAAACGAAATAACATTATTTATCATTTTATTTATGGATTTAACTTTCGGTAAAATAATTTATAAAAAAAAGTATTTTTGGCTTAAGGCACTATCTAATTCATGTAATAACTTAGCGTCAACTTTATTTGCTATCATTTTGATTTCACCGGGATTAGTAATATATTTTAAAAGTTTTAGTTTACAAAATATTTTATCTTTGTTAGAATCTGTTGTATTAGGTTTATTGTTTTTTGTGTTATCAGTTTATTTTGACAGAAAATGAATATAGATGCTTTTTGGCAGATATTAAATAGCGCATATGTTTCTTTGGCATTGGTTTTAATTGCGGTTTCTTTGGTTTTGTTGACGATGAAGAAATATAGTAAATAATTCTTTCCTTCTATTTAAGTTTAACTTTCAATTAGATACTTGTTTGTCATCCCCGTGTAAGCGGGCTATAGTCCCCTTTAGGGGAGATCCAGTCTATAATTACCATATTTGAATTGGAATTGATAGATTGGATAATTTGAAATATAGTTTCTGTGTCCGCAACAATCGAAACGGTACCTTCTTATTATGATTTACAATTTTTTCTTTTCTAATCCAATTAAAAGAAAGTATAACTTATTAAAATATTTGATACCATCTTTTTTCTGAAATTTTTCTCAATTTTTCAACTGTTGGAGTATTATAGATAAACTCAACATTCGTAGAAACCTCACGAAGGATGGTTTGAGTTTCTTGCATTGGATCAAAAATAAAAAAACCTGCGCTTGCAACAGATCCTTGGGGTTGAACAGTTATTGAAGGTTGGGGTTGTGCTAAAGGGCTCAGTGGTGGCATTGGAGTTTTGGGCTGGGTCTTCCAGTCTGAAATCTTCCTTATCATAATATCGATATAGGCGGCTTTTGCATAAAAACTGTTAATTAAATCTATGTCCGTCTCCTTAAGATCCTTAACAAACAAATTAACACTTCCATTCCAACTGTTAGTTGGCAGTAGCCTGTCTGGAAGTTTATATTGTCCAAACTCTTTGTATTTTCTAATCTGCTGTTCGGCATATCTAATTTCTTGCAAAATCAAACTAGCAGCACCTCTTTTATAATCTTTCTTTTGTTTTACATATATGTAGATTGCAAAAAACCCAACAAAAAGAGTAACAACGCCTATATTCTTATTTAAAAAATCTAAAATTGTAATCATTTTTCTTTATTTCCACCCCTGCGCAACAATCCTAAACCCCACTTGCTCCTGCGGGATTTGAATTGGGCCTTGCGGGGTTTGTTGAACCGTATTTACCTGTTGTTTTCTGTATTCAATGGAAAGCTCAAAATGACTTGATGACTCTCTGCTTTCAATAAACGCGATTTTATAATCCTTTTTATTTTGTACGGCATTGAGGCCGAGTTCGTTTTCCGGATTCCATAGTGTCCCGAGATCCATTTCCTTTTTATATTCATCGTACAAATCTGTCATTGTCTTTGATAATAAATTATCCGCGTAGTGAACGGTTTTAAGATCTAAATCTTCCTTTGCTTCTTTCCTGCCAATAATATATTGGTGGGAATATAATTTTTCCGTAAAGTAGTCAACAATTTTTTCAATCGCCTCTTCTTTTATTGGTATCTTATGGCTTTTTAAAAGTCGCTTTGCAAGAATGCGAATTAAATTATGCATTCTATTTATATTACCAAGTGCTAGGGGATGGATTTGCGGGTTAGACTCTACAAATTTATTAAATATTATTGCTAACTGTTCATCATTTTTTATCCCAAATTTATTTTTCGCCAAATCAAAATATGCCATCACATCTTCAACTGAAATGGGAATTTTGTTTTGCGGATTTTGAGGATCCTGCGGGTTGAAAACATTGGCGGTTGAAGGGTCAATCGGCGAAAGCTCTGAAAGGTCACTCATTACAATTTCATCGGCTCCGAGCGCGATCATCGTTGCCGCGCTATGCGCTTTGTATGGAACTAAAACCGAAAACTTGTTGCAATATTCGCGGATCATAGAAACAAGCCGCCAAGGAACCATCGTATCTCCACCAGTGCTGTATAAAAATAAATCAATATTTGTAGTTTTACCGATCGATTGAAGTTGCTTACTTATAATTGGAATAATATCCATTGCCACGTGGGCATTTACTGGTCCAGGCCTATCACTTGTTAAATAGGTAATAACCCGCGACTTTCGCAGCTTTTCAATTTGTTGTATAAAAGATTTTTTATCCATAATAATGGTGATATTTTACTTTATTTTTCGTAATTTTTCAATCAAACTTTGACATTCTTTCTATACCCCTTGACATTCGGGATTGTTTCGGTTTATGATATAATTAATCATGAAAAATGTCAATACGTTAATAACCCCTAAGCAAAAAAAAGTTTTAGATTTTATTACTTCTTATTCTCAAAAAAAAGGCTATGCTCCCTCTCTTGAAGAGATAAAATCCCGCCTTAAATTAAAAGCAATATCAACTATCCATGAACATATTGAAACTCTAAAAAATAAAGGTTATCTAAGAAAAGAAGACAACCATCCGCGTGGCGTTTCTCTCTTTAAACAAACACCTGAAACTGTAGAGATACCCTTATTGGGATATATTGCTGCAGGGGAACCAATAGAAGCGATTTCTAATCCTGAACCAATAAAAATTCCTCAATCATTATTATCAAAATCTGGTCTACATTATGGTTTAAAAGTTAGGGGAAATAGCATGACTGAAGAAGGTATCTATGATG
Source organism: uncultured Gammaproteobacteria bacterium (assembly GCA_964543535.1). Classification (GTDB taxonomy): domain Bacteria; phylum Patescibacteriota; class Microgenomatia; order UBA1406; family GWC2-37-13; genus GWC2-37-13. The sequence continues at coordinate 95,351 of CAZIYS010000002.1, read as the reverse complement.
GGGACACTGTAATAATACGACGTCAAGAAACAGCAGAGAATGGACAAAAAGTAGTTGCTCTTATAAACGGAAACGAAGCTACTCTAAAGAAAATTTATAAAGAAAAAAATGGTTTTAGACTACAACCTGCGAATTCAAGCATGAAACCAATTTTTGTTAAGCAACTTATGGTTCAAGGAAAGGTTGTGGGGGTATTACCCACTCATGATAGTATTCTTCCGCAAGTCAATCAAAATGTACAACAGAAAGCCTTTGAATTAGATAGGATAGTTACTGGCGATGTGTTAGAAGTTATGGCGCAAATTCCTAGTAACAGTGTTCATCTTGCTATAACTTCACCACCTTATAATGTGGGGAAAAATTATGATAATCACAACGATAGAATGAATTATCAAGAATATTTAGAATGGTTAGAAAAAGTTTGGAGAGAGACAAAAAGAGTTCTTGTGCCAGGCGGAAGATTTGCTTTAAACATTGCCCCAACAGGTATAAAAGATTTTGTTCCTATCCACCATGACTTTATTGCTCAACTAAGAAAACTTGGAATGAAATTTAGAACTGAGATAATTTGGTACAAACAAACCATGCTTAAACGTACAGCCTGGGGTAGTTTTAAAAGTCCCGCTAATCCACATATTGTTCCTTCGTGGGAGTATGTATTAATTTTTTCAAAAGAAAAAGATCGTTTAGATGGTGATCCAAGAAATGCTGATATAACAAAACAAGAATTTATGGATTTTTCTGACGGCTTCTGGAAAATACAACCTGAAACCAGAAGAAATGGACACCCCGCCCCTTTTCCTGAAAATTTAATTTACCGTCTCATTAAATTTTACTCATATACCAAGGATAATACTGTTTTAGATATGTTTGGAGGAACAGGAACAGTGGCAACAGTAGCTTATAAAACGGGTAGACACTTTATACATATAGATATCTCAGAAGAGTATAATGAAGTTGCCCAAAAGCGTTTAGAAAGAGTTAGGATCCCCAATACCACTGTTTAATAATTCTCAAGATCTTCAATCGAAACTGTTTTGCGGTTATTTGTATTACTTGTTATCTGTCGTTTTAGTTCTAAAAGTTCGCCTGTAAGCTCAGACGATCCATCGTCTCTTAGGATTAAGGATTTAACTTGGGAACAGTAGGAAGTATTGGGGTTTAAGGTAAAAACTCTATCACAGTAAGCCTCAAATAGTTTTCTTTCCTGATTTACATTATCAGAAGTACATTCTTTAACAAACTGGTTGTCTCTATCTTGAGTAGCCAAAAAATATTTTATACCCAGACTGCTTACAGCAAGAGACCAGAAGAGAACACTAGTATTTCTGCTATGACTACTGGTTTTAGCGCTAATGGACGCTAATATTCGCCATGCATTATCTTTTGTTTTCAATAAAACAAGAATGTCATTATCTGGCCAAACATCAACACTCGTTTGCGTACATTTTCGTTTAACTGGTAGAGTTAGAAATTTTATTAACTCTTGAATCTTTTTAGAATTTTTTCCAAGTTGTTTTAATCGATTGCCTTTTATGGCAACAATTCCCTCTGAATTTAACACTTGGTTGATGTGATTTTTTATAAAACCCTCAAAGTCTCCACCACTTGCAACAACCCAACTTTGTCTGGCTTTAATTGAATCAATACCTTTATTAGTGAGTAGTTTAATGTAGGTTTCTTGGACTATTTGTAAAAAATCTTTATCTTTATCTTCAGGGAATAATTTTTGAGCTGATGTTGCAATTTTACCAACTATAGTAACTGGTTTTAAATCTTTTGTAATAATACTTTCAGATTTTATTATATCTACTAATTTATTAACCTTCGATGATAATTTCATAAGCACTGGCTGTTATTATATAATTATTCTCAAACACTATGCAAATTATTTCGCAAATACCCCTCAAGTTTGTTGTTTTTGCGGAATTATTAAACTAAACATCCGCACATATCTTGTCTCTACTTTCATCGGATCGTTCATCCGTATCTTTCTTTTACTATATTTAGGAGTGGCCGCATATAGATCGTTAATCACCAATACGAATAATGCAATAGAAGTATTGTTAGTGTTATTATTTGTCTTATTGGCTGGTTTTATTACAAAAGAAAGAACGGCCTCGTGAAAAACTTTAATAATTATAAGTTTCTTGCCGCGAAGTTAAAAGGATAAAAATAATCAACTAAACATTCATAAAGACATGGTAATATTATTGAAGTTAAAATATGTTTATTGATGAAGCAGAAATAACAATTCAAGGTGGCGGCGGCGGTGCTGGAAAGGTGGCTTTTTTTATCAATAGAAAAGGGCCTTGTGGTGGAAATGGCGGTAAAGGTGGAGATTTATATTTTATTACAAACTCAAATGTTACCGATTTAAAAAAATTTACAAAAATAGTTTTATTTAAAGCAGAAAATGGTCAACCGGGCGGTTCAAATAAAAGAGTCGGCAGAAAAGGGAAAGACCTATATTTACCCGTTCCAATCAATACCACAATTATTGACAACGAAACCAACCAAGAAATTACTTTAACAGACACACTATCAAGTACTATAATCTGCCGGGGCGGAGACGGCGGATTTGGAAATGATTCTTTTAAAACCTCAATTAATCGAACTCCACGCAATGCCACCCCGGGACAAAAAGGTCAAGAAAAAAAGATTGCACTTATCCTCAGACTTATAGCCAACTTTGGTCTTATTGGTCTTCCCAACGCTGGAAAAAGCAGTTTGCTTAATGAATTAACTAACGCCAATGTCAAAATCGCGAACTATCCTTTCACAACTTTAGAGCCAAATTTAGGGGTAATCAATGGGAAAATTATTGCCGATATTCCCGGACTAATCGAAGGAGCGTCGCATGGTAAAGGTCTCGGAATTAAATTTTTAAAACACATGGAAAAAGTGTCTTTGTTATTACATTGTATTTCCGTCGAGTCAGAAGATATTGAGAAAGACTATTTGACAGTCACTGAAGAAATCGCAAAATATAATAAAAATATTCTTTTGAAAAAAACCATTATATTATTGACTAAAATTGATTTGGTTTCCAAGGAAATAATTAATAAAAAAATAGAAATATTAAAAAAATATAACTACCCCATTATCCCTATATCTATTTATTACCAAGAAACATTAATCCAATTAAAAAAAATAACTATATAATTATTTACTTAACTTTAAAAATTTCCGTTCCTTCTTTTACCGGTTGGTCGACTTTCATGCCAACATCATCGCCTTTTTTAGCCGAAGGAATATTTTGGTGTTCTTTTTGGATTGAAGTCACTTCTTGTTGAAAAAGTTCTTTTTTGTTTTTAACAAACTTTATCTTGTCACCAACCGATAGTTTGGATTCAAAGACAATGGCGGCCACCCCGATTTTATCAAAATAGTGTTTGACTTTACCAACTCTTTTATCTGCCATATTTATCATCACCCCCTATGTCTACTTTAATATCATATCAAATTTATTTCCAATAAAAAACCCCGCTTAAGAGATTAATGATTATAGTATTAAATTTAATTTGTGTATAATGTTTTTATGCAAAAGTATTTCTTTGTATTTTTTGCCGGTATCATAATCACCCTTCTTGTTTTTTTAGGATGGAATATGTTTAATAAAAATATATTAAATAAACAGCCATTGATCAAAACGGACCAATATGGATGTAAAAGTGATTCTGACTGCCAGGCTTCTTGCGCTCACGGATGTGTTAATTCTGATTGGATGAAGGATAGATTCGATTGTGAAGCCATACCTGATATTACCTGTATATGTTTTGATGGTCGGTGTATGGATAAGGGTTTGGAGCCTGAACAACCGCCTGAGACAGTTGGTAATGGATGTTATATTCAAGGTTGCCATGGCTTGGATATTACATGTGGAACTTCAAAGGTTGAGGCCTGCGATTTAATGTATCAATTGGGAGATAGTTGTCGTCAATTAGCCAGATGTGAAACTATTGATGGAAAGTGCGAACCGGTATTAGATAGAAAATTCAATGACTGTAAAAGTTGCATTAAAAATTGTGAAAGTAAGTATAATAATGATCCCATTGCAGTGGGCGACTGTGAGTCTTCTTGCCTAAAATAATAAACCCCGCCTTGCGGCGAGGTTTATTTAATAATCTTTTTAAAAACTCGTTAACTCTTTAACCCTTTAACAGTTTAACCGTTTAACTGTTTAATTTAATATCCCATTCCTGGCATTCCGCCACTACCCATTGGGGCAGTTGGAGGATTCTTTTCCGGTAAATCAGCCACTAATGCCTCTGTTGTTAACACCATCGCGGCCACAGAAACAGCATTTTCTACCGCTGTCCTGACCACTTTTAAAGGATCAATGATTCCGGCTTTGATCATATCAATTGTCTCAGCTGTTGCCGTTGACTCGGTTTTTAAAAGATCAAAACCAAATCCTTTGGCACTGGCTGATCTTGCTTTGGCAATAAGTTCTCCCGGATTTAAACCGGCATTCTCCATGAGTTTGGCGAATGGAGCTTCTATGGCTGTTTTGACTAGTTCAAATCCGATTAGTTCATCTTTGCTCGCGCCGGCGTTTTCAATATCTTTGTTAGTCATTTTTTGACTGATATCAAGAAGCGCGACTGCTCCACCCGGAACAATGCCTTCTTCAAGAGCGGCTTTAGTAGCAGCCACTGCATCGTTAACTCTTTCTTTTTTATCTTTAAGCTCAACTTCTGTAGCAGCGCCAACATTAATGACGGCAACACCACCGGAAAGTTTGGCTAATCTTTCCTGTAATTTTTCCCGGTCAAATTCCGAAGTATTTTCAACAATTTCCCGTTTGATCTGTGCAACACGAGACATGATTGCGGACTTATTTCCCTTTCCTCCAATAATTGAGGTGTTTTCTTTATCAGATTTTATTTTGTCCGCTCGACCACAATCTTCCACTTCAATATTTTCTAATTTTTTTCCCAATTCTTCGGAGACGACGGTTCCACCGGTCAAAATGGCAATATCTTCAAGCATCTCTTTTCGTCTGTCACCAAATCCCGGCGCTTTAACAACAAGAGCGTTGAATGTTCCTCTTAGCTTGTTAACCACTAATGTGGCCAAAGCTTCACCTTCTATTTCTTCAGCAATAATAACTAAATTTTTGGAAACTTTGACAAACTTTTCCAAAAACGGTAATAGATCCGAAACCGCCGTAATTTTTTTATCAGTAATTAAAATATACGGATCTTCTATTTCTGCAACCATTTTGTCCGCATCAGTTGCAAAATATGGAGATGCATATCCTCGATCAAACTGCATTCCTTCTTTGTGATCAACGGTTGTTACCAATCCTTTTCCTTCTTCAACTGTCACAACACCGTTTTTTCCACCGACTTTTTTTAAAGCTTCAGCGATCAAATTACCCAACTCAACATCGCCGGCAGAAATAGTCGCCACATTAGCGGCATCTTTTAATGTAATGGTTTTTGCCATTTTCTTAAGTTCTGCAACAACATATTCGCTTCCTTTCATAAGTCCTGCCCGCATTACCATTGGATTTGCGCCGGCAGTAATCATCTTGATTCCTTGGGAAACAATTGCGCTTGCCAATACTGTTGCGGTTGTTGTTCCGTCTCCTGCAACATCAGCTGTTTTTGAAGCAGCTTCTTTTATTAACTGCGCGCCCATATTTTCAAATGGATCTTCGAGTTCAATTTCTTTTGCAACCGTGACGCCGTCATGAATCACATTTGGTGCACCCCATTTTTTATCAATTGCAACATTGCGTCCTTTTGGACCTAAGGTAGTAGCTACTGCTTTTGTTAATTTATCAACCCCTTCAAGAAGTTTTTTTCGAGCATCCGCTCCGTAAATGATTTGTTTAGCCATAGTTTAATATAAAATTTATAAAAATTATAATTGTTATAACGATTATTCTACAACCGCCATGACATCCTTCTGCTCAATCAAAAGCCATTCTTCCATTCCTACTTTTACTTCATTGCCTCCCCATTTTTTATAAAGGACTTTTTGTCCGACTTTAACAACTATTTCATTACACTCACATTTGTCATCGTCGGAGCAGCAACCTTCTCCGCAGCAATTTTTTCCTGGCCCAACTGCCATAATCTCACCGATTTGCGGTTTTTCTTTGGCTGTATCTGGAAGAACAATTCCTGAAGGAAGGACTTCTTCACTTTTCACCGGTTTAACTAATACGTAATCAAAAAGAGGTTTAATTTTACCTTGTCCTCCGACTCGGAGGTCTTGTGTTTTTGACATATTTTAAAAATATAACTTGTCCTCCGAATCGGAGGACTTGTAATTAACTTATAATTTTTTTATGATGAAAATATACCCAAAAAGTTTTCCTTTGTCAAGGGGAAATTATCAAATGAGCATTTAGTCTGCTAA
>CAZIYS010000002.1:0-88876 GCA_964543535.1 uncultured Gammaproteobacteria bacterium | reverse complement strand
CATGATAAAGCCGCCGAGCAAATTGAAAGAATTTATCTGACTTTAAAACACGGTGGTAATCTTTCCCAACTTGATATCACGGCCAAATATATTGATTGGATTGTTAATTTGCCTTGGAATAAAAAAACCGACGATATTTTGGATATTAATCACAGTAAACAAATCTTAGATAAAAATCATTTTGGTCTGGAGAAAATTAAACAACGAGTCGCCGAATATATTTCTGTTTTAATTTTGTCCAAAAACCCCCATGCCCCTAATTTATTTTTTGTTGGTCTAGCCGGCACCGGAAAAAGTACTTTTGCCCAGTCAGTGGCTGAAGCATTAGGAAGAAAATTTATCCGTATTCCTTTTGGAGGACTTTCTTCGGCTTTAGATCTTCGAGGTCAGTCAAAAACCTCTCCGGAAGCCGAACCTGGCATGATCATCCGGGCTTTAAGAAGAGCAGGAACTCGAAACCCTGTTATTCTACTGGACGAACTTGACAGAATAACCCCGGAATCGCGGGCTGCCATCATGGGAGTGTTGATTGAACTTTTAGACCCGGGACAAAACAATAATTTTACTGATTATTTTATTGACTATCCTTTTGATCTATCTCAAGTTCTATTTATTACCACTGCCAACAATACCAACAATATTTCGACAGCCGTGATGGACCGGCTTGAGGTTATCCAAATGCCCTCATATACTGATGAGGAAAAAATTGCCATTGCCAAAAACTATGTCTTCCCTCGTTATATCAAAGAAGTAGGATTAACACCGGAGAATATAAAAATCGAAGACTCGGTTTGGATGAAAATTACCAGACCATTAGGATTTGATTCGGGAATAAGAAGTTTAGAGCGAACCATAGAAGGAATTGCCAGACGGGTTGCTTATAAAATCGTTAAAGGCGAAGGAACCAGTTTTGTAATAAATGATAGTAATGTGAGAGAATATCTTTAAGTATGCCTGTCAGCTACTTTTGAAGCGCCGTACGAATAAGGTTTAATTTTCACGTCATATCCGCTGCCGCGAATCATGCCAACTACTTCATTAATCATATCTCTGGTTTCCCCATTATGGCCAATATCAACATGAATCTGGATATCATAACGTGCAATACCGTTGGTTTTGAAAAAGTTGACAAAGTTTTCCGAGGTCTCCAAAGACATAATGGCTTCATGGTAAATTCTTTCTTTTAGACCCATTTTTTTATTGTTAATTTCCCTTTTCCAAAAATAAATCCCGCCAAAACCAATCCGATGAATTACTAAAGCAGAAACAAAATCATAGCCGCCTTTTCCAAGTATCTTTTGAGAGTCAGTACCAACGATAACTTCATATTTAGCTTTTTTATCAGCTGCCATATAAGAAGAGATGAGTTTTTTTAATTTTTCCAGATCAACCTGTCCATGAGTTGGGCTTTGAAACATAAAAAGCGGAAGGTACAGGGGTCGAACCTGTTAGAGCTTGCGCTCACGAGTTTTCAAGACTCGCGCATTACCGTCCTGCCCACCTTCCTTTTCTTGAGGTGCGTGCCAGAATTGAACTGGCGCATAACTGTTTTGCAGACAGTCGCGTTACCACTTCGCCAACGCACCTGAGTTTATATTTTACCTGACTGACAACCATTTAACAATTAGCTTTGGTAAAATAAGATGTGATAAGGAGGGTTAGCTAAGCGGTTCAAAGCGACGGTTTCGAATCCCGCCTAAGCGGTGGGGTGGCAGAGCGGTTGAATGCACAGGTTTCGAAAACCTGCATGACAGAAATGTCATCGCGAGTTCAAATCTCGCCCCCACCGCTCTGGCGGGACGAATCCTGTACCCTCCGCCAGTTAGGAGATGTCTATGGTGAAAATCGCCAAAGCGTTGGGCGTTTCAATTGAGGATTTATTGGAATAACTATGAAACTTCTAAACTCATTATTAATTGCTATTACCATATGGATTATTATTCCGTCAACAGTTTTTGCTCAGCCTGCGGATTCGCCTTGGCCAGTATTTAACGGTAACAATCGTCATACCGGTTTAAGCCAATACGAGATTGGCACGGATAGAAAAGAACTCTTGTGGAGCTACAAAACGGATTTAAGCGTTGAGTCATCTCCTGTTATCGGTACAGACGGCACTATTTACATTGGTTCTCATGATGGTTATTTGTATGCCCTGAATCCCAGCGGCACACTTAAGTGGAAATTTGAAGTAGCCAAGCCCGTTTATGATGAAAGGTGGAATGTTTCCAAAGCAATCATGGCCACGCCAGCGATTGATAAAAATGGAACAGTTTATATCAACGGTTCTTCAAACTATTTACACGCCATTGGCTCTGACGGGAAAGAAAAGTGGCGTTTCTTTACCAAATGGGGCAATGATTTTTGGAATTCGCCGACCATCGGAAATGACGGAATAATCTATATCGGCACTGCCAGAAATGATGGTAATACTGGGAATCCCGCTGGACTTTATGCTATTTCTCCGGATGGTAAAGAAAAATGGTATTATCCTGAACCCTCAGGCGTGACTGTTGTACCGGCAGTAGGAAGTGATGGAACTATCTACTTTGGCGCGGCCGAAACCTCTACAAATAGAGGTAGAATTATTGCGCTTACTCCAGACGGTAAAAAGAAATGGCAGTATGATATGGAACAGTGGTTGGAGGGGTCGGCTTCAATTGGGCCGGACGGTACAATTTATTCAGGTTCAAAAGAAGGTAATGTCTATGCTGTCAATCCAGATGGTAAAGAAAAATGGCGTTTTAAAACAGGAAGCGGTATTAGTGCAACCCCGTCAATCGGGCCGGATGGCAGAATATACATTGGTTCATGGGACGGAAACCTTTATGCTTTAAATCCGAAAAACGGTAAGGAGTTATGGCGATTTGACGTTAAACCGGGTAGAGATCCGAAACTTTTCGAAGGATATCCTGGCAAGGAAGTTATCTGCTCTTCGGTGACAATTTCAAAAGACGGAGTATTAGTTTTCGCTGACGTTTTCGATACAGTTTATGGGATAGACACAAAAGGTAAGGAGTTATGGAGATGGAAAAGCGAAAGTGGTAGCGGGTTTGTTTCTTCACCCTCGATTAGCAAAGACGGAACAATTTACATTGGAGACGAAGGAGGATATTTTTATGCTCTTGGTAATAAAAAAGTTACCAAACCGCAGGCCAATAGTTCGGGCGGTCAGCAAAATAAAAGTGTTAAATTACCATTAATCATCGCTATTCCGTACTTGTTTATAACCGTTTCCGCACTTATTTCGGCAGGAATAATTTATGCTATTTATCGAAGAATAAAAAAAGATAACGAAAGTGAAAAAAAGAAATTAAATATAAAAATCTTGCTAATTATTCTTTTGACCGCGCTGGTTATAATAGCGATTGCCGGAGCTTTAATTTTTTTATTTTATCCGTTCAAGCAAGATTCTGAGACAAAGGACTCAAAACCGAAACCAATAGAAAAAGTGGAAACAGTTCAATATGAAGATGAGTTTACCAAAAATGCAATACGTATCCCCGGCCCTGTTGATATTTTGGTTCGTGAGTTTGGCGAAACCGGAAGGTCGTGTCTGGGTGAAGTATGCGGGGCGTTAAAAGACACTTGCGTTAGGTGGAATAAAAATAAAGATAATTGCTATGAGATGATAAAAACGTCGCCAGCTTCCTCGGATAGATATAAGATTTACTGTAACGTAGTTGTTGTCAATCAAGACAATGAGAAGCCGGCCGATATTTCACTCAATTTGAACTACACTACCGCTGACGGCGTAAAGCATTTGGTGAAAAATGAGTCCTTCCGTTTGGCAACGGGCAGCGGTCAATCTCTCCTTTGGACATATGAAGTTGCAGCAGATAACATTGGCAAATGCGAATACAGTGATATCAAAGTAACCAAAGCCACTAATTAGTTAAAATTCGGTAACCTGATTACCATCTTTTTTCAAATCGTGTATCAAATGCGGCCACGCCAACTACTCGGGCGGATTTTTTGATAGAATATAATTGAAATTTAACTAATCAAAGTGCAAGCAGTATAATATGTTCATGAAAATGAAGATGTTGGTTTTATTAATCATATTCGCAGTCTTAGGAATTATTGATGCTGGATATTTGACTTATGAACATTATCAGCAAGTAATCCCCCCCTGTACCGTTAACCTGTTTTTTCTTATTGTTTCTGATTGCGGAAAAGTCTTAAGAAGTTCTTACTCTGTTATGTTTGGAGTTCCTCTTGCAGTTGCCGGAGTATTTCAATACTCTCTTTTATTAATCGCCATAATTGTTTTAAAAATTTTTAGAAAAAAAATCTTTACTTACTGGATCATTCTTCAATCAATGATTGGCGCCATTTTTTCTTTATATTTCATGTACATTCAGTTGGTTATTTTAAAAAGCATCTGCATATACTGTACCTTATCTGCCTTAATTAGTTTTGCTATTTTTTTCTTAAGCTGCAAGATTTTTTACAAAGAAAGATTTTCTCTTCGTTTAACAATAATCGCTTTTATTTATCAAAAAATTATCAAGCCAATATTGTTTTTATTTGATGCTGAATCTGTCCATCAAACCCATACTTTTTTTGGTGAACTTCTCGGAAAAACTTTTTTAAAAAATTATTTTGACTGGAAATTGAATTATCAATCTTTAAAACTAAAACAAAAAATCGCCGGTATTAATTTCGACGGACCGGTTGGTCTGGCGGCCGGATTTGATTATAACGCCCAACTCACCCAAGTTTTATCGACTTTAGGTTTTAGTTTTCAAGGCGTCGGAACAATTACCAATCTTCCTTACGAAGGTAATTCCCGGCCACGTTTGGACAGGTTGCCAAAATCCCAGTCTCTGATGGTTAATAAAGGTTTTAAAAATTTAGGGGCAGAAAAAATATCAGAAAAACTTGTTCATCTAAATTTTAAAATTCCATTGGGAATCAGTATTGGAGTTTCTAATAATAAAAATTTAAAAAATCTTAATGAAGCAATTTCTGATATAAAGAAATCTTTCGTAGTTTTTGAAAAAGCCAAAATAAAAAATAGTTATTATGAACTGAATATTAGCTGTCCAAATCTGATTAATAATTATGTCAATTTCTATAAACCGTCGAATTTAAATCTTCTACTTCAATCGATTAATCGATTAAAAATAAAAAAACCAATTTTTATTAAAATGCCAATTGATAAAAGTGATCAAGAATTTTTGGCAATATTAAAAACTATCAGCCAATTTTCTTTTATCAAGGGAGTAATTATTGGCAATCTTTTCAAAGATAGAAAAAGTCCATTACTTGATGAACAGGAAGTAAATAAATTTAAGGTTGGTAATTTTAGCGGAAAACCCTGTGAACCAAGATCAAATGAACTGATTAAATTAACTTATAAAAAATATGGAGACAAATTAATAATTATCGGTTGTGGCGGAGTCTTTAACGGTCACGATGCCTATGAAAAAATAAAATTGGGTGCTTCTTTAATCCAACTGATTACCGGAATGATTTTTCAAGGACCGCAATTAATATCGCAAATAAATTTGGAACTGGAAGAACTTCTAGAAAAAGATGGATATAAAAATATTAAGGAAGCGAATGGAAAAAATAATTAATATGAAAACTATTTTTCAAACTTCCGCCGGCGGCATTGTATTTAAAAAAATCCCACCTAACACCTATCTCCTAACTCCTAACTCCTGCCTCTGGCTTATCTGCCAGCATTCGGAGCATAAAGGCTGGGTTTTTCCTAAAGGCTTAGTCGGTGATAAAGATTCAACGGAATCAATGGAGACGGCGGCGCTACGTGAAGTCGAAGAAGAAGGTGGAATTAAAACAAAAATAATCGACAAAAAACCAATTAAGACTGAATATCAATATCAATTTAAAGGGACACTCATTAAAAAGACAGTCTTCTATTTCTTAATGGAATACGTTTCCGGCGATCCTACTAATCATGACTGGGAAATGAGTCAGGCAAAATTTCTTCCGGAAGAAGAAATAAAAAAAACCTTAACTTATCAGTCAGACAAAGAAGCTTTTGAAGAAATACTGAAAATTATCAAGTCTTAGAGCCTGTTTGGAAAGTATCTTTTTACAACGAAAATAGTTTTCAATTACAGGCTCTTATGAAGCTGTTTGCTTTAGTTTTCAAACAGCTTCTTAAAATGGAAGCCCGTCAAAGTAAAACAAAGATTTTCAAATATAACGCGATTCTCTCAATGATATTTTTTTTAATGTCTACTTTTTATCTTGGGGTGCAAACAAAGAATTATAGTTTTACCGAATATACGATTTCCGGTATGGTCGGTTTTTTAAATCAATACCAACTATCTTTTTTTAACTCTCTATTTTTTATTAAATGTTTTTTAGATCTTAGTTTTACCTATTATGTTTTTAAATATTATCAACTTCATTTAAAAACATTAACGGCAATAGTTTGGTTAATCGCAGTTTTGTCTTTTGGTTTACTGGGATTTTTTCCAGCACATCAATTTGAACTAATACATTTGGGAATTGTTATTATTATTTTTATTTCATGGACATTTTCTCAATATGCTTTAGCCAAACTTACTCGCGACGAAAATTTTATCTATTTTTCCAAAAATTTAATTCTCATCCAATCTATAGTAGCCATGATTTTTTTATTTTTTAATTATTTCAGTGCTGTCTCGGAAACTATCTATTTTCTCTTAATTTTCCTCTGGCTAACAATCTTTATTGGAAGATATTTGAAGTAAATGAGCGAGCTAGTGAACAAAATAGGAATTTTTTACAGCCTGTCCACTAAAAAGTATTATATACCAAATTTTGATGATAAAAAAACATAAAACCTAAAAAATTAACTTTTAACTTTGATTCTTTACGTTCCAAACATAGAGATTAAATAGTTTTTCGAAGGCGACTTGAATATTTTAAGCTTTATAACGGCCTAAATATTAGTGTTGACTTTTTTGACGTGATAAAGTATATTATTTACATAAACGCCTCAGCCAGTACGCAAGTCCGCTGAGGTTTTTTGTGTATAATAAAAAGTAATGGATTATACAATTCTTTTTATCGATGGTGAAAATTTTATCCATAAGATCGAAGACGTATTAAAAAGACACCCCGAAGGTAATAAAGTAGATGTTGCTTCCTTAGATTTCAATAAAATTTTCCGTGATCCACTTCAAGAATACAAAATAACAAGAAAAATATTCTATGCTACTAAGCTTCACTTTCATCCCAAAACTAAAGAAAAATCAGAAAAGCTTTTAAAAACTCAAAGAAAATTAAGAAATACTTTACTACATCAAAAATTTGAATTTTTAATTGCCGGTAATGTTCGTGGTCAAAAAGTATCTGTTGATGGTAAAACAAAAATAATCTTTCGGGAAAAAGGCGTTGATGTAAAAATAGCGGTTGATTTGGTATCCATGGCCGCTGATAAACTTCTTAAAACCGCGATTCTCTGTAGCTCTGATTCTGATTTACAGCCGGCAGTTCAAGAAGCTCGAAAAAGAAAAGTTGAGGTTGTTTACTTAGGGTTTGAAATTCAACCTAATAAAGGTTTATCATACACAACCAATCGTACGCTTCTTTTTAGAAACGCAGAAATACTTAAAGCTTGCGGAGTAAAATAATCCTTAAAATTATCTTTGTCTTGAAAATCCGCTTATGAGCAGCGGACCGGATTTGAACCGGCGACCTTCTCCTTGGCAAGGAGACATTCTACCGCTGAACTACCGCTGCAACCAATTGTTTAAAAGCATTTCTTCCTTTGTAAGATTTTATCATTCTTTCTCTTCTTTTTGCTTCAATATTAGTTTTAAATTCTTCCTTATAAACTACATACCATTTCCCTTTTCTTCTGGTTGATTTTGTTTGACCTCGATTATGCTCTTCTAATCTTCTTTGTAAGTTATTAGTCGATCCTATGTAAAATCTTCCTGTTAAGTTGTTTTGCAAAATATATGTTTGAAACATCTTGACGACATCCCCGCCGTGGCGGGGCATTCTACCGCTGAATTACCACCGCTTTAATTCAACGCTTATATTCTACCAGAGCCCGCCTCAATATCTCAATTGCTCTTTCTAAATCATTACAATTTAACACATAAGCAATTCTCACTTCATCCTTTCCCCTACCTTTAGTACCATAAAAACCAGCCGCCGGCGCCACCATGACTGTCTCATTTTTATATCTAAAATCGGTCAAAAGCCATTGACAAAAGTCTTCGCTATCTTTGACCGGTAATTTAACTATGGTATAAAAAGCTCCTTCTGGCTTTTCCAGATAAACTCCCGGAATAGATTTTAAACCTTGAGACAAAACATTTCGTCTCTTCTGATATTCTTTCTGGACAGCTTTAAAATAAGAAGTATCAACCTCGGTTAATTTTTCCGCCATGGCTTGATCGACAAATCCGGACGATAATCTGCCTTGAGCCATCCGTAAAACCCCATCAGTCAGATCTTTATTAAGGGAAATAAACATACCTAGTCGAGCTCCACAAAGACTGTAACGTTTTGAAAGACTGTCGAGTAAAATCATTTTATCCGGATATTTTTTCATAAACTTAAGGATGGAAACATGTTTTTTCCCGTCATAAACAAATTCCCGGTAAACTTCATCGGAAATCAAAAATAGATTATTTTTTACACAAATTGAAACGAGCATTCCCATTTCTTCTTTTGTATAAACTGTTCCGGTTGGATTGCTGGGATTGCAGACAATAATCGCTTTAGTTTTTTTAGTAATTTTTTTTTCTATTTCGCGTCTAACCGGTAAATGAAAACCGGTTTCTCCTTTAGTTAAAACAGGATTTATTTTAACACCGTTAATCGCCGCATAAGAATTGTAATTAGTGTAGTAAGGTTCAAATGCAATCACTTCTTCTCCCTGTTGACAGACAGCAAAGAAAGCCATCAAGATGGCTTCCGATCCGCCGGTTGTTACCTGAATATGATTAGTTTTTATAAAAGAATAGCCTAATTTATTGTAGTAAATTTTTAATGACTCTAAAAATTTTGGCTCTCCTTGTGATTGACCATAAGGAATCGGGTTGGCTGACCAACTCTTTAAAACATTAATCATGACTTCCGGGGTTTTTATATCCGGATCGCCAATATTAAGATGATAAACTTTGGCTCCTTTTTTCTTGGCCTCAACGGCAAAAGGAACCAACTTTCTAATCGGAGAAGCGGGAACTTCTAAAAGCCTGCTGGAAACTTTGGTATTTTTCATAATGTTTTAATGATAAAGTTTTCTAATAATTTTGCAAGAGGATTTTTTTACCCTACGCTTTTTCTCAAAACTGCCAAACGATTCAAATATCCCTGATATTTTTTTCCTGAATTAATTTTTTCATGAAGTTTTTTAACAATTTCAAAATGTTCTTTTTCATCTTTTGTTTTTGGTTCTAATTTTTCTCCTAAATATTTTTCAATTTCCAAGACATCCTCCAAAACATCTTTCCAAACTTGAGAATTTTTTGCTAACTTAATCAGTTCGTTTTTTTGAAGAAACCGACCGGCTCGTCTTAAATCTTCTTTTATATTTAAATAATATTTTTCCAGCAGTTTTATCTGATTTGTTTTTATTGCAAATTTTATTCCTCTCCCCGTTCCTAAAATTTCCGGAGGAATTCCTAAAGAATATAATGCCCCGGTAAAACCAATCGCCCTTGGCAACTTAACTTTTCCCACCCCCCGGGAATAGCCAAAAAGTCCAATATGTAAGACTCTTTCCCGCCTTTTAGGCAAATAAAAAGCTACTTGATTAATTAGAGGAGCAATTTCTTCAACCGTACTTCGATAATATTTTTCAAAAACTGCAATCAATTTTTTTAAGGTCTTCTCTTCAGATATTGAAATGGAGGCCGCCTCTCCCTGAGGAAGAATTTTTTCTAGTTTTTTAATCGCTTTAATGACCAACTTTTTTTCATAATCATAACGAAAAGCGCTTTGTAAAAGAGTCGTCTTTACTCCCCGGTATTCGTTACAAAACTGTTCAATAGTGTTTGGTGTCAAGCCGCCGCGAAAAGGTAAAGAAGCCGAACCAATAATTGGATAGAGTTTGACATTATGTTTTTTTTCAAATTCTTTGTAATGAGAAAGGCCGATCTTTATTGCTAACACGGTTGGTACTAAACCGGAGTTTAAGGCCGGATCAGACCGGGCCAAATAAGGACGAAAATAGGAAGGTTTAAAATGAAATTTTTTTGCGTGTAATTTCCAATATTTCTCCAAAAGATGATGAGATGACATAATTGTTGAGACCTGTTCAAATAAAGGAATTATTTCTATATGCTTTAAACTTTTCTCGCCAAAATCATAAAGGGCGTGTTTTAATGACGCAATTTCTCTAAAGGCTTCTTGAATGGCAATCATTTCTTTGGCTGATTCGGTCATCGGCAGAATTACTTCAAATAAAGGCGGGCTGTGAATACTGATTTGTTTAGCCAAACCGGCCGCTCCTAAAATCCCCATGAAAGCTCTCCCCAGGCGAAACTCAGTTTCTACTTTAGGATTTGGTAATCGGAAAGTTAAAAATTTTTCTTTTCCTAAAGGATTTTCCTTAAAATAATCATGATACTCACTGAGAAGTTTTTCTATCACCGATTCATCAACATACTTTCCTTCCCAATCCCATTTATATTCAGAAGCATCCAAGTCAGAAAAAGAAAGAAAACATTCTTTGATTTCATCACCCGTCTTTATGAAAGCGCTCTTTTGCCAATAGGGTTTGCTACCATGATCAGGATGCTGAGAAATCATCGTTGAAGAAATTTTTCTTTGCATAAAAAAGAATGAATTTGTTCCAGGCTATTTTATCAAAGTAGGATAAGCAAAACAATGGAGAAATTTTGGTTATAATATTAAGGGTTAGTCTCTGTAGTTCAACGGATAGAATAAGGGCTTCCGAAGCCTTTGATGGGAGTTCAATTCTCCCCGGAGACACTTAGAATTGGGCCTATGGTTCAACGGTAGAATGTGGCATTCGCATTGCCAAGATCCGAGTTCAATTCTCGGTAGGTCCACTTAGAAATTTGATATAATTTTGAAAAATTAGGAACCGTAGTTCATCGGTAGAACGCGACTCTTATAAAGTCGATGCAGAAGGTCCGACTCCTTCCGGTTCCACTTTTTTTATAAATAAGTTATTTATTCCAAGAGTCCATCCTTTAATTTTATTAAAAACTTCTTTTTTTCCTACAGCAATTTGAACTGTTCCATAAGGTAAAGTATTTATTGGTCTTTTTCCTTTGCTAGTTTTACTTTCAACATATGATGCGTTATAAAACATTTTTTTCGGAATTTGCAGTATACCAGACCAATAATTTTTAGCTTTATTTTCAGAAATTCCTTTATGTAATACTAATTGAATATGGATTTTATTTTTTGGCGTTTTACATGTTTCAATAAAATATTTTGTCATTATCATATTCAAAGATGGATCAGAATTGTAAAAAATTGGCTTCCATCTACCTGTTTTTGCACCTTCGGCCATATATAAACCTAGTCCTAACCAAAATAATGCTTTTGAATCTATTTTTTTTATTTGTCTTGCATATTTTTCCTGGATTTGCTTTTCTTTTTTTATAATCTTTAATGATCTGCTTTTGTTTATTTTAATTAGTTTAATTAATCCTTTCTTTTGTGTAATTTTTTTTATCTTGTTTTCCTCCAATTTGCTTATCTCCTGAGAAATCCAATTACTTAAAGTGCTTTTTGCAACTTTAATTTCCTTTATTATTTCCTGAAAAGTGTAGCCTTTTTTACGTAAGTTAATCGCTTCCGTTTTTTTATTGTTTAGAACTATCATATTAATACATATAGGATATATGATATTAGTTCAGTAATCAACCACAAAAATGTGCCAGGGCTCAGAGTCGAACTGAGATCTGGTGTTTTTCAGACATCCGCCGTGACCACCTTGGCTACCCTGGCAATTCTATATTATTTTAACATATTTTTATTCATCCTATTTGATAAAATAAATTTACTAACAAATTCTGTTTTATCATCCTGTTGTAGTTCTACCATAATATGCTATTAATATTGATTCTAAGAAATACTAACTAAACAATAAAAAAAGTAATTAAAGCAAGTCCCATTCTATAAACTCCAAAATAGGCTAAGGAATTTTTCTGCAAAAATTTAATAAACCATTTTATTGCCAGTAGCGCACTAAAAAAAGACGTAATCAAACCGATAAACAAAAATAAAGGATTACTACCTGAAAAAATTAATTGAGGATCTGTTTTTATAAAATCAAAGAGCGACGCGGCCAAAAGAGTTGGCACTGCCAAAACAAAAGAATATAAAGCCGACTCTTCCCGGTTGAATCCCATTATCATCATGGTCAGTATGACTGCTCCGGCTCTAGACACTCCGGGAACAACTGCTAAAGATTGACCGACACCAATCAGCAAAGCCTGACTAATTGTTATTTGGATAATTTTTTTATTGGTTTTAACAATTTTCTTTTTAAGCAAAAATTCAAAAATGATGAAAAATAAACCAATTGCAAAAAGACTGACTGCAATCAAAGTAAAGCTTTCAAAAAAAATGTTTTTTATAACTTTACGAAGTAAAAAACCGACTATAGCGGTCGGAATAAAAGACAAAATAACATTGACCATTAAAGATTTATTTTTTAATATCATTTTCCAATAAATAAACACGACCGCTAAAATCGCCCCCGACTGAATAAAAACTTCAAAGAACTTCTGAAGCTCAGTTTGAGAAATATTTAATAATTTAGAAGTAATAATCAAGTGTGCGGTCGAAGAAATCGGCAAAAATTCCGTAACTCCTTCAATTAGTCCTAAAATAATAGCATTTAACATATTCATCAGAACATTTTACACGATCTTTTAAGTTCGAAGATACCAAATTTTTTGCGGTTTATGGTTTTCCGTCAAAAAATTTTCGGTATCGAGAACTTTTAAAAAGTACGATATAATAGCCTATGAAAGTAGCCCTAGTTCACGATCAACTCCGAGAATTTGGCGGGGCTGAACGCGTCCTTGTTTCTTTAAAAAGAATCTTTCCTCAAGCCGATGTTTACACAACCACTTTTGATTTGAACTCACTTGGATCACATAAAAAACTAATCAAATACTGGAAAATTTATGTTTCTTGGTTTGGAAAAATTCCGTTTCTCAATAAATTTTATTCCCCTTTTCGATTTCTAACGCCTTTGATCTGGGAAAGTTTTGATTTTTCCAAATATGATTTAGTTATTTCATCTTCCGGTTCTTGGATGTCAAAAGGTATAAAAACAAGTAAACCGACCATTCATATTTCTTACATTCATCACCCACCCCGTTATCTTTATGGTTATGAAACGGCGATTGAATGGCAAAAATATTTTTTTATAAAAATTTACGGTTATATTATTAATCACTTCCTGCGAATCTGGGATTTTACTTCTTCTCAAAGAGCTGATTATTTAATTACTAACTCTGAAGAAACAAAAAAACGGATTCAAAAATTCTACCGGCGCTCCTCAACCGTCATCTATCCCCCCGTACATATCCCAAAAACCGCTAACTACCAACTACCGACTACTAACTACTATCTTACTGTTTCTCGTCTCGCCCGCGCCAAACATATCGACGTTTTGATAAAAGCCGCAAATAAAATGAAATTTAATCTAAAAATAATTGGTAGTGGTCGCGATGAAAATAGACTTAAACAAATAGCCGGTCCGACCGTTGAATTCTTGGGAAATCTGACCGATGAACAAATGAAAAAAATCTATTTTAGTGCTAAAACCTTTTTATTTTCTTCAAAAGACGAAGAGTTTGGTATCGCTCCGGTTGAAGCAATGGGATATGGACTACCTGTTATTGCTTATAATTCAGGTGGAGTACCGGAATATATTATCAACAAAAAAAACGGTTTCCTATTTGACCAATTAGACCCATATTCTCTCATGAAAAAAGTCAAAGAATTCGAAGGCCTAAATAACGAACAGTTAATAGAAATGAAAAAAGAAGCCCGAAAAACTGCAGAAAAGTTTAGTGAGGAAAAGTTTGAACAAAATATTTTAAGTTTTATAAAGACTGTCTTTAATAAAGACAGTCTTTAATCAATGCCCGAACTCCCCGAGGTCGAAACAATCAAGTGCCAACTTAAACCTAATATTATTGGAAAAATAATTTCTGACATCGTCATTCTTTCCCCAAAAAACTTCATCGGCAATAAAAAAGATGTTGTTAATAAAAAAATTGTTTCTATTAATCGGTACGGAAAGGTATTAGTTTTTCAACTCGTTAACCCGTTAACCCGTGAACCGAATAACTTTGTTTATTTAAATATTCACTTCAAACTTTCCGGCCAAATGCTTTTTGCCCAAGGTGTCAATAAAGCAGTTTTCAAAAATATCATTCCTTTCACTAAAGGAAAAATCATGCCCGCCAACACAACACGAGTCGTTATTGAATTTACTGATGGATCAGGATTATTTTTTAACGATCTGCGAAAATTTGGCTGGATTAAAATCAGTGATCAACCTTTAAAACCTAATGGAATTGATGTTTTATCCAAAGACTTTACAGTTAAGTACTTAACTGTAATTATAAAATCAAAAAGAGGACTAATTAAAGTAGTTTTAATGGATCAAGATTTAATCACTGGCATCGGAAATATTTATGCCAACGATTCCCTTTTTCTTGCAAAAATCCATCCACAAAGATTATCGAATTCGTTAACAGAAAAAGAAATAACTCTTCTTTATAAAGCTATTAAACAAACAATTAACGAGGGAATTAGAGATTTTGGTTCCTCCGGGGCCGACGAAGCTTTTATCCTTCCCGACGGATCAAAAGGTCAGCACCAAAGACATTTTTTAGTTTATCAACGGGAAAAACAACCCTGCCTTGTTTGTAAAACTATTATCAAACGGATAAAACACAACGGCCGAAGTAGTTTTTTCTGCCCAAACTGCCAAAAATAGCCTCATCCAACTGACGCAGTTGTACGGCTTTATTCATATCTGATTGCTTCAACCGGTGTTAGCTCGGCGGCTTTGCGGGCTGGAAAAACACCAAAAGTAATCCCGATTGCCGAGGAAACTCCTAAAGCCACTATGACTGTAAATAAATCTATGTAGGCCGGAAAAAACTTTTGAGCAAAAAATACTCCTAAATAAGCCAAAGCTATCCCTAATATTCCACCAATTGATGATAAAAGCACCGCCTCGGCTAAAAATTGATAGAGAATATCTGACTTTCTGGCGCCAATCGCCCGCCTTATTCCGATTTCTTTAATACGGTCTGATACCGTCACATACATAATATTCATAATTCCAATTCCGCCCACGACCAGTGATATAGCAGCAATAGCAACAAGAATTAAATTTAAAACCGAAAAAATAGATGTAATTGCAGACATTAGCTCGGTCGGTTCAACAATACTGAACTCATCTTCTTTATATCTTTTTAAGAATACACGTTTTATGTCCTCTTTTACTTGGGAAACATAATTTTCATTCTCTATCTTGACGGTTAACCGGAAAAATTTCTTATCCGGATTAAAAATAAAACCTGTTGTATATGGTCCATATAAATACTTATCATAGTCAAATCCCCCCATTCCTCCGCCCCCTTTGGATTTAGTAACTCCTATAATCGTAAATTTTACATCATCAATAGTCACTTTTTTTCCAATTGCCTCTTCAATATTTCCAAAATAATCCGTAGCAATCTTTGATCCAACCACAATTACTTTAGCTTTTTTTGTCACATCGGCTTTTTCAAAAAACCTACCCTCTTCAACCTCAAAACCCATAATTTCTTTTATCGCTTCTGAAGAAAACATCACATCGGCAAAATCTTCCTTTAATAATCCTTTGATTTTGGTTGACTTTAAAGCAATAGGAGCAACACCTATAACGTTATTTATTTTTTTTAGAGTCTGTAAATCTCGCTCGTCAAATCGACCCGCAATAGATGAAACAGTACCAGTAAAACTACCACCTGACAGAACTCTCCCTGGCACTAAAAAAAGAGAGTTTTTACCCATGGCTTCAAACTGGTCAGAAATATATTTTTTTAATCCTAATCCTAAAGCAATCAAAACGACAACGGCAAAAACACCAATAAGGATCCCAAGACTAGTTAAAAATGTTCTTAATTTATTTCTTGAAAAATCGTCAAGCGCCGATCTGAAAATAAAAATAATATTCTTCATATCCACCTAACTCCTAACTTCTAACTCCTAACTTTCTATCTCTCCATCTTTAATCTTGATAATTCTTTTTGCATAAGCCGCAATATCAACCTCATGAGTAACCAAAACCACGGTCATTCTTTCTTCTTGGTTTAATTTTTTAAGAAGAGTCATAATCTCATGTCCTGTTTTACTGTCAAGATTTCCTGTCGGTTCATCAGCCAGAATTAATTTTGGTTTCATCATCAAAGCTCGGGCAATCGCCACTCGTTGCTGCTCTCCTCCTGATAATTTATTAGGATAAGAATTAATTTTTTCTTTTAAACCGAAATCGCTTAAAATAGATATTGCTTTATCTCTTGAATCAAAAGGTAATTTTTTTCTTGAATAAATTGTTGGGAGCATAACATTCTCAACTACTGTTAACTTATTAATCAAATTAAACTGCTGAAAGACAAAGCCGACGAATTCATTACGGAGTCTTGATAAGTCATCATCAGAAATTCTAGAAATCTCTTTATTTTCAACGTAAACTTTTCCGGCAGTCGGTTTATCAAGTAATCCAATAATGTGCATCAAGGTCGATTTACCAGACCCTGAAGGTCCCATTATCGATACAAATTCTTTCTCTTTTATCTCAAGACTGGCCTTTTTTAAAGCGTAGAAAGTATGTTCGTTATCAATGACGTATTCTTTTGAGACATTAACTAATTTAATCATAGACAATGTCTCCTGCCTCTACCCCATTTTTAATCTCTACTTTGCTGTCAAATTCTTCTCCGCGCTTAACATAGATTTTTTCCTTCTTGCTTTTTCTTTCTCTTACTATATAGTTGCCTTTATT
Source organism: uncultured Gammaproteobacteria bacterium (assembly GCA_964543535.1). Classification (GTDB taxonomy): domain Bacteria; phylum Patescibacteriota; class Microgenomatia; order UBA1406; family GWC2-37-13; genus GWC2-37-13. Next base: position 71,901 of record CAZIYS010000002.1, on the reverse strand, counting down.
GTCTTTTTTGATAAATTTCAATGGTACTGATAATACATTTGGTTTCTCTCTCGTAATAAAGCTAACATCACCAGTCATAGCCAACTTGAGGGGTAATTCTCTTGCTTTGTTATCAAGAATTAATTTCACCTGATAAACCGTTCCTGTTTCTCCTTTTTTTGGTGAAAAAGATATGTAGTCGATGACTCCTGTAAAAGTGCGGTTGGGATAAGCGTCAAAAATCACTTCTCCTTCCATACCCTTTTTTAATAAAACCACATCTGACTGTTCAGCTGTTACTGATAGATAGATGGTCTTTGGATTAACTATTTCAAATTCAGCTCCGGATGGAGTAATGTTGACTCCGGCAAAAGGAGTATCCACCCGAGTGACAATTCCCTCAATTGGCGTCCAGAGATTGGCATACTCAACAGTTAAACTTTGCAGTTCAACATCCAAAACCGCATTATTTAAATCATATTGACTATCTTGTAAAGTGCGCTCGGCACTTTTTCTTATTGATTCGGAAAGATCATACTGTTTATTCCAGTAATCGTCTTTTGTTTGGTCAAAAGTTAATCTCTGACTGGTAAAAGTATTAAGATGTTTTTGTAATCGATTTTTCAAATCGCGCTGATCAAGAGAAGCAATCACTTGATATTTTTTTACATAGTCATCTTCTTTGATTCCCACCCAAGCCAGTCGACCGGAAGTTTGAAATTTCAAGACCGCTTTTTCTTCGGCGTCGATTTCCCCTGACAAGGAGAGAGTTTCTTTCAAGGTTTCCTTTTTAATCTTGTAGGTTTCTGGTTTTTTTTCTTTGTTCACCGGAGTTGATTGATTACGAATAAAAATTATCGCCAAAACTATAATTACGCCCAAAACTATATACCATCTTTTTTTTAAAAATTTAATCATAGGAAATTTTATCACAAAAACGCCGACCAGTCACTGATCGGCATGACATTATAAAGAAGAAAATTCCAAGCGTATAAAAATATCGCCGGCAGTAAAATAACAAAAATAATCCAGAATTTCTTTGAAGTAAAAAATTTCTCAAATGCGACTAGTGCTAAGGGCCAAAGAGGTAAAGAATAGCGACTGATATCACGGTGTTGGACAAACAAAGTGGCTGTAAAAAATACTAAACCAAAATAGAAAAAACTTCTGTATTTACTATTTTTTAAATAAATAATAGTTAACCCGTAAATAAAATAATAAAATAATATTTCTTCCAACCAGGCCGTTCCCACCCAAGGTTTTTGAAAGTTAAAAACCGAATACGGAAAGACCAGATGAATATTATCACCTGAGTTAAAGTAAGCAAAAAAATCTTTGTACTGAATCGCGTAAATACTAAATACAATGAACAAACCAATGGGAATCAGTAATAAAAAAAGCCATTTAAAGTTGAATATTTTAGACTGGTCCCGCCCGAGGCGGGAGACATAAGACTCGATTATGACAAATATATATGCAGGAAATAAAAGTATTCCCGGTGTTTTGGTCATGGCCGCCAACCCACCAAACAAACCAGCCAACCAAAACTTTTCCTTTTCAAAAAAATATAATGATAATAATATTAAAAGAATAAATAAACTTTCCGGTGCGCCAACTGAACGAACTACTAAAAACCGAGGGAGAAACAAAAAAACCGATGCTAACATTAGCGGATTTTTTGTCAGTTTAAATTTCTTAAGTAAATAATAAAAAAATAACACCAACCCAATCGTCGCTAATATATTCACCCCTACCATTGACTTAAGGTATGCTAATTCTTTCATTCCCCCAATAACCCCAATCTCCCTAACCGCCCTAATTAAGGCCGGATACAGCGGCAAATGCGCCGCAAAATAGTTTGGACTTAAAGTTGTCTCTAATTTTAATTGTCTGATTTTTACCGGATCATAAGAAGTCTTTGCCGGCACCACGTACAAAGGTCCATCATATTGTTTATATATAGTGAGAAAACCGACACTCCCCCAAAGAATAAAAGTAGAAATTAAAACAATAAATGTTAAAATTAAACAAGAATATATGCACCGCATACTTAATATTTTAACAAACAACTGGATTTTAATCATAGTTTTAATAATAGGAGTATTTTTACGCTTTTATAAACTAATTGGTTTTGCCACTTTTCTAGGTGATCAGGGCCGCGATGCCATTGTTATTAAAAGAATTTTGACTCTCGAACATCTGCCAGCCATTGGCGCTCCTACATCGGTTGGTCAAGTTTATCTTGGTCCTTTTTATTATTATTTTATTGCTCCCTGGCTTTTTCTTTTTAATTTTCAGCCAATTGGACTTGTCTTTGGCGTTGCCTTTTTTTCCTCTTTATATCTTCTCATTAACTACTTAATTGTTAAAGAATTATTTGATAAAAAAATTGCTTTAATTTCTACTATATTTTTAAGTTTTTCTTCGGTCTTAATCGATTTCTCCCGATTTTCCTGGAATCCCAATCTTCTTCCTTTGTTTACTTTGTTAATCATTTATTTTGTTATAAAAAGCTTGAAAACAAATAAGTGGTATTATTTTGCCTTATCCGGTACTTTTTTATCTTTTGCTATTCAACTCCATTACTTGAGCTTATTCCTTATTCCGCCTATTGTAATTTTATATTTATTGTCATTGCGATCCCTAAAACAATTAATCTCTCAATCTCTTAATTTCTTAATATCTGTATCCGCCTTCATTTTCTTCTCCTCCCCACTCATTATTTTTGACCTCCGTCATAATTTTTTAAATAGTAAACTTTTTCTGGCTCTTTTTCAATCATCAGGCACCAGTTTTTTAACAAAAATCAGTAGTTTTTTTGATTCCTTTTATTTTCTGAATTTATATTCTTTTCATATTAATCTAAATAGATTTTTGGTTTATCTTCTTTTGCTTTTTCTCTTACTCGCTTTTGTTACTTTGATAAAACGGAGTTCCAATTTAAAAACATTTCTTTTTATTTTTCTTTTAGCTATCTTAGGAATGTCTTTGTATAGTGGGCCAAAACATGCGCATTATTTTGGAATACTTTATCCACTCTATTATGTCATCATCAGTTGTTTTATTGCTTTACCCAAATCTTCTTGGGAAAAAGTTTTGGCTATTCTTTTTGTAACCGGATTTATCTTTCTTAACTTTCAAAAATATCCTTATTTTCATAATCCTCCTAATAATCAGATCGCTTTGGCAAAAAATGTTGCTCAAAAAATTTTTGATAATGTTAAAAAGGAAAAATTTACCATGACTGCTCTGCCGGAAAAATATTCTGACTCTACCTATCGTTACTTTATTGAAATCTGGGAAAAACAAGCGATTGAAAAAGATTCCTTAGATAAAGCTGATGAACTTTTTGTCATCTGCGAAAAAAAATGCGATCCAATAATCGGCAACCCTCAATGGGATATAGCCTACTTCGCGCCGAATAAGATTGTGGGTGAATGGAAAGTAGAGGATGTTAGAATATACAAGTTAGTTAGATGAGTTATTAAGTTAACGAGTTAAAGAGTTAACGTGTTATTATTGAAATAAATAAAATTTTTGAGGAAAACCTGTTTGAGCGCTCCTCGTCTAAATAAAAATAATTTATTAATTTGTAGAACAAATTTTAATTAATTAAAAAATTGACGAGGTAAGCGAGTTTTTTCCGATTAAATTTTATTTATGAAATAATTTTATGCAAATATCACTTATAATCCCCTGCTACAATGAAGAGGCTAATATTCAAAAAGGCGTCTTGGACAAAATCGGCAACTATACTATTAATGACGAAAGATTTTCTGAAGTAATCATTGTTGACGATGGTTCCAGTGACTCTTCAAAAACTGTTATTAAAAATAAATATTTAAAGACTTTCCCGAAATTCCGTCTAATACAAAACTCTCACCAAGGAAAAGCTTTTGCCATCTTAAACGGTATCAAACAAGCCAAAGGTGACTATGTTATTTTTACCGATATTGATCTGGCCACCCCAATTGATGAGGTGGAGAAGTTGATTGCCAAAACAAAAGATGGTGGACAAATTATTATTGGTTCTCGAAACAATAGTCGAGAGGGTGCTCCTTTATTGCGAAAAATCATGGCTAAAGGATTTATTGTTATCAGGAATATCATTATTGGCTTAAAAGGAATTAGAGACACTCAATGCGGTTTCAAACTGTTTGAAAAACAAACTGCTTTAAAAATTATAGATAAACTCCAGGTGTTTCACGATAACAGAATAGCCAAAGATTCGTCTGTTTCGGCCGGATTTGACATTGAGTTTTTATTTTTAGGACAAAAATTAGGTTATAAAATCATTGAAGTGCCGGTCAGTTGGCGTCATGTGGAGACCAAAAACGTTAACTTTATCCATGACACTTTTGAAACCCTAGTAGATATCTTTAAGATTAAACTCCTGGATTTGCAAGGGAAATACCAATAATAAGTCAAAATTCAAAAATCAAAAGTCAAAAATGAAAGTCAAAATTAAAAAGTTTTTAAATACTTTTGACTTTTTACTTGAACTTTTGAATTCTAACTTTTGACTTTTAACTTCTCTCAACTGATTTGATCGCCTCTCTATACTTACAATAATCACACTCTTCCCCTGATTCCGGAAGTTTATTACTATTTAAACATTTGTGAAGATCAATAATTGTTTTCTCCACCCATGAATCATCACCTTTGTATGGAATCAGTTTAATATCAAATTCTAGCTTTCCGTCAAACGCTTGAGCGTCTGCATCACCATTGCAATAAACAAAATAACCGGTTGAAGAAACTTTGTAATTATTTTTCCTGAAAAGCCACTGATAGATTTCCATCTGTCTTTTATAACCAATCTGCCAGTCAGCATCAAGATTAACCTCACCATCCTTTGAAGTCGCCTTATAATCCACAATAATTAATTCTTGCTGAGGATTAACCCAAATATCATCGATCCCACCGGTAATCAATAAATTAGTTTCTTTGTGTAAATATTCAATCCCTCCCCGAAGAGCATCGCGCCATTTGTCTATATTTTTATCTTGATATGGAATCGCGTCAACTCCGTAAGTTTTCATTAGAGGATGAGGAGTCTTGTCAGCCCGATGAATGTCAAACTCTTTTTTCAATAACTTATCGACAGCTGAATTCAAAGAAAAAGGAAACCCTGGTGGTTGGGAAACGCCTAATCGTCTATCAAAATAAAAACAGCGTGGACAGTTTAAAAATAGGTCAATCTTGGAGCGGCTTATGCGGAAAGGAAATAACATTCCTGATGTATAAATGTTTCCCTTTCTTCTTGGTTTATAATATTGGGACATAGAATTATTATACTTGATGTCTCCCGCCATTGGCGGGACCAGACTAAAATTACCATATTTAAATTGCTATAATTTACTTTAGCTATGAAAAAAGTTATTCCGATTATTATTTTAACAATCATCTCTGCTCTTTTTATTTTTTATCGCTTCGTTGATATACCAAAATACTTAGCTTTTGATGAAGTTGAGTTTGCTAAACTCGCCTTATCTTTACAAAACAAACCTTATACTCCTTACTCGAGCTTAGCTACGGGCCATTCTACTTTATATTTTTATATTTTATTAATGTCTTTAAAATTGTTCGGGATTACCACTTTTGCCTTAAGACTGCCTGCGGCAATTTTTGGAATATTATCAGTAATATTTTTTTATTTAATAATAAAAAGGGTTTTCCAACAATTGAACAATGAAACAATGAAACAATGGTTTCCGTTTTTTTTAACTACAGTCTTCTTAACGTCAAGATGGTTTTTAAACTTTAGCCGTTTTTCCTTCGAAGCCACCTTTCTCTTATTTCTTGAATTGGTTTCAATTTATTTTTTGATATTAGCAAATGCGAAGGTAACAAATTTTTTGCGACTTGGGATTCCCCGTTTCCTGCGGGGAGGGTTCCCACTGGAGCAAAAAAATTTATTACCGAGTATTTATCTTATAATATCAGGACTTTTTGCCGGCCTCGCCTTTCTCTCCTATACTCCCGGCCGAATTTTTTTCCTTCTTCCTTTAGGCTTTCTTGTTTTCCAACTTGTTAACTCGTTAACCCGTAAACAGTTTAACAATATAACAATAAAGCAATTTCTATACTTTCTAATCCCTTTCATAATAATAATTACCCCCCTTACTGCATATTTACTTACAAACAAAGACACCCGAATTGATAAACTATTTTTCTGGAGAAATCATGAGATGACTGTTAATGAAAAAATCATTGGAACAGCAAATAATATCAAGTCAATTACCCTGATGTTTTTTACCAAAGGTGATATGAACGGCCGCCATAATTATCCCGGTAAGCCTGCCATCAACCCAGCGTTAGGAATTTTATTTATTATTGGCTTACTAATATCAATAAAAAATTTTAAGGATTTGTATAACAAAATGTTTCTATTTTATTTCTTAATTTCTTTATTTCCAGCCATTCTCACTTATCCCTGGGAAAACCCCAATATGCTTAGAACATATACTGTTTTGCCTTCAATAATTTTTTTTGTTGGAATGGCCATATACAAGTTGAGTGCGGCCGCATCAAAGTTGTCATTCTTATCAAAAAAAATTCCTATATTTATTTTTGTAATTATTATTGCTCTCTCTTCTTTTTACGAACTCCGTACTTATTTCAAATACCAATCTAAGGTTTTTTATGACTCTTTTGAAATTAAGTGGCCGCTTGATAAAGCAATAAAATTAAAAAACCCTTATGAAAAAAATCCTAAATAAATTTCAATTATCAATTAACAATCATCAATTAACAATTGTTCTTTGGATATTTCTTTTAGGATTATTTCTTCGGATTTTTCGCCTGCCCGACTTTATCTCCTATCATCAGGATCAAGTCCGCGATCTTTTCTATGTACAGAATCACTTTGAACAAGGAAAAATGATTCTTCTTGGACCTAAAGCATCCGTGGGCGATTTCTTCTTACCGCCTTTTTGGTACTATCTGATGAGCATTGTTTATTTTTTTTCGTCTTCCCCGGTTGCTCCTGCTTTTGCCGTTGTTATTTTAGGATCTCTAACCACTTTATTTATTTACCTTTTTTGCGAGAAGTTTTTTAATAAGAAAGTGGCAGTTTTTTCTTCTCTTTTATACGCCGTCTCTCCTCTTTCAATTGATTACTCTCGTTTTGCCTGGAATCCCAACCCCATTCCTTTTTTTACCATGGCTAGTTTTTATTTTCTATATATATACCTATATAAGAAAAAGGGTTACGGACTTTGGTGGGGTATTATTTTCGCTAATATAGCTTTACAACTCCATTATCAGGGAATGGTTGTGCTGGCTTTTTTTGTTCTATTATTATTTATTACTAAAAAACTTTCTATTAAACAATTCGTTAAATTAATAGTCATTAATTTAATTTTATTTCTGCCTTTCTTTATTCATGAATTTAACCATAACTTTGAAAATATTAAAGGCATAGTTGTTTTTCTTTTTAAAAGCCAGTCTGGTTTCGGTTTAAAATTATTTGGCATTCCTTTTTTTATTAAGTTTATCTTCCGCGATTTCTCTATTTTTATCGGAGAAACTCTCTTTTTTAAAAATCAAATCCTCGGTTTTATTGGTCTTTTAATTCTTGGTTTTTCTCTTTTTTTTATCAAATCAAAAACGTTTTCAACCAAGCTTTTAAAATACTTTTTGATCTTTTCTTTTGTTATGTTATTTTTTTATAAAAACTCTTTGATTAATTTTTATCTGCTGTTTTTAATCCCAATCGTAATTATTTATTTGACAATTATTATTAATAATTTCTTGCCGGAAAAAATTGCTGCCATTATTATTTTTTTGATTGTCTTATTGAACCTTTATTTCTCCCCTGCTTTTAGCAAAACTGAAGGAACCTATATCGCTCTTAAAAATGCCGTTAACCTTATTGCTAAAAATGAGAGCTACTGTCCAAGCTACCGGATATTTGACGCCAACTATATCAAATCAAAATATCAATATTTATTTTCGATCAATAAAAACAAGCCTGTTCACTTCAACTGTGATCTGACTACTTATTTCCAATCCAGTCCAAAAGTAAAAAATTCTTTTTATATCTGTGAAACTCCTCTCTGTCCTTATGAATATGTTAATTTTTCCCAACTAAAAGAAATCGATCAAAAACCTTTTGACACAGGTGTTAGAATATATAAATTAGTTAAATAGTTATTTTGTTAACGGGTTGGCGAGTTAACGAGTTAATATAAAACTAATAGATAAGTAAGAAAGGCGGAGATATTAAATTTTTTTGCGACTTGGGATTCCCCGCTTCCTGCGGGGAGGGTTCCCACTGGAGCTAAAAAAATTCTAATATCGAGCTTTAAACTATAAACTATGTTTGACATATTTAAGATTTTTAGCTTTTTAAAAAAAACCTTTTCCCGAAAAGACGTTCTGTTAATTGTTCTTTTAATTAGTCTTTATTTTTTAACCAGATTAATTAATCTTGATAAATTTCCAATTTTTTCCGATGAAGGCATTTATATTCGTTGGGCTAAAGTTGCCTGGCATGACGCCTCCTGGCGTTTTATTTCGCTTACCGACGGTAAACAACCGCTCCAGACCTGGGGCACCATTCCTTTTTTAAAACTTTTCCCTGACAATGCTTTGCTGGCTGGCCGGCTCTTTGCCGTCACTACCGGTTTTATTGCCTTGGTAGGAATATTCTCAATTTTATTTTTTCTTTTCGGCAAAACCAGCGCCTTAATCGGATCTTTTCTTTATATAATCACTCCTTTTTTCCTGTTTTTCGACCGGATAGCTTTGGTTGATTCGGGTGTAAATGCCGGCTTTATTTGGATTTTATTTCTAACGATTGTTCTGGCTAAAAACCGTAAACTAGAAACCGCTTTAATGCTTGGTTTTATCGGTGGATTTTTTCTATTGGCTAAATCGTCGGTGCGGATTTTTTTGATGTTAGGTGTTTTTGCGCCTTTGCTATTCTTGGCAAAAGACTGGAAAAAACTATTTAAAAATGCTTTAAATTTTTATCTTCTCTTCGGACTTTCCCTAATAATCGCTTTAGTGATCTATAATGTTCAACGTCTTTCACCCTTTTTCCATTATGTGGCCCAAAAAAATCTTACTTTTGTGTTGAGTTTTGATGAATTTTTAAAAACTCCTTTTAAATTATTTTTTAACAATATTAGTTTAACTCCTCTTTACATCTGGTGGGAGTCGGGATTTGTTATGCCTCTTTTGGCAATTCTCGGAATTATTTCTCTTGCTAAAAAAGATAAAAAACTAGCTGGTTATTTGTTTATCTGGCTTATTCTTCCTTTTATTGCCATTGTTTTTTTTACCAAGGTCTTATTTCCCCGCTACATGATTTTCTTCGCCTCGCTTCTTCTTATTCTCTCCTCCTATCTCCTATCTCATATCTCATATCTTTCTCCACCTAACTCCTATCTCCTAACTCCTAACAGGATACGAACTTTATTGTTAGTTCTGATTTTTCTTGCTGTCTCATACTTCAACTACACAATTCTTTTTGATTATAAAAATATTCCGTTTCCCCAAGTCGACCGCGGACAATACATAGAAGGCTGGCCGGCTGGCTGGGGTATAAAGGAATTTATGGACTTTGCCCGCGTTCAATCGCAGACGAAACCGGTCATCATCATTGCCGAAGGGAACTTTGGTATGGCGGGAGATGTCCTTGACGTATTTCTAAAAAGAAGTGATAAAGATAAAATCACTATTAAAGGCTACTGGCCTCTTGGCGAAGAACAACTTAGAGAAAATATTCCCTTTTTAAAAGATAACTATGTTTACGCATTCTTTTCCCACCAGGAAACATTCCCTGATTCTTGGCCTCTCAAACATTTCAAAACAATTACTAAGCCGGGAAACCAATCCACCTTCCGCATCTTCGAGCTTATTTCAAGTAGATAGAAAGTAAGAAAGCGAAGATACATAATTTTTACGACTTTTTAGTTTTTCGAAAAAAATATATATTGAGCTTTATTAATTGCTATAATTAACTTGATGAAAAAGATAGTCCTTGCCGTTGTCTTGCTGTTGGTTGTTATTTTTCTCGGTCGCAATCTTAATCCGTTCTCCTCGACGATGTTTATTTTTCATGACGAAACTCAACCGGCTCGTATTCAACAATTTGTTTTAAATTTAAAAAATCTTCAGATTCCTCCCCGAATTGCTCCTGATTTTTCCTTTAAGTTAGGCTTCCCTGTTTTTAATTTTTACTCTCCTTTTTCCTATTGGATAACCGGATTAATTAACTTGATTGGTTTTGACATTGTGTCATCATTAAAACTTTCTTTTCTTTTGGCTCTTTTAATCGGTTTTTTTGGAGGCTATTTATTTCTCAGAAATTTCTTTGATTTTTATCCGGCTTTATTAGGAGGAGTTCTTTATATAACCTCACTTTATTTTCCTTTGGACATCTTTGTCCGTGGTAATTTAGCTGAAATATGGTTTCTGGCACTTTTACCTCTATCATTTTATCTTGTCTATAAAAATAGTTTAAAAAATAATCAAAAAATATTTTTTTTAACAACGATTATTTTGTCATTTATCTTAACTAGTCATAATATTTACTCGCTTATATTCATTCCTCTCGTTTTAATTTTCATCCTTCTTTTGAAAAATGAAAAAGCTAATTTCCTTGCCTTTATTTTTTCTCTTTTTCTCTCTGCTTATTTCTGGCTGCCGGCAATTGCCGAGATGAATCTTACCTGGGCAAAAGAAGTCGCCACCTTGACTAACTTCCGCAATCATTTCTTATGTATTAATCAACTTTGGGACTTTCCTTGGGGATATGGGGGATCAACTAAAGGTTGTATTAACGACGGAATATCTTTTAAGATTGGTAGACTACAGATAATATTCTCTGTCCTTGGTGTATTACTGTTTTTATATAAAACTTTAATTAAAAAAAACAAAACAAATAAAATCTCATTATTCTTTATTATTTATTCATTATTATTTCTTTTCCTTACCCTTTATCAATCTCAACCGATCTGGGAATTATTCTCACCAATTATGTCAATTATCCAATTTCCCTGGCGCTTTATTGGTCTCTCACTTTTAGGTATCGCTTTTTTTAGCAGCTATTTTTTTCAAAACTTAAAAATTCCGGCGAAATCTTTGATTATATTTTTAATAATATTAGCCACAATTTTTATTAACAATAAATATTTTAAAGGTCAGAAACTTGATAAGGTTAATTTTGAAAAAAAATATCTCTCTCAAAAATATATTGAAAAAAAAGCCGCTTATGCCATCGCCGAATACCTGCCAAAAACTATTGATTATAATTACTGGAGAAGTTTAGAAAAGAAAAAAGAAGTTCCTTTAGAATTCATTGCTAAATCGTCAATCGAGCCGTTTGATAAAGACAGGCAAACTTTAATAGAAAAAGTAGGGAATATTATTTCAATAATTACTTTTCTTGGATTAATTATTTACACCAATTCAAAAGTCAAAAGGCAAAATTCAAAAGTGAAAATAAAAAGTTAAAAGTATTAAAAACTTTTTAATTTTGACTTTAATTTTTGACTTTTAAATTTTAACTTTTAACTTATTTATGGATGATCTAAAGAAAAAAACCATTCTTTCAACTTTGAGTCTTTTTTTCCAAAGCGGTTATTCCGCCATCCTTGGCTTTGCTGCTAATTTGGTTTTAACAATTCTTCTTTCCCCTCAAATATTCGGAATTTATTTTACGGTTCTTTCGATCATCGCTATCCTCAACTATTTTTCTGATATTGGCCTGGCTGCCTCCTTAATCCAAAAAAAAGACATTGAAGAAAAAGAGGTCATAACTGTTTTTACCGTTCAACAAATCCTGATTATTACCGTTGTTATTATTGGATTTTTTGCCAGTCCTTTTATTGTTTCTTTTTATAAATTGCCTGCTGAAGGAAAATTTCTTTATCAAGCCTTACTGGCTTCTTTTTTCTTTTCTTCGCTCAAGACCATTCCTTCGATATTTTTGGAAAGAAAAATCCAGTTCCAAAAAATTGTTATCGTTCAGGTAATTGAAAATACAATTTTCTATTTAACGGTCATTGTTCTCGCTTTAATGGGTTGGGGTTTAAACAGTTTTACCGTCGCCGTTGTCTTACGATCTCTAATTGGAGTGATTGTTATTTATCGTCTTTCTTTCTGGATGCCAAAAATCGGCATTAATATTAAAGCTTTAAAAAATCTTCTTTCTTTTGGCGTTCCTTTTCAAATGAGCTCTTTCTTGGCTTTGGTTAAAGATGATTTATTAATTCTTTATCTGGGAAAAGTTCTTGGTTTTCAAGGCGTCGGCTATATTGGCTGGGCAAAAAAATGGGCTGAATCACCCATTAGAATTATCATGGATTCCTTAAGCCGGGTCCTCTTTCCTCTTTTCTCCCGTTTTCAAAAAGAAAAAGACCGACTTTCCCGTTTGATTGAAAAAATTATTTATTATCAGTCTTCGTTAATCATTCCGGCTACTTTAGGATTAGCTTTAATTATGGAAAAAATGGTTCAATTAATTCCCCGTTATTCCAAATGGGAAAGCGCTCTGCCTCTTTTTTATCTTTTTTGTCTTTCCTCTATTTTTTCCTCTTACTCAACACCTTTTATGAATCTTTTGAATGGACTGGGAAAAGTTAAGATATCATTTTATTTTATGGTTGGTTGGACAGTTGCTACTTGGGTTTTGACTCCAGTATTAACTAAGTTTCTTGGTATTTTTGGTTTCCCAATTACTCTAGTAATTTTATCATCATCATTTTTACTTGTTCGACGGGAGACAAAAAAAATCATTCCTTTTTCTTTTCTTAAAAACATCTTGCCTTTTCTATTTTCCGGGTTGATGATGGGATTAGTAGTATTTTTCCTAACACAATTTTTCGTTACCAATTTAGCTTTTTTGCTTATCCCTATTATCAGCGGTATAATAACTTATCTATTAGCTTTAAATTATATTTTTAAAATTAATTTAATCAACGAAGTTAAATTATTATTTAGATCAATATGATAAACATTTCCGCCGTCATCGTTGTTAAAAACAATCCTCTTCATCTATCAAAAGTAGTCGCTTCAGTTGAGGATCTAGTCAAAGAAATCATTATTGTTGATATTGGAGCCGATGATTCTTTGATAAACGAACTTAAAAATAACAAGATTGTCAAAATTATTGAGATAAAAAATGAGATTCCTTATGTTGAGCTAATTCGTGATAAAACCAAAGATTTTGCTCAAAACGACTATATTTTCTTCTTAGATCCTGATGAGATCGTTACTCCGGGATTAAAAACCATTATCCGTTCTCATCTTGCCTTTTATGATTATTTCAAAATTCCCCGGAAAAATATTATCTTTGGCCGCTGGATCCGACACTCCCGCTGGTGGCCGGACTATCAGATAAGACTCTTTAAAAAAGATAAGGTTACTTGGCCAAAGATTATTCATCGCCAGCCAAAAGTCACCGGTAATGGCTATACGGTCGAGGCAAGAGAAGAGTTGGCCCTACTTCATCATAACTATCAGAATATCGATGAATATTTATCTAAGTTCCGGCGCTACGCCAAATATGAAGCCAAAGAAATTTTTGATTCTAAAATGACCTTAACTTTTTCTAATGCTATAAGAAAAGCTTTAAACGAATTTATCAGCCGTTACTTTGCCGGCGAAGGATATAAAGACGGCAGCCAGGGATTAGTACTGGCTTTCCTGCAAATGTTTTATTATCTGATTGTCTATTTTTATTATTTGGAAATGAAAAAGTTTAAAATTGAAGGAGAAATCAAGGAAGAAGAGTTTTTTAGAAAAGGACTTAAGGAGACGTTGTACTGGAAGAAGAAAAAGAACTTATTTGAAATATTGCTGAGCAAGATTCTATAAGTCAAAATTCAAAAATCAAAAGTCAAAAATGAAAGTCAAAATTAAAAAGTTTTAATACTTTTGACTTTTTACTTTAACTTTTGAATTCTAACTTTTGACTTTTAACTTATGATCGGTCTTATTACTGTTAACTATAACCAATACCAGCTTACTCGAGAATTCCTCGACTCTCTCGCTACCGTTAAAGATGTTGAAGATTTAGTCGTTTATATTGCCGATGTCTCTTCAAAAAAAGAAGCGTTTAAAATAGATAAAGAGTATCCAATGAAAGTAGTCTTGAAACCTCTTCCCAACAAAGGTTATGCCTATGGGATCAACATGGGAACTAAATATTTTCTAAAAAAAGATTTTGATAAATTTTGCGCTATTAATAATGATGTTTTTTTTGACCGGAGTTTTTCCATCCAAGCCCATTTAGGATTTGAAAAGGCAGATATTTTTGGTGGCAAAATCTATTATGCGTCTGGTTTTGAATATCACAAAAAATATCAAAAAAAGGATATTGGTAAAATTCTTTGGTATGCCGGCGGCATTAATGATTGGAAAAACGTTTTTACCTATCACCGGGGCGTTGACGAAGTCGATCAAAAACAATATGAAAAGTTTGAAGAAACAGATTTTATTACCGGGTGCATGTTGTTTTTTAATAAAAAAGTCATTGATCAAATCGGACTATGGAATGAAAAATATTTCTTGTATTTTGAAGATTCTGATTTTTGTGAACGGGCAAAAAAAGCTGGTTTTAAATTATATTACAATCCAAAAATAATTATCTATCATAAAAACGCCCAGTCAACCGGAGGAAGCGGCTCCCCACTCCAGCAAAAATATCAAAAAAGAAATCGTTTAATCTTTGGTCTAAAATATGCCCCTTTTAGAACAAAAATTCATCTGATAAAAAATTATCTAATTGGTCAATAAAATGATTGTTATTTTGTTTTTAATTTCTTTTTTGACTCGGTTGGTCTTTCTTTATTTTGGTTATCCTTCAATTACCAATGATGAGGCCGATTATTTTATTAATAGCTATCTTTTGGCTAAAACAGGCAGTGATATTTTTGGAAAAAAATTTTTTTTAACTTCGGGAATTTTAAACGCCACTTCAAGCGTCCCTGTTTATTTAGGTAGTTTACTCTTTTTGTTTTTGGAAAAATCAGTAATTTCAGGAAGACTGACTTATGCTATTCTTAATTCTCTAACACCGCTGTTTTTTTACTTAATTTTGTTTAAACTTACAAAAAACAAAGCCTTTTCCTTAATTGGTTTTACTGTTTTTAACTTTTCTCCCTGGTTTTCATACTTATCTTCTCTTTCGGCAATTGATTCACCAACGGCGATGCTCTTTTATCTGGTTGCCTTTTACATTTTATTAACAAACATAAAGCCTGTTTATAAATATTTTTTATTTTTTATCTTTAATTTTTTATCTTTTAACTCTTATATGGGTATTAAGACAATTTTTTTCTTTTTATTAATGATTGCCCTGATTACTGAAAAAATCTATAAAAAAGAAAAATATAATATTAAGAAATTATTAAAAGACTTTTTGATTTCTTTAATAGTTTTTTTTATCTTTTTTATCACTAGTTGGGTCAGCCCTTCTGCTAGTTT
Source organism: uncultured Gammaproteobacteria bacterium (assembly GCA_964543535.1). Classification (GTDB taxonomy): domain Bacteria; phylum Patescibacteriota; class Microgenomatia; order UBA1406; family GWC2-37-13; genus GWC2-37-13. The sequence goes on along the minus strand of CAZIYS010000002.1, from coordinate 56,481 downwards.
TTTTCAAGATCGCCTAAAAGAAAAAATCCTTCCTTTAAATACAAGTTTAATAGTAGAAAAAGTGGATCAGTTAAGAGGGGTTTCCCAAGGACCTTATTTTATTCGAAATCTCATCCATAACAAATTAACCGTTACCTTTAGTTTATTTATAGAAAAATATGTCCAGGCCTTTAATCCCTATTTATTATTTATCAAAGGAGATACCCATCCAATATATGGTACAAATTACTTTGGCTTGTTTTATTTTTTTGACATGGTTTTTATTTTTCTTGGGTTGCTTTTCTTTAGGAAGATTTTTGAGAGAAATCCTTTTATTTCTCTACCCTTTATTCTTATTTTGATCGTTGCCCCTCTGGCGGTCGGCATCATGATTGATCCGCCAAGTATTTCTTTAAGAAGCTACCTATCAATTATTGGTTATGTCTTTTTTATTACCAGCGGAATATATTTTATATTCAATTATTTTTTGAAAAACAAAAAATTAACTATTGGAATTACCGTGGTTATTTATTTAATGTCTTTTATTTACTTTTTTTCCTTATATCAAGTGACAATTAAATCTTCATCCGGAGACCAATGGCATTTAAATGAAAAAGTATTAACCGACAAAATTGCCGCTATCAGAAAAAAATCAGAGAATCAAAATATTATTGTCTATGTTAATGAACCTCAACCAACTCTTCTTCTTTATTTGTTCTATCAAGAAAAAAACCCAGTTTTAATAAAAAAACTTTTAACGCAAAAAAATTATTCCATTGGCAACATTCATTTTTCTGCCCTCTGCCCTCAAAAAAAAATTGACAACGCCATACAGATTATGCATTCGGGAAGATGTCCGGTTAATGAAAAAGTCTTCTCTTTCAAGGACTTTATTCCTCCTGAAGCTGTAAACGGCTCAAGATATTACCTCTTGGAATAAATATAATGATATTAGTATGAAAAAACTTTACTTTTCAATCACTAACCTACACCAACGCCCGCTATCTCATCCCTCTTCTTCCTTATCTTTATCTTCTTTCAACATATTTTTTGATAAAATTAATAAATGACCGATCTTACCATCATCATTCACACCAGCAACGAGGAAAAAAATATTAGTGACTGTATCAACTCGGCTAAATTACTGACCAATAAAATTATCCTCATAGATATGGAAAGTACCGATAAAACTTTAGATATTGCTAAAAAACTAGGGGTTGATATTTTTTCTTTTCCTCCTTCAAATTATGTCGAACCGGCCAGAGAATTCGGAATTAAAAAAGTGCAAACCAACTGGGTATTAATTCTTGACGCTGACGAAAGAATAACGAAAGAACTAGCGGACGAAATACTGGATGTAATCAGATACAATCAGATAAAATTAGATGCAATCAGCAAAAAAGAGACTGATTCTATCCGATTCCATCCGATTTCATCCGATTTTATCTCCTCATACAAAATCCCCCGTCAAAACATCTTTGCTAATATTAAATGGCTTCGTCACGGTGGTTGGTGGCCGGACTACCAAATAAGATTAATAAATAAAAAATATTTTGTTAACTGGCCAAAACGCATTCACTCCACTCCACAAATAAAAGGTGACTTTGGATATCTAAAAAATCCCCTTGTCCATTATTTTCATGGAGATTTAAGTAATATGGTAAAAAAAACAGTTGTTTTTGAAGATATTGAATCAGATTTGTTATTAAAAGCCAAAAAAACCTCCGGGACTAAAACTTTTTTTAGAAAATATTTCGCTGAACTCTATCGACGTCTCATTAAAAATTTAGGCTTTCTTGACGGGCCCTTTGGTATAATTGAATCAATCTATCAGGCTTTTTCAAAAACTATTACCTATTTATTTTTATATGAAAAATCAAGAAGTAAAAAAAATTAGGGTTGGAGTTTATGACCCATTTTTAGATACTCTAGGTGGAGGCGAAAAGCATATTCTTTCGATTTTGGAAGTTTTTGCCGAACAAGGCTTTGAGGTAAATATCTTTTGGGACAAAGACTTGACCAAAGAAATTAAAGATCGTTTCTCACTACATTATATTAATATAATGAAGTTTTTAGCTTCGCCATTTAAAAAAGATTCTTCTCCTTTACAAACTTTACGAACTTTAAGAACTCTTAGCACTTATGAATATTTTTTTTACGTTACCGATGGCAGCTACTTTTTTTCCTCGGCAAAAAAAAATTTTATCTACGCGATGGTTCCTGATAAAAAACTTTATTCATTAAATCTAATCAATCGGCTTAAACTTATCAACTATCAATTTATTACTCATTCATTATTTACACAAAAATGGTTAAAAAGATTTGGAATTGAATCGAAAGTAATTATGCCTTATTTAGATAATCAATTAATTAATCAGAATATTAACTTTTCCAAAAAAGAAAAAATTATTCTTTCAGTTGGCCGATTTTTTTCTCATCTTCATAGCAAAAGACAGGATTTAATAATTCAAACTTTTAAAAAGCTTAAAGAAAAGTCTCAAGAGTTTTCTGATTACAAATTAGTATTAGCCGGTGGTTTAAAAAAAGAAGACAAACAATATTTTAATAAATTAAAGTCGCTCACTAAAAATGACTCTTCTATTCTTTTCAAAACTAACGTATCACTTTATGAACTTTATAAACTTTATGAACTTTCTAACTATTTCTGGCACTTCACAGGTCTAGGAGTTGATGAAGAAAAAAACCCTGAACTGGTTGAACATTTTGGAATTACTCCCTTTGAAGCCATTGCCTCCGGCTGTTTAACCTTTTGCTATGCTGCCGGCGGACCTAAGGAATTAATAACAGATGGTAAAAACGGATTTCTATTTTCTGATGTTAATGAATTGATTGATAAAATAATCAAAGTTGATTCAAATAAAACTTTAAAAGAAAAGATTATTAATAACGGGAAGCAGTTTGTGAAAGAAAATTTCTCTTACGAAGTATTTAGCAACAAAGTTACACAGAGTTTAATTAGGGTCAGTCCTTTTAAGGACTGACCCTATAAGGAGTGTCCCTATGAAAAAATTCCCAATTTCAATCATCATCCCCGTCTACAAAAACTACGAGATGTTTTACCGGTATTTGGAAATTAATAAAAAGTATTTTGAAGGTTGTGAAGTAATTGTGATAAATGATTATCCGCAAGAAAATATCATCAAAACAACAACAAAAATTATTCCCGAAGCAAAAGTTTTTAACAACAAAAAAAACCTTGGCTTTGCCGGTAATGTCAACCGTGGTGTTTTAAAGACAACAAGAAATTATATTTTTCTTATGAACTCCGACGTTGTTTTAAAGGATAATTCATTCTTAAATTCTTTAAATTATTTTAAAAAGGATTCTAAGCTTTTTGCCGTTGGTTTTGCCCAAATTGAAAAAGATGGAAAGATCGTCGGCGCCAATCGTGGTTATTTTAAAAACGGCCTCATTAATCATTCCCATCTATCATCTAACATCTATCATCTAACATCTAATTTTTGGGCTGAAGGCGGATCCTCAATTTTTAGAAAAAAGTTATTTATTGACTTGGGACTGCTTGACGAACTTTATAATCCTTTTTACTGGGAAGATATCGATCTTTCTTACCGAGCTTGGAAAGCGGGATATAAGATTTTATTTGACCCAAATATTAAAATCGAACACCATCATGAATCGACAATCGGAAAATATTTTGATAAATCTAAAATATTAAAAACCGCTTTTCGAAATCAGTTAATCTTTCACTGGAAAAATTTAACTGATAAAGATTTAATCTTAAAACATCTACTTAATATTCCAAAATTTATTTTTATTCCGGGATTTTTTCAAGCTTTATTTATGCTACCGAAAATTTTACAATCACGGAAAAAAACGATAAAATTATTTGTTAAGAGTGATAAAGAAATATTGAGCTTATTTTTACGCTAAAAGCGAAGATACCAAATTTTTTACGGTTTTTTGTTTTCCGTTAAAAAATTTTCGGTATCGAGCTTTTTAAAATACTATGATTAAAAAATACCTAATACCAATTCTTTTAATTCTAATTTCTCTCCTCTCCGTCACTCTATTTTTATATAAGATGAATGTTTCTCCACCTGCTTTAAACGCTGATGAAGCCGCCAATGCTTATGATGCTTACTCGATCTTAAAAACAGGTAAAGATCAGTACGGAAATTTTATGCCTTTAAGATTTAAGTCTTTTGGTGACTATAAACTGCCTCTTTTAACCTACTTGGCCGTTCCTTTTATTAAAATATTTGGACTGACCGAAACCGGAATTAGAATGGTTAACTTTCCTTTTGTCTTTTTCTTTCCTATCATTATATTTTTATTAACTCAAGAGTTGTTTAACAAAAAAAATGTTTCATTATTAGCGGCTTTTTTATCCGCCTTTGCTCCTGGACTACAACTTCTCGGCCGCCAAGTTCATGAAGGTTACTTAACGGTTTTTTTTCTTACCATAACTGCTTATTTTTTTCTTAGGTTAATTAAAAAACAGAGTATTTTAAATTTTTCATTTTTCATTTTAAATTTTTCATTATCATTGTTTGGTTATCATTTTTCCCGTCTCTGGGCTGGTTTTTATTTTCTTTTATTTTTATTTTTTACTTTCAAAAAAAAGTTATCAAAATGGTTTCTTTTAGTTTTTATTTTTGTCGTTTTTCTTTTTGGTATCACCGATCTTATCTATAAACCCACTCGAATTCAAAACTTGTTATTTTTTAACAACATTGGTTTCTCTTTAAAAATCAATGAACTACGTGGTGAAGGTGGTAGTCGTTTACTCTATAACAAATTAACCGTTGGAGCTAAAGATCTCACTTTGGAATATCTAAAGTATTTTTCACCGCAATTTTTAGTTATTAATGGTGATGAGAATGTCCGTTTCGGATTCCCAGGAATTTCACCGATTACTCCTTTTGAATATTTATTTATTTTTATTGGGCTTTATTATTTATTTAAAAATAAAGAAGAATGGCGTTATTTAATTTTATTAATGCTTCTTTTTTCACCTATCTCCGCTGCTTTATCTTGGGCCGGCGGATCAATCACCCGTTCAATTTTTATCTTTATTCCTATTTTGATTATTACTGCTTATGGAATAATTAATTTTTTTTATAAAAAACACTTTGCTTTTATTTTGTTATTTGTTATTTGTTATTTGTTATTTAATTTCTACTCTTGGGACTTTTATCTCAATCATTATCCAAAAAGAGCAGTTGTCCTTCGCAGTTGGCAGGCGGGATACAAAGAACTATCTAACTATATTAAAATAAATTATAATCGCTTTGATAAATTCTATATCACCAAAAAAAACGGCCAACCATATATTTTCTTACTTTTTTATCTCCAATACTCACCGGAAAAATATCAAAAAGAATCGTCTTTGTCCTTTGCCGATCAATATGGTTTCGGACAGGTAGAAAAGTTTGATAAGTTTATCTTTAACTTGCCAAATGAAAAAAATTTAAAAAATTCCGTTGTTATTGGCTTTCCCGATGATTTTCCAAACATTGAAAAACCACATTTAAAAGAAATAAAAATAGGAACGGAAACAATCTTCTATATAAAAGAAAGCGCTGCCACGACATTATAAAAAGCATGGATTAAAATCGGCACAGTTAAGCTTTTTCTTTGAATCATAATTAATCCTGTAACCATACTTAAAAGTAAATCGGTAACCATAAATACCAAAAGCATACTGCCATTGATTTTGCTGCTGGCAAAAAGAATCGGTACGTGCAAAAAGAAGAATAATATGCTGGCAAAAAAAGCCGATGAATAAGCATTTTTTGATTCTTCATAAAGCCGTTTCAAAACAAAACCGCGCGAAAGAATTTCTTCAGTGATTCCGGTCGCTAGAGCGGTTATAAAAATAAGCGTTAATTGATTAAAGCTGGGAAAATTACCAAACAGTCCGACCTTTTTAAATCTAAGATAAACAGACAATAACGCCGTTAATAAAAGAATCAATCCCACTCCCAAACTGATAAAAAATTCCTTTAGAAAAACTTTAAGATTCTTATTTAAATATAAACTGGAAAGAATTTCTTTTTTCTCTACCCATCTAATATAAACAAAAACCGGTAAAACAAACACAGCCGGTTTGGCAATAAACTCATCAAACCATTCCGGTAGTTTAAGATAGGTCCGGTAAACACTCCAGACAATAAGAATCACCGCCCACAAATTTAAAGCCTTCTGCGTTGGAGTTACCTTTTTGTCTTTCATTAATATGAAATTTACACTTTTTGAGAAAATAAATCAAGACACAACTTCTCTCGCCGAATATAATTTAGGTATAGGAAATATTAAGTTTTTCCAAAGAAAGATCTTTATAAGGAAATAGTTTTGGAGCAGGTAATTCTTTTTCAAAATATAATTCTAAGGCTTCTTTAAGATTCTCTAAAGCTTCTTTTTTTGTTTTTCCCTGACTGGCTATTTCGACCTCAAGAGATTTGGCTACATAAAGAGTGTCTTCTTTCCAAACTAATGCTGATGTCTCTTTATAAATATTTTTTACCTTTTTCATATATAGTATTTTAATAAACTATTTATTTTTATGCAACTTTTACTTAAAAAATTCTTTACCTATTCTGTCCGGCCGTCGTCAATAAGTAAAAGTTTTAAGTATTTAGCAGTTTAACAATTAAAGTTCGTAAGGCTACTACGTAAGAAGCTGAAAACTATTTAATAGTTGGGGTTCTTTTTTTGGATTAAGGAAGGTGAGTATTGCGGCAGAAGAAAAGAAAGCAATTTTTACCAGGATATTCAAAGAAGTCAAGAATTTGAGAGAAACCAAATAAAAGAAAATAGAGTATTAAAATTATAGCAATTAAACGAATAATAATTTTTAACATTTTCATTGTAGCGAACATTGTAAAGTCTTGGTAATTAACACTTTGAAAAGTTACTTAGTTAGGTATAGCTTAAAGCAATTATCAGCATTTTTGTCTCGTCTTTGTCCTAATGGAGTAGCTATTCTGCCAGGAAGTCCAGTACAGAGTGCATCCAAGCCTTCTTCCTTGCATTTAACAGCCCATTCGAGTCTGTATCGTAAATCAGCGTTATCGAGACATTGGTCACGGAGTTTAATTTGATTTTCTATTCTTGTTTGTTTTTGCCTTTCTTTATCTGAGATAAAGATTACAAGGTAATAAGCTAATGATAAAGAAGTAATCAGTACAGATAAACCAATTAACTTTTGAAAATTAGTCATTTTTAACATAAGGATATTTTTTATAGAACATATCTTTTATAGTTTACATATTACTCTTTTTCTCAAAAGATGACAAGAAGTCTGTAAAATGATATAAGTGCAATATGAAACAAACAATTTTTCATAAAAACATGAAAAAATCCGAACAAACGTATTACGAGTGGTTTTTTTATGCCATGAGTTTTCTTGGCTTGGCAAAAATTGGTTGCAGGGAATTGATTGATCAAAAGTACAGAGATAAGGATTTTCTTACGGAAGATTTACTTTATGACACCGAATCAAGATTATTGTTAATTCCTATTTTTTTTAACTTCAAACATGCCCTTGAACTATTTATTAAGGCAGTAGGAGTAAATATAGATAGCAATTATTGGAATGAGCATGATTTAGATTATCTACTTGAAGATTTAGAATCTAGGGTTAAGAATTTATTTAAAAATGAAAACAAGAATGAAGTTTTCCAAAGAATCGAAGAACTAAAATTAATAGTGAAGAAATACTTTCTTTACAATTTTTTAGAAAATATGAAGCCTATAAAAGATTATAACAACGAGCTTTTTAGGTATCCAAGTAGTAAAAGAGGAATAAAAATATCTCAGGAGTTAGAAAATTTTGATACAACCAAGGTAAAAGAAATTCTAGATGATATTAAAAACATACATCGGTTATTTATTCTGATAAGAGGTATAACAAACTCTACTAAGTTAGGCCATCCAAATCCCGGTAGTTGGTCATAGGACTAAAAAGTCCTGAGATGACACAAATAATTATTCCAAAAAATCTTTTAATTTTCTCGCTCTGGTTGGGTGCTTGAGTTTTCTGATGGCCTTGGCTTCAATCTGACGAATCCTCTCTCGGGTTACCCTAAATTCTTTTCCGACTTCCTCCAAAGTTTTTGGCTTACCATCCTCCAAACCAAAACGCATTATTAAAACTTTTTTTTCTCGCGGAGACAAAGTTTCCAATACTTTATTTAAAGCATCTTTCAAAAGTTCTCTTGACACTTTATCATATAAAGACGGTTGATTAGTGTCAGCTACAAACTGCTCTAAAGTCGCCTCTTTATCATCGCCAACCGGAGTAGATAGCGATCTTGGCTGTTGGGAAATCTTCATTAAGTTTTCGATTTCCGGAACCGTCATCAACATCTCTTTAGCGGTTTCTTTAACAGTCGGTTCTCTGCCTAGTTTTTGTGTTAATCGTCTTTGCGTCTTATAAAAACGGTTAATATGATCAACCATATGAACCGGAATTCTGATTGTTCTTGATTGATCAGCAATGGCGCGGGTTATAGCCTGCCTAATCCACCAAGTGGCATAGGTCGAAAATTTGTAACCGCGCCGCCAGTCATATTTTTCCACGCCGCGAATCAAACCTTTATTGCCTTCTTGAATTAAATCTAAAAATGATAGCCGTCTGCCTAAATATTTTTTGGCAATGGAAACCACTAAACGTAGATTAGCCTTGGTTAATTTATCTTTTGATTTTTTATCGCCTTTTTCCCATCTTTTTGCCAAGAAAATTTCGTCTTCAAATTTCAACAGAGGGGTTTTACCTATTTCTTTTAGATACATTTTTATCGGATCAAGTGACTCGCCGTGTTTCAAAACTACTAAGTGTTCTAATTCTTTTTCAATCTCTTCAACTGATTTCTGCGATTCATTTTCATCTCGAGTGGAGATCGTCTCAAAGATATCAATTCCCTTTTTTAAAGCTTCATCAAAAAATCCATCAATTTCTCTAATATGTTTTTCCGGATCAGGATAAACCAATAAAATATCATCTTGAACTAAAAATCCGTCTTCTTTTCCTTGATTAATTAATTCCTTTAAAGATTTTGGTAAGTGATGCTTCAACATAAGTTGTTACTATTCTATAAAGAAATTAACTTTTTTTCTACTTCTTTTAAATCTTTTGAGATTTCTTTCAATTGTTTTTTCTTTTCCACACTCTCTTCTTCAGAAAGTAGTTTTTTTATTTCTCTCTTAAAATAATATTTTTTAATCTCATAAATTAACCTGTCCAGACTTTTATCAGATAAATTATGATCGATTGAGGCAAAAAGAAATATTTCATCAAATATCGGTCGTAATTCATCCGGTAAGTTTTTACCAAATTGATTAATATTAATTTTGTTATTTTTCTCTACCTCGTCAAAAAAATAACGGCTGATTTTCTCATATGAAGGATGTAAAAAATATTCCGGCTTTAAAACATTAAAAAATTTATGATAAATTTCTTTTGGATCTTCACTTTGGAAAACAATACTTAAAATATATTTATCAATGATTAACTCCCGACTGTCTTCAATTGGTTTATTATATTTAATCTTATTTAAAGATAGTTGTTTCTTTTTTCGTTTTAATTGGCTAATTAAATTTTCAATAGTTACTTCGGAAACTTCAAGAATGCCGGCTAATTTTTTGATATAAAAAGTTCTAACGATTGGGTTTATGATTTTTTCAATCATTGGAATTATTTCTTCGCCAATCTTTTTTCTGGAAAAGGCCGATTCTTCCGGATATTTTTTCTGAGCCGTTTCTATCAGAAAATCATAGATTGGAATCGGTTTAGCAATTAATTTCTTAAACTTAGTCGGGTCTTTTTTAAAAGCTTCGTCGGGATCTTTAGCATAATCAATCGTTACCACTCTTATTTCAAAGTCAAATTTTTCCGCCTCATCAATTCCCCGTTTAATTGATTCTACACCGGCTGGATCCGCGTCCATCATTAAAGTAATTTTATCGGTATAACGCTTGAGCAACATCAGTTGTTCATTAGTTAAAGAGGTTCCTTTGACAGCCACAAAATTGGAGAATCCATGTTGATAAGGAGTAATCACATCTATCTCACCTTCAACGATAAAAACATTTTTTTTGTTCTTGATTTCCTCTTTGGCCAGATTAATGCCAAAAAGGGTTTCTCTTTTATGATAGATCGGAGTTTCCGGCGTATTAATATATTTTGCTTCTTTTTCATCTCCATCTAAAATCCTTCCGGAAAAACCAAGAACATTATTCCGGCTATCTGAAAGCGGAAACATGAGGCGGCCGCGAAACCGGTCATAATAGCTACCTCTTTCGCTCCGAACCAGTAAGCCATTTTCCATCATTTCCTCTTCTTCATACTTTTTTTTCTTCAAAAACAATTTCAAGGAGTCCCAGGAAGACGGCGAATAACCAAGTTGAAACTTGTCAACGATTGACTGATTCAAAGCTCTATCCTTCAAGTATTGACTGGCTTTTTTTCCAAAAGCGGTTTTATTTAGGATATAGTGGAAAAATTCGCTGGCCAGCTGATTCATTCCTAAATATCTTTCTTTTTTCTGCCAAATTTTATCTTCAAAACTAATCTTATTTAACTTAATTCCAGTTTTTTTGGCTAATTCTCTTAAAGCCTCAATAAAAGTAATATTTTCCCATTTCATTAAAAACTTAATCACGTCACCACCGTCGCCACAAGCACCAAAACAATGCCAAATACCGCGCTCCGGAGAAACAACAAAAGAGGGGCTTTTTTCCTGATGAAACGGGCAGACGGCCTTGAAGTTACGTCCGGCTTTTTTTAAAGTAATAAAACTACTAATAAATTCAACAATATCAATCTTTTTTTTTATTTCCTCAATTGGATTTTCCATCAGTCTTATTTTAACACCTGGAGCCTAAAAACGCTTGACAAGAAGAAGTCGAATCTTCATTTATACAGCTGACTGTGAGTTCCGAGGGCAACAAAAATTGCTACTTTTTAAGATAATAAATTGTATAATGTTTGCATATGACTAAAATACTTAACTTCAAAATCATTATTGAACAGGACGAGGACAGGAATTTTATTGCCTCTGTCCCTTCTGTGCCAGGTTGTTATTCTCAGGGAAAAAGCTATGAAAAGGCTCTAAAAAACGTTAAAGAAGCCTTAGAGCTATCTCTTGAGGAAGCAAAAAATAATCCTTCATATGCCAGAAAAATTGTTTTTCCTGATGAACAATCAAGACAAAACTTCATCGGTGTTGTTGATTTGCCTATTAGATTTGCTTTTTGAACTAAAATGCCAAAACTGCCAATCATAAGGCCTATTAAATTTATCAAAATCCTTAATAAATTAGGATTTATTGAAGTAAGGCAAAAAGGTAGTCATAAATTTTTTTATAGAAAAAGTGACAATAAGGGAACTGTTATTCCTATTCACAATAAAGACATCGGCCGAGGCTTAACAAGAAAAATATTAAATGAGATAAATTTATCGGTTGATGAATTTGTCAAACTTCTTCATTAAATTTTATCCATTACATTTAACATGAAATCATTTACAGATTGATATTTTTCTTTTTATATTTTATATTGTATTCATATATGATTTATCTCTATTTAGATAGAAACACAGTTAAACTCCTTTATCTGAAAAAAACCATTCTTGGCCAGCAGGAAACTTTATATCAGCAAAAAACTTATTCATCCGACCTAATCGATAAAGGAAAAATTACCAATATTGATTTATTGGCATCGGCAATCAAGGAAGTAATTTCTTCATCAAATAAACCGGTAAATGAAAATCAGATTTGTCTCATTCTTCCTCAAGAGCTTTTTAGTTTTTTCCGTACGACCGTTCCTTCCGATATTGCCGCTTCGGCTCTTAATTCTTTTATCAGTGACAAAGCCCGCTCAATTTTACCGGTTGACAATACCGATTTGGCCAGTGACTTTTTTGTTCAGGAATCGGAAAATGAAAAAATCGTCACTTATTTTGGCATCAACCAAGAAACTCTCCTTAGTCTCAAGCAGGCAATGACTTTGATTGATTTTAAAATCAGCTCGATTGTTCCCGATACCATGGCTTATTTTAAATTGTTTGAAAAAACTCTCCGCAAAGAAAAAAAAGAAACTATTCTTTATGCTGAACTGGGGCCGGATATTTTAAGTGGATATTTATTTGACTCTTGTGGATTGATTGACGACAAAAAAATATCAATTAAATATTCCGAAACCGACAAAATTGCCGATGTTCTCAAAGCAAAAATCGATGAAATTGCCATTGACAAAAAAAAGATTAACCGGATTATTATCTCCGGAGAAAAATCAGATAATATCCGCCAAGATACTTTTACAAAATCAGTCGGTGTCTGGACCAATCCACTAAAGCGAATTGTCCCGACTTTTTATGAAGAATATTTAAAGATGATCATTCCTAAAGATGGAAAAGCTTTTCCAATCTTAACCTATGATGTCTGCTTTGGCGCGTTTATACTATCTGAGGAAAATAAAAGCTTTTCTCTTTTGAAAAATAATATTAATTCAAATAGAAATAAAGTTTCTTTACCAAAAATAAAAATGCCAAAAAAAGAAGTTTTGATTTTTATTGGTTCTTTTGTTGTTTCGTTTTTACTTTTTGTCTTAATCTCAAAATTTAAAATTAATTTTAAACTGCCTATCTTTATGTCCAAATCTAACAAAATCATTAGCGTCTCTCCAACTATCGCTCCACCAACTCCCTCTCCCACTCCAAACTTTAAAAAGGAAGAGGTAAAAATAAAAATTCTCAACGGATCCGGTGTTAAAGGCAAGGCAACGGAAGTAAAAGAAATTCTCAAAAATAAAGGCTATGTAGAAATCGTCACTGACAATGCTGAGAACTTCGATTATAAAATAACCGAGATTCAGGTAAAAAAAGACAAAGCTCAATTAGCAGATATGGTTAAAAATGATCTGAAAGATTATCTCACCTCACCAAAAATCACAGTGTTAGACGATAAAGAAGCTGCTGATCTTGTTTTAATCTTCGCTGCCGACTTCAAATAAATTAGAAACTCGTTGATAGAAAATAGTGTATAGTATTAGAGAATAGAAGTTAGTGAATCGATTTTCTACTTTCTAATTTCTATAACTATTCTCGATTCTCAAACAACTAATTTCTAAACAAATATATGGAAACTAATAAAGAGCAACTAAAAACCAAATATCAATCAATTTTAAGCAAGGCCAATCTTCATGGGAAAAAGGATGAACTAAAAACTTATGAACAACAAAGCTGCGAGCCATCCTTCTGGCAAGAACCGAAAAAAGCCGGTGAGACAATGAAAAAAATCACTGATCTAAAAAAAGAGATTGACGACCTGGAAATGATGGAGCTTTTATTAGAAGATAATCAGCTTAAGGAAGCTTTAAAACTAATTAACAAATATGAGGTGATTCTTTTTTTATCCGGCCCTTATGATAAAGGTGACGCGATTTTCTCTATCCACGCCGGCCAAGGCGGCACGGAAGCAATGGATTGGTCAAGTATGCTTTATCGCATGTACACCCGTTACTTTGAAAGAAAAGGTTGGAGGTTTGAAGAGTTTGATAGAGTAGCTGGCGAGGAGGCCGGAATAAAAAGCTCAATCATCAATGTTTATGGAAAATTTGCCTATGGTTATCTGAAAGCCGAAGCCGGCGTTCACCGTCTAGTTCGTCAATCGCCTTTTAATGCTGATAAGCTAAGACAAACTTCATTTTCCTTGGTTGAAGTTTTGCCAATAATTGAAGATAAAGAAATTGATATTAGAGATGATGAAGTTGAATGGGAGTTTTATCGTTCCGGAGGAAAGGGTGGCCAAAATGTCAATAAAGTGTCAACGGCTGTTCGTCTTATTCATAAACCTTCCGGCATAATTGTTTCTTGCCAAACGGAAAGATACCAAGGTGCTAATCGGGAAAATGCCATGAAAATTTTACGGGCTAAACTTTGGCAAATAGAAGAAGAAAAAAGAGCTAAAACAATCGCTGGTTTTAAAACAGAAACAATGGCTTCATGGGGACATCAAATAAGATCTTATGTCCTTCACCCCTATAAACTTATAAAAGATCTCCGAACCGGACACGAAGAAACCCAAACGGATAAGGTGCTTGATGGAGAGTTGGAGGGATTTGTGGAAGCATACCTTAAACAAGTCAAAAGTTAGAAGTTAAAAGTCAAAAATACAAGTCAAAAGTAAAAACTTTTTACTTTTTAATTTAACTTTTGCCTTTTGAATTTTGACTTTTGAATTTTTTATTGCTTTTTTTCTTATAAATTGCTATTCTAATTCATATGGAAAATAATAATTTGATTCATACTTTGGAAACAAAAGAAGTTGAAGGCATGTCTTATGTCACTTTTTTTACCTTTATCGCTTTATCTGTCATCATTGGCATTGTCTTAGGTTTTGGTTTTACACGGTTAAATAAAAAAACTACTAACAACAGTGGTACTAAAACTACCGCTCAAACCGCCGGTATCGTTGATAAAAAAACCTTTAAAGATAGTGCTGAAGGTATTTTACGTGAAGGCGGCATTGATGGCGAAGGCAACTTTCATTTGGAACGTCCCGGCGGAGTGTCTCAAAATGTTTATCTGACTTCAACTACCGTTGATTTATCAAACTACATTGGTAAAAAAGTCAAGGTCTGGGGACAAACATTTCAAGGAGAAAAAGCCGGCTGGCTGATGGATGTAGGGTCGGTTGAAATGATAAAATAATAATGATTACTTTTGACAAAGTCACTAAAAAATTTCCTCTTGGTAATACTGCTTTAAACGATGTTTCTTTTGAAATTGATGATAATGAGCTTATCTTTTTGGTCGGGCCTTCAGGAGCTGGAAAAACTACTATTTTGAAAATGATTACTCAAGAACTCAAACCCACCACCGGATCAATTATTATTGATGATTTTGATATTACTGACAAAAACTTTTCCCAAAAAATCAATCTGCGCCGGAAAATTGGAATTATCTTTCAGGATTTTAAAGTTCTTATTGATAAAAATGTTTTTGAAAATGTAGCTGTCAGTCTTAAGGTAGTCGGCGCTGATTATTCATTAATAAAATCCGAAGTAAAAAGAGTTCTTGAATTAGTCGGTCTTACCAAAAAAGAAAAAGTTTTTCCTTTGCAACTATCAGCCGGAGAATTACAAAGAGTTGCTATTGCTCGAGCTGTCATCGGCGACCGAAATATTATTATGGCTGATGAACCGACTGGCAATCTTGATCCAAAAACTTCCTGGGATATTATGAAAATCTTCAAAAAATTAGAAGGAAGAAGAACGATTATTATTGCCACTCACAATACTGACATTGTTAATTCGTTTCAAAAAAGGGTTTTGGTTTTAAAAGAAGGGAAAATTATCAAAGACTTAAGAAAGGGAGGATATGAATTATGAGAGATATTATGACTTCAATCAGACGGACTCCTTATCAGTCACTATCGGCTTTTTTAATTTTATTCTTTACTCTCTTTTTGTCATCAATGCTCTTTGTTTCTTTAACCTTTCTTTATGGCACTTTAGGCTATCTTGAGACAAAACCCCAGGTAACCGTCTATTTTCAAAACAAGGCCCTGGAAAATCAGATTTTTAAAGTTCGTGATGAATTAATGAGTTCTGGAAAAGTGTCAAATATTAAATATATTTCTAAAAACGAGGCTTTTAATATCTATAAACAACTTAATAAAGATAATCCTCTACTTTTGGAAATGGTCTCGGCTGAGATCCTTCCTCCATCACTTGAAATCTATGCGAAAAAACCAATCTATCTGCCGGAAATCGCCGAATATCTAAAAAAACAAGGAGATATTGATGAAGTCCAGTATGAAAAAGACATTGTTGATAAATTACTTATCTTGACTAATACGATTAGAAAAACCGCTTTAATTTTTTTTAGTTATTTAATTCTTATGTCAATCGTTGTTTTAACAACCACAATTCTTTTCAAAATCGCTCTTAAAGAAAGTGAAATCACACTTTTAAAATTAATTGGCGCGACTAATTTTTATATTAGAAAGCCTTATATTATGGAAAGTTTATTTTTAGGAACAACCGCTTCGATCCTCTCTTTCAGTATTTTCTCTTTAATCACTCTTTATCTTAATCCTTTCCTTCAGTCATATTTGAAAGGCGTTACTTCTTTATCAGTTAACATATTTAACTATCCTCTGACTGTTTGGCCTTTAAATCCTTTATTTTTTGGAATTGTCTTTGTTTCCTCTTTGATTTTCGGAGCTGTCATTGCCTCAGTCGCCTCATACATTGCCACCAATAAATACCTTAAAGTATAATTAGATCATGGTTAAGAAAATCCTTATTTTTATCTCTTTATTTTTCTTGGTAATTTTTTCTATTCAGGCCCAAGATACAACTGATCTCCAGAAAAAAATTAACGAATATCAAGAAAAACTTCAACAGTTAAAACAACAAAAAAATACTCTATTTTCACAAATTCAATACATGGATACTCAAATTTACTTAACCTCTCTTCAGATACAAGAAACCGAACAAAAAATCATTAATACAGAAAAAGAAATTGGCCTATTAGGCTCAAGAATCGAAGGCTTGGATCAATCGCTTGATTATTTATCTA
Organism: uncultured Gammaproteobacteria bacterium; assembly: GCA_964543535.1. Classification (GTDB taxonomy): domain Bacteria; phylum Patescibacteriota; class Microgenomatia; order UBA1406; family GWC2-37-13; genus GWC2-37-13. The sequence continues at coordinate 39,932 of CAZIYS010000002.1, read as the reverse complement.
AACTTCTTATTAATAGAATCGTTGAGGGTTATAAAAAAAGACCATTTTCTATCTTTTCTTTTCTTTTTGACAATAAAAACGCTAACGATTTTCTAAATCAAGTAAAATATTTAAAAACCGCTCAAACTAACAATCAAAAACTTCTTTATACGGTTCAGGAAACAAAAACTAACTATGAAGAACAAAAAAAACTGCGCGAGGAGAAAAAAACAGAATTAGATAAACTAACAGAGACATTAAATTATCAAAAACAATCTCTTAATAATCAAAAAGTCCAGAAACAAAAACTATTAGTCGATACCCAAAATGATGAAGCCACCTATCAAAGATTACTTTCCCAAGCAAGAGCAGAATACGCCGCTATTCAAGGGATTATTGCAGGAGCTGGTACCGAAACAAAACTGAGAGAAGTAAAAAAAGGTGAAAATATTGCTTCTGTCATTTCCGGAGCTTCCTGTAATTCTTCTGGTGGACATCTTCATTTTATAGTTCAACAAAATAATACCGTAGTTAATCCTTTTGATTATCTTAAATCAATTAGCTATAGAAACTGCTCCGGCTCCTCATGCGATTCCGGAGATGGAGATCCTTTTAATCCTTCAGGAAATTTTGATTGGCCTCTTAGTCCAACTATTGAATTGAGTCAAGGATATGGAAGTACATGGGCGGTTAGAAATACTTGGGTTGGTCGAATTTATAGTTTTCATAATGGTATTGATATAAACGCTTCTTCTAATAATGTTTATGCTGTTGCCGATGGAACTTTATATAAAGGAAGTTATGCTGTTGGTTGTACTTTATCTTATGTTAAGCTAATTCATAATGATTCAGGTTTAATAACACTTTATCTTCATGTATATCCTTAATAATATAGCCATATAACAGTATAATCAGGTACTTTTGTAGGTTATAAGCGATTGACTATATTAATTTGTAAAGTAATACTAATGTCATTCCCGCGTAGGCGGGAATCCAGACTAAAATTACCTATGAAAAAATTATTTATCTTTGTTTTATTAGTGTTTGTTGATATTGTTCTTTTAGTTAACCCTACCTATGCCCAATCCAAAATTTTAATTAACGAATTTTTGATTGATCCTCAACCCCAGTCTGTCGAGATTTTTAATTCTGGTTCGGAGAGCGCCGATGTTTCTGATTGGATAATTGACGACTCCGGCGGAACAACTTTTTACACCATTCCAAAAGATAGTATTATTTTTTCTAACCAATGCCTGGTTTTTTCCGCAGATTTTAATTTAAATAAGACTTCGGCTGATACGATCAAATTAATTAACAACTCTCAACAACTAATTGATTCTTTTTCTTATAAATCAAGCTCTGGCTCCGGTATTTCTTATTTCCGACTACCTGACGGAATGGATACTTGGACAACCGGATCAGCTACCTTAGGATTTTATAATCAAACTAATGTTTCTTGTTTAATAACACCGACGCCAACGCTAACACCGATGATAATAATTACTCCAACAATAACAATCGCGCCAATTCCAACTGAAACGTCAACGCCCATCCCAACGCCAATCCCGCAATCCTACGATAATATTTTTATCTCCGAAGCTTTTGTAAATCCGCCTACTGGCGAAAAAGAATGGGTGGAAATTTATAATAATAATGATTTTCCGGTTTCTTTGAATAATTGGTTTATTGATGATTTGGAAAACGCTGGATCGTCTCCGAAAACACTTTCTTTAGAAATTAGCGGAAAAAGTTATGGCGTTTTTAATCTCACTTCCTCAGTGTTTAACAACGATGGAGATAATGTTAGATTGTTAGATTTTAATAAAAATCTTAAAGACGATTTTGAATATGGAAAAACTGAACAAGGAAAATCTTTAGGAAGAACTTCTTTGGAATCCGATGATTTTTGTCTTCAAGAACCCAGCAAAAATTCCACCAATAATCCTTGTATTAATCCAACGCCAACAATAATAACACCGGTTACAACGGGACAGATAAATCTGTCCCCTACAATTATTAAATCAATCCCTTCAAACAAACCTGTATCAATTAATCAATTAATTGATACAAGAAGAATAGTGATGCCGATTGAAATAAAAGGGTCAGGAGAAATTCTAGGAGCAGCAAATGAATTAATAATAAATCCACCTACCAATAAATCTTTAATTAATATTTTGTCATTTCTTTCTTGCTTTTATTCCCTTTTAGTTATTGTTTCAGTTTTAATTAAAAGTAAAGTTCTAAAAAAATATGTCGTGGTTAGTTAATTTTTTTCAAACACAAAAGGGTAGTAATCCTGTCAGAGATTTTATTTTAAAACAAGATAAAAAAGTTTACGCTAAAATACTTAGATTAATAGAATTATTAAAGAATAATGGACCTTTTCTCAAATTTCCGTATACGAAAAAAATCCATAGTAATGTTTGGGAATTGCGCATTTCAGGAAAAATCGCTATAAGGATTTTTTATTGCATGTTAAATAATGAATTCTATCTTTTACATGCCTTTAAGAAAAAATCAGAAAAAACTCCTTTAAAGGAAATTCAAGTTGCCCTTGACAGATATAAAAATATAATATAGCATATATGCTATATGAAAAGACATTATCTTAGTTTTGAAAAATTTAAAAAAGATTCTTTAAAAGATCCAGAAATAAAGGCCGAATATGATAGGCTTCAACCAGAATATGCTCTTATTGATGCTTTAATTAAAAGCAGGATTAAAAATAATTTAACTCAAAAACAACTTGCTAATAAAATTGGTACAAAACAATCCGTGATCTCCCGACTCGAAATCGGCCGCGCTAATCCAACTTTCTCTTTCCTTAAGAGATTAGCCAAAGCCCTTAATAGTAATCTTGAAATCCGCTTTAATTAATTTTGTTAAATAAATTTTTTTTGATTCGTTTGACAAAAGGATAATGTCGTCTATATACTAAGCCCAATATGATAGAACCACCAGAAGCACCAGTGCCAGTGCCAAAAAAAGATTTTCCGTCTCAAACAAAAGAATTGGGAAGACTCGGCCAAAATGATTATTCTCCTTATGGGGCAGTTGGTATGAAACCATATAAACCCTCTCTATTCCCCTTTCCGGGGGGGTCGTCGTAGGAAATTCAGGAGAGTTTACTCATTATTTAGAAGGAGCAACTGGTATGAGACCAGCACGAGAAAAAAATATTGGAGAACAAGCAACCATTACTCCGTCAGGCAGTGTTGCGATTGCCGAAAATAATGGAGTATTTACATTGAGAGATCCTGACATAACTTCTGTTGGTCGTGGTCCGGTAAAAACAAGTTTTCGTTCCTATCCAGAAGAGGGATTTTCAAGTCCACAACAAATTGATCGATTGGTTGTTTCTCCAGTAAACGATTCTCATTTATTTGCAGTATTTATTCCCCAAGATAGACAAAATCTACCACAACAAGTATATTTTATAGACGGAACAGGTAAAAAAGAACAACCATTCACTAAAGTTCGCTCTTTTCAACGCGAACATATAATTGATTTTGCCGCCGGTCAAGAAAGTGAGGGCTCGGAACTGGTTGCTGTCGTTACGAGAGATTATGAATCATCAGAGAAAACCATGTTGCATATATACGACACTCAAGGTCGGGAAATCACAAATGTTAACAATGTTACTACGGTAATTGCGGGAGAAGCGGGACAATTTTTTTATGTGGACGGATTGGGAAAAGTATATCGTCTGATGAAATCAAGCAAAACTGAAGGTGAGCCACCAACCTGGCAGTCAGAATTAATCCTTGGACAAGCCGGAAGAACCTCAAACTACAATGAAGGTGAACCGTTGTTTTTGACAAAAGCGCCTGATGGAAAATTGGTTGTGGTAACGAAAGGAGCACATGTATTTCTGGTAGATCCGAAAAAAACCAACAGTATTGGATCGCCCGGAACTCACTATCAGTTACCAGAAACATCTGAAGCAGGAAAACCGCTTATCCTCTGTGAAGCGGCGGCCACGATGAACGGGGAAACCGGGTATGCAGTTATGAGAGAAGGAGATTCGGCGATGGATGCAAACTATTTGCTATACCGACTGTATGACCTTAGTCCAGAACCAACTGCAGTTGAACCGGTACCCGCTCCACAAGAATAACTTTACTAATTACATATACTAACTCTTTTTGACTATCTACTTAATTTTCTTTAGAATGAAACTATTCTATGCAAAAACTAAAAAATTTTATTCATCACCTCTTTATTCCTCATGAAGAGAATAATTTCCGTGCCAAAAGCCTCCATACTGACTTTCTTACTGTTTATTTGGTGATTGCTTTTTTAATGACAATTATTTTTAAACAAGCTAATCTCTATAATGTCTTGGGATTTGCTACTGACATCAGTGTTGATAAACTTTATCAGCTGATAAACGAACAACGGCAAAAAAATAATCTTCCATCACTTGTCCTAAACTCGGCTCTATCTTTGGCGGCCCAAAAAAAAGCCGAAAATATGTTTCAGGAAAATTATTGGTCACACTATGCCCCGGACGGGAAAACTCCCTGGGACTTTATTTTAGGCGCTAATTATAAATATGAATATGCCGGTGAGAATTTGGCAAAAAACTTTTTATTCAGTAACGGTGTTGTTGACGCTTGGATGAACTCATCGACTCATCGGGAAAATATTTTAAAAAAAGAATACACTGAGGTCGGATACGCCATTGTTAATGGCACTTTAAACGGTGAACAAACTACTTTAGTTATCCAGATGTTTGGTACACCTTTAGCTGATTCTTTTGCTCGTCAACCCGTCCAAACCAACGAAACCACTCAAAATATTCCTATAGAAAATAAATCTCAACCTCAACAAATCTTAGCTCAAAAAACCTTTCAACCTAAGATCAATGTTTTTAATCTTTCCTTTAACTTAAATATTGTCTTTATGGCTTTTCTTTTAGTAGCCCTTGTTCTTGATTTTTATTTTGCCTCAAAATTCAACATCATAAGAATTAGTGGAAAAAATACCGCTCATTTTTTGTTTATTATTTTTGTCCTGGCTGGACTTTTCCTGTCAACCATTGGTACTATTATTTAACCTATGATTAAACCTTTTTCTTTTCATCTTAAAAAAGAATTAAAAAATCATCTTTTCGATTATCTACTCCTGATTACCGCTGGTATATTTTTCTTGATTTTATTAAATATTTTTCGCGGTCAAAGAGTAATTGAATTTATTGTTCTTGTTTCTTTTGCTTTTTTTTATATTATCTGGGGAGTCTATCATCATATCATCAATGAAACTCTTCATCTAAAAACTGTGGTAGAATATATCCTGATTGCCTTTATAATAATTTTTCTTTTGAAAATTATTATTTTGCCGTAAAAAAATATTTATGAAAGGATTGATTCTTGCCGGCGGACTGGCCACTCGACTTCGACCTTTAACTTGGGTGACTAACAAACATCTTTTACCAATCTACAACAAACCAATGATTTACTATCCTTTAGAATCGCTTGTTAAGGCAGGAATAAAAGAAATTCTTATCTCAAGTTCGCCTGATCATGCTGGTCAATTTACTAACCTTCTTAAAGGAGGCGATCAGTTCGGAATTAAACTTTACTACTCAGTCCAAGAAAACCCAAAAGGCGGGATTGCTCATGCCATTGGTCTGGCGGAAGAATTTACTAAAGGTGAAAAAATTGCCGTAGTTTTAGGAGATAATATCTTTAACTATAATCTTAAAACAACGGTAGAAAAATTTAAGAAAAAAGATAAAGGAGCGATGGTCTTTGGAATAAGAATGCCGGGGATGGAATCAAAACATTATGGAGTGATTGAGATCGATCAAGCTGGAAAAGTCATTTCGATTGAAGAAAAACCGGAAAATCCAAAATCTAACATTGCTCAAACAGGCATCTATATCTATGATGAACGGGTCTTTAATTTTATCCGCAGACAAAAACCTTCGGCTCGAGGAGAACTGGAAGTGACTGATCTAAATAATTTCTATCTTAAGGAAGGCACTCTTGAATGTGATCTTCTTGATTGGTGGATCGACGCCGGCACTTCTCATGATGAACTGCTTCGGGCTAACAATCTTGTTGCCGAAAAAGTCCGCTTAGGACAACTTTAATATGGATACAACCCAACTTTTACTGTCAACCGCAGTGACAATTACAACGGTTCTTTTAATAATCGTTAGCGTCCAATTAATCTCTTTATTAAAACAATTAAAAAGCAATCCAGAAAATGATTATGTAATCAAAAAACCGGAGAATAAAAAAAGTCATATTATCAAAAAAAAAGTTAATCTGACCTCTCTTTTGGAAAAAATTAAGATTCTTGCTCCCTATGATCGCTCTCCAAAAAAGAAATTCTTTAAGTCTACCTAATGTCATTCCCGCGTAGGCGGGAATCCAGACTAAAATATCATTGTTGTTTTAAATTTATTTATGTGAAATAATGAAATTAATGGAACCAACTCAAAACCCAATTCAAGACTCTATCCAAAGTCCCTCTGAATTTATTGGTCCTCAAGCTAAACCAAAATGGTCAATCGTTGTTTTCTCAATTTTAGGTATTATTTTTCTAACTTCAACAATATTTCTTTTTTTTCAAAATCAACAATTAAAAAAACAGGCCGTAAGCGTACAAGTTGTTCCAACGGCTCAAGTTTTGTTACCAACATTACAATCTGTTTCTCCAACCCCTAAAACCTTTTCCTCAATCTCAATCCCACCAGATGAAACGGCAAGTTGGAAAGAATATATTTCATCTAAATTTGGATTTACTTTTAGACATCCTAATTTTGACGATAAATGTTGCGGTTTGGCCGGTGCTGTTTCTGATAGCCCAGAATTGGTTGTAACGCTTGCTAATAAATCAATCGTTATACCAAATACTGACGCTCCTTTTGACGGAATTGCAATCTATATTGTTCCAAACGAAAATGACTCATCACTTGATCAATACATTGAAAAAGAAAAAAAGGCCCTCTATGATCAATTTAAGATTATGGCTGATGCTAATCAAGTTCATAAAGGTCAAATTTTAAAAACTTCCATAGCCGGTCAGCCTGCAATAACATTAATTAATTATTCGTGGGATGGAATAACTCGAACTTATCTTAAACACAAAAATACTAAAACAATTATTGAGATTAGTAAGAAAGAAAAGTCTTTAAATCATTTTAATGATTACGACCAAATCCTCTCGACTTTTAAATTCATTCACTGAACATAAGACAACGATTTTTGGTAAAATGTAGGTATGTACAATTGGTCTGTAGATGAAGAATTCATGAAAAAATTTCCCAAAAAATATAAGCTCTGGCGCTTGGAGCAAATGATTTCCTATGGTCTAGATGGAGATAAATTGGATAAAAATGAAATCGTCGCAAACTGGAGCTACTTGAAAAAAAGAATTGATCCACAACGCTTGAAATTTATTGAATTCCTGCTATGGCCAAAACTATTCTAAACCAGTTTCAAAAAAAAGTTTTAGTTGATTTTAAAAAGTCTAATCTTTCAAAAAAATTTTATTTAAGTGGCGGAACTGCATTAGCAGAATTTTATTTACATCATAGAATATCTGAAGATCTTGATTTTTTTACTCAAGAAGAACTTAATATCGATGAATTAAAAAGATTTATTAATGTTGTTTGCAAAAATATTTCTGTTAAAAAAATTGAATTTCAACACGGTTATGGTCTTTATGCTTTTTTTATCACTACCAAAACAGGAGAAAAACACAAAATCGATTTTGGTCAATATCCTTTTGGTCCAATTGAGAAATTAAAAAATTTTAATGGCTTATTAGTTGAAGGTCTTTTTGATATTGCAGTTAATAAGGCTCAGATTATTGCTTCTCGACCGCGTTTAAGAGATTTTATCGATCTTTATTTTATTCTTAAACAAAAACCTCTTTGGTCTTTTCAGGAATTATTAAAAAAAAGCTTTGAAAAATTTGAAATGCAGGCCGATGCTTTACAAGTTGGTCAAAATTTACTTGAAGTAGAAAAACAAATAGATATGCCACTTATGATTAAAAAAATAGACATGAAGAACATAAAGGAGTTCTTCTATAAAGAGGCTAAAAAACTGGAAAATAAAATTTTTGAATGAAGTTTGCCTCGGGGAGTATTTACCAATAATTGTCATTCCCTCAAAGGAGGGAATCCAGACTAAAATATCATTATTGTTTTTAATTCTATTTGTGTAATAATAAAGCATGGAACCAATTCAAAGCCCAATTCAACAACCTATTCAAAACCTCCCTGAAGTTTTTATTCCTCAATCTAAACCAAATTATTTGATAATAATTATTTCCTCAATTTTAGGAATTATTTTATTAGTTTCGATAGTTTTTTTATTTTTTCAAAACCAAAAACTCCAAAAACAAGTTACAAACCAACAAATCTCCCCGACTATTCAAATTCCGTTTCCAACAACACAAAAGACATCATCAATTTCAATTACCCCTGATGAAACGGCAGGGTGGAAAACGTATACAAACTCTCAATACTTTTATTCCATAAAATTTCCAAAAGAATGGCTTTCAAAAAGTTTCGGGCCAGGAGTAGTCGGATTACAAACACTTGATTCTAATAGTAGAGGTGTTATTTTGTCTCCAAATAATCAAGATCAAACTGTTCCTAATCCGATGTTTGAGATTCAAGCTGAAGGAACAGAAAACCTTTCAAGACCTGTTTATTCAGAGTGGCAAAAACAAATAAAAACTAACTTTAGTGAAATTTATAAATTAACTAAAGAATCTTCTTTAATAATTTCAGGCTCAACTGCGACTGTTCTCGAAGGAAAACATGTTTATCCAAAAACTTCAACTTATGTTAAACAACTAATTTTTACATCCTCAGAAAAAGGTGTCTATTTTACAATCACAATAGCAAGTGACACTCAACAAAAATCGCTGATATTTGACCAAATCCTCTCGACTTTTAAGTTTTTGTAAATCCGTTTGACTTTACTTTATGTGTTTTGTATGATATAATAGTTTTTTTACTCCCCGTCTTGTATCAGGGGTTTTTATTGTTAATAAAATATTATTTCTTTCTACTCGATGAATAAAACTATTAAATCAAAGATTTTACCCCACAAAAGTTTATTTCTAGGAAAGAAAGATGAACTGATTGAAAAGTTTAACTTAATCGAAGTCCAGAAAAATTCCTGGACTGAGTTTATTGATATTCGATTAAAAGAAATCTTTAACGAATTCTTTCCCATTGACGACTATACGAAAAAAAAGTTTACCATCTATTTCGAGGACCTTTATTTTGGCGAGCCCCGATACCCGATTGATCTCTGTCTAAAAAAGAAACTTACCTATGATACTCCCGTCTATCTTAAACTAAGACTCGTCAACAAAAAAATCAATAGCGAAAAAAAGCAAGATATTTATTTTTTTAATCTGCCTAAAATGACCGATCGAGGTACTTTTATTATCAACGGCATTGAAAGGGCAATTATTAATCAGATTGTCCGCTCGCCTGGTGTTTATTTTACCGCGGAAATCGATAAAACGACCGGATTAACTTTATACAACGCTGAAATTCGACCTTATATTGGTGCCTGGCTTGACCTGACGATTAACAAAAACGGTTTAATTGAAATGAAAATTAATAAAAAAAGAAAGTTCTTGTCAACCGTATTTCTTAAAGTTTTTGAAAATGATAATAACAATGACATTATTAATTATTTTAATGACATTGATAAAGGTTTAGTGGAAAAATATCTTCTCCCGACTCTAAAAAAAGATCAAACCAAAAATAAAGATGAAGCGGTCTTGGAAATCTATCGGAAAATCAGACCGGGCGAGCCTTTAGTTTTGGATAATGCTTACGAAACGATTAATAATCTTCTTTTTAATCAAAAACGCTATTCATTAGCTGATGTTGGCCGCTATAAAATTAATAAAAAACTCAATCTTAACATTGAAATCAAAAAAGAAAATCGCTTACTGACTAAAGCCGATATTATTGCTACTATTAAATATCTTCTTGCTTTAACCCAGAATCAAGGTAATTTTGATGATATTGATCATCTAGGAAATCGCAGGTTAAGAACGGTCGGTGAATTAATCAGTTTATATGGAATCAGAGTTGGTATGGTCCGCGTGGAGCGAGAAATAAAAGAAAGAATGAGCTTAGTCGCCGGCGAGATGAACGTCGCTCCTTCTCAAGTAGTTAACTCAAAACCATTAATCGTCGCCATTAACTCCTTTTATCGAACCAGTCAACTATCAACTATTGTTGATCAAACCAATCCTTTATCCGAATTGGATAATTTAAGAAGGATTACGGTTGGCGGGCCGGGGGGGATTGAAAAAGAAAGAGCTTCATTTTCAATCCGTGATATTTCTTCATCTCAATACGGCAGAATCTGCCCAATTAGAAGTCCGGAAGGACCAAATATTGGCGTGGTTACATATATGGCTCTTTTTGCTAAAGTTAATAAATATGGATTTTTAGAAGCTCCGTATAAAAAATTAATTAAAGAAAAAATTAACGGTAAACTAAAGGTAAAAACTTCCAATGAAATCATCTATCTTCAGGCTGATGACGAAGAAAATTATTATATTACCTCCAACGATGTTAATGTTGATGAAAAAGGTTATTTCGCCGATCAAATGGTGACTGTTCGATATCATGGCAACTTAGTTGAAGTACCAATAGAAAAAATTGACTTAATTGATGTCTCTCCCCGGCAGGTTTTAGGAGCATCGGCATCATTAATTCCTTTCCTACAAAACGACGATGCCAGCCGGGCTTTAATGGGTTCTCACATGCAATGTCAAGCTGTACCTTTGGTTAACCCTGAAGCGCCAATTGTTGGCACCGGACTGGAAGAAAAAGTCAGTATTGCTTTAGGCCGAACTATTAAAGTTAATGAGGATGGAGTAATAAAATATGTTGACGGACAAAAAATAATTTTTAAAGGAAAAAGTGGAAAAACCTATCAATATGAACTGGAAAGATTTGTTCGCACCAATAAAGATGTTTCTTTCGATCAGAAACCAAAAGTTAGTCTCAATCAAAAAATAAAAAAAGGTGAAGTAATTATTGATGGCCCATCAACCGATCAAGGTCGTTTGGCTTTGGGAAAAAATTTATTAGTCGCCTATTCCTCTTTAAACGGCTTAGGTTATGAAGATGGTTTTGTTATTTCCGATCGATTAATTAAAGAAGATGTCCTCAGCTCAATCACAATGGAAGAATTCATTGCCGATGTGATTGATACCAAGCTCGGACCGGAAGAACTAACCCGCGATATTCCCAATGTTAGAGAAGAAATTCTTCAAAATCTTGATAAAGAAGGGTTAATTGTGATTGGTACCGAAGTTGAAGGTGGTAACATTCTTGTTGGTAAAGTCGCTCCTAAAGGTGAAAAAGAGTTGACGGCTGAAGAAAGATTGCTCCGGGCGATCTTTGGTGAAAAAGCCAAAGATATTAAAGATACTTCCCTGAGAATGCCTTATGGAAAAAAAGGTTATGTCGTTAACATTGGAACAATTAATGGGAAAAAAGATCCTAATGAACTCGAGCCAAGTGTTTTACAAAGGATTATTGTTAATACCGCCCAACTAAGAAAAATATCAGTCGGAGATAAACTCGCCGGACGTCATGGTAATAAAGGTGTTATCTCAAAAATTCTCCCTGCTTGGGATATGCCTTATCTTGAAGATGGAACACCTGTTGATGTTATTTTGTCCCCTCTTTCTATTCTTTCCCGTATGAATCTGGGGCAACTATTTGAAAACTTAATGGGAGTAATTGCTAAACATACCAACACCTCTATTTCTATTCCTGTTTTTGAAAAAATCAAGGAAAGTTTTATTATTAACGAGTTAAAAAAATCCGGACTGCCAACTGATAACAAAGTTACCTTATTTGACGGACAGACCGGCCTGCCTTACGAAAGAAAAGCGCTGGTCGGAACCAGCTATATCATAAAACTAATTCACATGGTTGAGGATAAGTTTCATGCCCGCTCGGTCGGACCTTACTCTCTTGTTACTCAACAACCATTAGGCGGCAAATCCCAACTGGGTGGACAAAGATTTGGCGAGATGGAAGTTTGGGCATTGGAGTCACATCGAGTCCCATATACCCTCCAAGAGTTACTGACAATTAAAAGTGATGATGTCCGCGGCCGCACTAAAGCTTTCGAATCAATTATTAAAGGAATTGATATTCCTCAATCTAGCGTTCCCGAATCATTCCATGTCTTAGTCAAAGAACTTAATGCTTTAGGATTATCAATTGATTACGCAAAATGATCCAAATCTACGAATGTATCCGAATACAACGAATTAGTAGATTAGGATAAATTTGAAAATTAGGATCATATTTTATTATGGAGGATATTAATACGGTAGATTTTTCCGGATTAAGGATTACTTTTGCATCTCCTGAAACGATTATTAAATGGTCGCATGGAGAAGTCATTAAACCGGAAACAATTAACTATCGAACTTTTAGGGCCGAAAAAGACGGTCTTTTTGACGAAAGAATTTTTGGACCGACTAAAGACTATGAATGTTACTGTGGTAAATATAAAAGGATGCGTTATAAAGGAATTGTTTGTGACCGCTGCGGCGTTGAAATCACCACATCGGCGGTCAGACGCGAACGGATGGGGCATATTAAATTAGCTTCTCCTATTGCCCATATTTGGTATTTTAAAGGAACATCATCTATTCTCAGCACTATTCTTGGTGTCCCTCCGCAAGCTTTGGAAAGAATTATTTATTATGCTCTTTATTTAGTTAAAGAAGTGGATAAAGAAAATCAGAAAAAAGCTTTAAAAACCATTGACCAACTACAAAAAGACGAGTTAAAAAAAATTGGTGAAGATTTTGTTAAAAAAGAAGAAGAAATTAATAAAAATTTTGATAAACAGTATCAGCAATTAGAGAAAAAAATCACAAATCGCGAACAATGGGAGATTGCTAGACAAGAAGTCGAGTTTAAAAAAAGAGAGCAATTAAAATTGCTGTCAAACGAACTAACTGATACTAAAACCAAAAAATCCGCTTATTTTGAAAGGGTTTCAAAAATCGCTCGATCAATCAGACCTTTTGACGTTATTGAAGAAGACGATTATTTATTTTTTAAAGAAAATGGGGTTAATGAATTTTTGAATGTTGGTATGGGCTCGGAAGTTTTGTATGAAATTCTTTCTAACTTTGATTTACAAAAACAATACTCTCAAGCTTTGGAATTTTTAAATGATGCTAAAGGAGAAAAACGCAATAAACTCCTTAAAAAAGCCCGGGTTCTTGAAGCATTCATTAAAGCTAAAATCGATCCTAAATGGATCGTCTTAACGGTCTTGCCGGTGATACCGCCTGATCTTCGACCGGTCGTCCAGCTTCCGGGAGGAAAGTTTGCCACTTCCGATCTCAATGATTTTTATCGCCGCGTCATAAACCGTAATAATCGTCTCAAACAATTAATTGATTTGGGAGCTCCAGAGATAATTTTAAGAAATGAAAAAAGAATGCTCCAAGAAGCAGTTGACTCTTTGATTGATCTGCAAAAATCTCGTGGCAAAAGCCGGACTACCGGAGCGGCCACTAAAGTGCAAAAATCCTTATCAGATATTCTGAGAGGCAAGCAGGGTCGTTTCCGCCAAAACTTACTGGGAAAAAGAGTTGATTACTCTGGCCGTTCGACCATTATTGTTGGTCCGGAATTGAAGCTTAATCAATGCGGTATTCCTAAAGAAATGGCTCTAGAACTTTTTAAACCCTATCTTCTCCATGAAATTATTATTCGCGGTTTAGCCCCGAATATAAAAAGTGCCAAGATATTTTTGGAAAAAAAAGAATCGGTCGTCTATGACATACTGGAAGAAATTACTAAAGATCATCCAATCCTTCTTAACCGAGCCCCAACCTTACACAAGCTTTCTATTCTTGGTTTTTATCCTGTCCTAACCGATGATTATGCCATCAAACTTCATCCGGCTGTCTGTTCTGGGTATAATGCTGATTTCGATGGTGATGCCATGGGTGTATTTTTACCTCTGTCAAGTAAGGCTATTGATGAAGTAAAACAAAGAATGTTTCCTTATCATAATCTCTTAAAACCGTCTGACGGCTCGCCGATTGTTCTTCCTAATAAAGAAATGGCTCTTGGTTGTTACTACTTAACCACAATTGATAGTCATCTAGATAATAAAAAAGATGAAGAGTTAAAATTTTATTCAACCATAAATGAAGCGATGAGATTTCATGCAGTTAATAAAATAATGCTTCGCCAACCAATAATGGTAAAGGTCAATGGTAAAATCATTAAAACAACGGTTGGTCGGATAATCTTTAATCAAGCTCTCCCAACTGAACTCCAGTTTATTAATGAAGAAGTAAAAGCGTCTGATTTGAAAAATATTGTTGTTGCTGCCATGAAAATATTTGAAAATGAAAAAGTCGGTGAATTAATTGATAAGATTAAAGAGATTGGTTTCTGGGCTTCAACCATTGCCGGAGGACTATCCCTCTCGATTTTTGACTGTCAAATAATTCCGGAAAAGAAAAAAATCATCGATGAAACCGAATATGAAATTAAAAAAATTACTAAAAATTTTGAACAAGGACTATTGACTTCTGAAGAAAAGAAACGCTATTCTAATAAGCTTTGGATTGATGTTACGGAAAAATTAGCTGATAAAACTTGGAACGCACTGGACGAAGAAAATCCGGTAAAAATAATCATCAAATCCGGCGGCGCGAGAGCTTCAAAAGAACAACTAAAACAGTTAGCCGCCATCAAAGGACTGGTGGTTGACCCATTGGGAAAGATTATTGAAGTCCCCACCAAATCTAACTATCGTCAAGGTCTCTCAATCTTTGAATATGTGATTTCTGCCCGAGGAGCTAGAAAAGGTCTGACCGACTCGGCTTTGAAAACCGCTGACGCCGGATATCTGACTCGAAGATTGGTCGATACTTCTCATGATATGATTGTTCGCGAAGAAGACTGTCAAATTAAGGAAGGATTAACTGTTTCAACTAACTCATCTCGAGGAGATAAATTTAAAGAAAGAATAAAAAATCGTTATATTCTTAATGACCTTTTTAGCGAAAATAAAGAAATTATTATTAAAGCTAATGAACTAATTGATAGTGAAAAAATAACTCTAATTGAAAAAAACAAGATTAATAAAGTCACGGTTCGTTCCCCTCTTTACTGTAATTCTACTTATGGAGTCTGTCAAAAATGTTATGGAACTGATCTTTCTAATAATAGACCGGTGGAAATCGGGGTTCCGGTTGGAGTGATGGCTGCTCAATCAATCGGCGAACCTGGAACTCAATTAACCATGAGAGTCAGACATTTTGGTGGAATTGTTATCTCTGATGTTACTCAAGGTCTGCCGAGAGTTGAGGAATTGTTTGAAACAAGAACCCCAAAAATCGTCTCCCCGATTGCGGAAATAGCCGGTAAAGTCTCAATTTTGGAAGACACGGAAAAAGAAATCTATGACATTACCATTACTTCCAGTAATAAAGAATCGACCATTAAAGAACAAAAATTCACTATTCCTAAGGCGCAAAAACTTAAAATAAAAGACGGCGATTTAATTAGCGTTGGCGCACCTTTATCCGAGGGTTATCTTGATATTGATGATATTTTGGCAATTAAAGGCCTGCGGGCCGCCCAAATTTATTTGTTAGATGAGATTCAAAATGTCTATGAATCTCAAGGTATTCCCATTCATGATAAACATTTCGAAGTAATTATTAGAAAAATGAGTGATAAAGTGATTATTGAAGATGAAGGTGATACTTCACTCATTAAAGATGAGGTTGTCTCAAGGATTCGTTTTGGTGAGGAAAATAAACGCGTCCTTTCCAAAGGTGAAAGACCGGCCACCGGCAAAGTCTCAATTTTGGGAATTACCCGATCCGCCATCCATACCGACTCTTGGTTATCAGCCGCATCATTCGAGCAAACCACCGGAGTTCTCTCTTCGGCCGCTATCAAAGGCCAAACAGATTACTTGTTAGGATTAAAAGAAAATGTTATAATTGGCAGATTAATTCCGGTTACTCAAGAATTAATCGAAAAATATTACGGTAGATTTATCAATCAATATGCCAACCATCAATCAACTGATAAAAAAGAAGAGAAAAAACAGGATTAAAAAATCAAAATCAATTGCCCTTAAAATGAGTTTTAACTCATTAAAAAGGAAATACAATAAAACTAATAATCCTCTTAAACGCGGTGTTTGTACGATTGTCAGAACAATGACGCCAAAGAAACCAAACTCAGCTTTAAGAAAAGTCGCCAGAGTCAGGTTATCTAATAAGATGGAAGTGACCGCTTACATTCAAGGAGTTGGTCATAATCTGGCTGAACATTCAATTGTTTTAGTTAAAGGTGGAAGAGTAAAAGATCTGCCAGGTGTTAAATATCATATTGTCAGAGGAAAATTTGATACGGCCGGGGTCGATAAAAGAGTTACCTCAAGATCTAAGTATGGCACTAAAAAACCACAGGTTAAAAGTGCGTGAGCGTTGAAAATAGTTGTTGGAAAATAGAAAGTCGTAATAGAAATTGGAAAATCGAAATTAGAACAAACTCATTTCAAATTTCTATTTTCTATTACTAATTTCGAATCACTAACAACTAATTTCTAATCTAAAAATATGCCAAGACATAGTTATAAAAAAAGACCGGTTAAAAAAGATAAACTTTTTAACAGTTTTGAAGTAGCCAAATTAATTAATTATTTGATGCTCAACGGAAAAAAATCCGTTGCCGAAGGAATTGTCTATAAAGTTTTTGATGAATTAAAAAAACAATCAGACGATCCTTTAAAATTATTACATCAAGCGATTAATAATGTTTCTCCTATTCATGAAGTTAAACCTCGTCGTCTCGGTGGCGCTTCTTATCTTGTCCCGATTGAAGTAAGAAGAGAAAGAAAACTTAAATTAGCTTTAAACTGGATTATTGATGCGGCCAAATCACGACCTAATAAAGAGTTCCATAGTTTTGACAAAAAATTATTAATCGAAATTGTCGAAGCGTCTAAAAATCAAGGTCAAGCCGTAGCAAAAAAACAACAAACTGAAAAATTAGCTGAAGCCAATAGGGCATTTGCTCACCTTAAGTGGTGATAAATTGAAAATCGTTGTTTGAAAATAGAAAATAGTAATCGAAATTGGAAAATGGAAAATTGTTTTATCTATTCTCTAATCTCTACTTTCGATAACTAATTTCAAATTTCTAATAACTAATTTCTAATTCTAATATGCCCCAACAATCCGTTGTCACTAAAAATCGTAATGTTCCCTTAGATAAAATTAGAAATATTGGTGTAATCGCCCATATTGATTCGGGTAAAACCACCACCAGCGAGAGATTTCTTTTTTATACCGGCCGCACCTATAAAATCGGCGATATTGACGAAGGAACTACACAACTCGACTGGATGCCACAGGAGAAAGAAAGAGGTATCACGATTGTCTCTGCCGCCACCACTACCTTTTGGAACGAAACAAGAATTAATATTATTGATACTCCGGGTCATGTTGATTTTACTGCTGAAGTAGAAAGATCTTTACGGGTCTTAGATGGAGGCGTTGTTGTTTTTGATGCCGAAGAAGGAGTTCAAAGTCAGTCGGAGACAGTCTGGCGCCAAGCTGATAAATATAAAGTCCCCCGTATTTGTTTTATTAATAAAATGGATAAATTGGGAGCTAATTTTGAAGCTACAGTAGAAGAGATTAAAGAAAGATTGGGAACCAATCCAATTATTATGACCTTTCCTATTGGAAAAGAATCAGAATTTAAAGGAATAATTGACCTTCTAACTCTAAAAACCAAACTTTGGGATCAAGACAGTCAAGGCATTAAATATACGGTTACCGATGAAATCCCAGTTGATATTAAAGATAGAGTTATGAAAGCGCGAGCTAAATTAGTTGAACAGATTGCCGAACATGATGATCAGCTTTTAAATAGATATTTGAATGGTGAAGAAATCTCTGTTGACGAACTGAAAAAAACCTTGAGAAAAGCAGTTATTGCTTACAAAATCGTTCCGATATTTTGCGGGACATCACTCCGAAACAAAGCTGTTCAACCGGTCTTGGACGCGATTGTTGACTATCTTCCCTCTCCGGTTGACTTAAAAGAAGTAAAAGGAATTAATCCGATCACGCAAAAAGAAGAAAAAAGAAGTTTAACTTCAGAAGAAAAATTCACTGCATTAGCTTTTAAAATTCAACTTGATCCTCATGTGGGAAAACTAACTTATCTTCGCATCTATTCAGGGACACTCGAGTCAGGATCATATATCTATAATGTTAACCGTAGCAAACAAGAAAGAGTTAGCCGTATTTTATTGATGCACGCTAATAACAGGGAAGAGATTGACAAGGCTTTCTCCGGAGAAATTATTGCCGTAGTCGGACCAAAAGATTCAAAAACCGGCGATACCTTGGCCGATCAAAACAATCCTATTATTCTTGAACAGATTACTTTCCCCGATCCGGTTATTTCTTTGGCTATTGAACCAAAAACCAAAGCCGATCAAGAAAAGTTGTCTTATTCCTTACAAAGATTGGCTGAAGAAGACCCGACTTTTAAAGTCAAAGTCAACCATGAAACCAATCAAACAATAATGTCTGGTATGGGTGAACTACATCTGGAAATTTTAGTTGACCGGATGAAACGAGAAATGGGAATGAATGTAACCGTCGGAAAACCGCAAGTGGCTTACAAAGAAACGGTGACAAAAACAGTTGATGATGTTGAGGCAAAATACATTAAACAAACCGGCGGCCATGGACAGTATGGACATTGTGTTATTAAAATTGAACCGTTGGCTCGAGGCGAAGGCTTGAAATTTGTCAACAAAATTAAAGGCGGCACAATCCCTTCCGAGTTTATTCCCTCTGTCGAAAAAGGCGTAATTGAAGCCTCGGAAAAAGGAGTTCTTTTAGGCTATCCTGTTACCGATCTTCAAGTCACTCTACTTGATGGAAGTTATCATGATGTTGATTCGTCTGATATTGCCTTTAAAATCGCCGGATCAATGGCTTTACAAGACGGCGTAAAAAAAGCCGGTCCAACTTTGGTTGAGCCAATCATGAAACTGGAAGTAACGGTTCCCGAAGAGTTTATGGGAGTAGTCATCGGTGATATTTCTTCAAAAAGAGGTAAGATTTTAGGAACGGAAAAAAGAAGCCGGGCTGTTGTTATTAAAAGTCATGTTCCTCTTTCAGAACTTTCCGGTTATGCCACCATAATCAGATCTTTGACTGAAGGCCGCGGCGTTTTTTACATGGAGCCTAGTCACTACGAAGAAGTACCGAAGAACGTCATTGCGGAAATGCTTAAGAAATAAAAAAGTTAGAAATTGGTTGTTAGAAATTAGTGACTGGTTATGGAAATTAGAGACTAGAAAATAGTATTTAAAATCGCTAATTTCTAATTTCTATTTTCAATTACTAATCTCTAATCACCAACAACTATTTTCTAATTTCAACAAATGAACATACTTGTCTTTTCAGACATCCACCTTTATCTCCCTTTTGAACAAAAAAAGTTTGATTATTTGAAAAAAATTATTGAACCAGCTGATCAAGTGATTATTAACGGTGATTTTTTTGATGGCTATATGGTTAAATTTGAAGATTTTGTTAACTCTGAATGGAATAAACTTTTTCCTCTTCTTAAATCAAAAAAGGCTATCTATATCTATGGTAATCATGATCAAAAAATACTCTCTGATCAAAGAGTTAATCTATTTTCGGTCAAACAAACCGACCAATTCCAACTAAAAATAGGTAATAAAATATTTCTTTTTGAACATGGACAACGATTTAGAAAAACTCCTAATTTATTATCTAAAAAAAATTCTATTTTTATGACAATAGCCGGTTTAATAGTTAGATTAGTACATTTTATTAGACAATTATTAACTAATATTTTTGGTAAAAATTTTTTAAAATTAAGATTTGCTTATCGTAACTACTTTACGAAAAAAAAGGCGATAAAAACAATTAAGAAGAACGAATTTTTAATTATTGGTCATAATCATTGGGCCGAAATTGACGAAAAAAATCACTTTGCCTGCTGCGGAGCAATCTTATATGGCTTTGCCCAGTATTTAATGATTGACTCTACCGCCAAAATCACTCTCCATGAAGAATGGTATGACAAATAATCTTTTTATTTATAATGCGCAGTAATATTGAGGATTTCTATGGCATTTTTCTCTTTGCGAAAAATAAATAAAACTCTATATTTTTGATTAACTCTAAAACTATATATTCCGTATTCCTTAGGTAGTAAAAGTTCTGTATGTAAACTAGGATGTCGATGATTTTGAGAAAAAAGATCGATTTGTTTTTTAAATTTTTTATCTAACCCGAAAGCTCTGACCTTTTTTAAAACAATTTTGCTGAAAGGCAAAATTTGGATCATATTTTTATGAGCTAAAATAGTCGCTTTCATCCAAACCTTCTTTAAGATCTTTTAAAAACTCTTTTGAATAGCGATTATTTTTAGTAAAAGCATCTATAATTTTTTTTGTTGATTGCTCTTTTGGAACTACAAAAGGAAAGGTGGCTGCTTCTTCAACTAAATCAGGTTTATAGACTACTAATCTAATGATTGAGCGGATAAATTCGCTCCTATTGGCAAAGCCATATTTGGCGACTAACATATCGATGTAATTGGCCTGTTTTTCCGGTAAAGAAATATTGACTGTACTCATATAACTTATTATATTAACAAACTTTGCCAATCTTTGTCAAGAGTAAATTTTTAATTTATCTCTAAGACGGCCGTCCACAAGATAATTTTTAAACTTATAATAATCTCCTCTTGATTTAGTGAACAAGTGTTTACTATAATAGTTCTCTATGATCGAAGACAGACTTTCTAATATCAAAAAATTTTTCCGGAAAAATCGTCGACTTCCCTCTTATTCGGAGATGCTTAAACTGTTTAATATCTCCTCCAAAAATGCTGTCTTCAAAATTATTAATAAATTAATAGATCTCGGATTTATTAAAAAAGAAAGTAAAAAACTTTCTCCCACCAAAAAATTCTTTGCCCTGCCATTTTTGGGAATAATTAAAGCTGGCTTTCCTATTTTAGCTGAAGAAAATAAAGATTATCTGACTATTGACGACTACTTAATTGAAAATCCTCAAACATCATTTCTTCTTAAGGTTTCCGGCGACTCTCTGACTGGAGTTGGTATTTTTGAAGGTGATATTGTTATTATTGAAAGAAAAAAGGATGTAATTACCGGCAGCATTGTTCTCGCCCAAATTGACAACGAATGGACTTTAAAAATTTTGAAAACAGACCGAAAAAAACATACTAATTATTTAGAAGCCGCTAATCCGAAATACCCGCCTTTTTATCCAAACCAGGATTTACAAATCTATGGTATCGTAAGAGGAGTGATAAGAAAGATTAATTAATTTTGTCAGCTCTTTTTCCGTCGAGGTGACAACTGTCTGATAGTTACCGATTAAATTAAATATTAACCTCTGATTATCTTTATCCAGCTCGGAAAAAATATCATCAAGAAGAAGAATCGGTTTTTTCTTAAAGAAATTCTCTAAATATTTTAATTCATTGATCTTTAACCAAAAAAGGGCTAATCTTTGTTCACTTCTCGATCCATAAAGATGAATGTTTTTACCCTTCGGAAACGAATCGTCAGCTAAATAAATTTTAAAATCGTCTTTTTGCGGGCCGATTAAAGTTTTTCTTATCTTTATTTCTCTATCAAAATATTCATTAAATCTTTCCGTATTAATATTATTACTTGCATATTCAATAAAAAATTCTTTGGAATCAATCTTCTTATTCTGATTTAAATATTCAATATATTCCCTTCTTTTATATATTAAATAATTTCCCTGATTAATTAAATAGTCGTTCCAAAATTTCAGTTCTTGTTTTAAATCAACGATATTAAAGGTTTTTTCCAGAATCTTATTTCTTTTTCTTAAAGCTTGCTGATAATTAGTTAACCGTTTTTTATACTCTGAATCGATCCCGGACAAAAATTTATCAAAATAATCTCTTCTGATTGATGGAGTCCCGTTAATGATTTCTATTTGTTCCGGCGAAAAAAGAACGACCGGTAAAATATCTTTTAAATAAGACTGACGGCCTTTTTTAGTTTTTCCTAAAAAATAAAATTTATTTAATTCCAAATCATTCTTAATAAGACTTATCCGAAAAATATTACTATCTTTATTTTTTTCATCTACTAATATCCCATCAACATGAGCTTCTTTTTTATCAAAAATAATTAACTCTTCCTCTCGTGTTTCTCGAAAACCCTCGCCGCGAACAAGAAAATAAATACCTTCGAGAATATTGGTTTTTCCACAAGCATTTTTTCCAAATATTGCCGTCAAATGAGGATTAATTTTAAATTGTTCTTCATTAAAATTTCGGAAATGGTAAAAAGAAATTGATTTAAGAATCATGACCTTATGACTGTCCCATTGAAAGAATCTTTATTAATAATCTTTTGAATATTTTTAAAATCATTACCATTAGCAATTACAACGGTTAATTTAAGTTTCTTAGCTAGTTTGGTGGCAATCGGATCAAAAGGAGCATTAAAACCCGGTGTCCATTTATCACCTACTAATTTTTCCATTTCCTCCCAGGTAATTTTTTTTAATGGCTTAGCGTCTTTAAACTTTAAAGGATCTTTATCATAAACCCAATCAATGTTTGACATATTTATAATGATATTAGCGCCATAATCACGGGCTAATATAACTGCATCATAATCAGTTGACCAACCAGGTTTCCAACCGGCTCCAATCGCTACTGGTTCTTTCCAATTTAAAAGTTTTCTATCGTAATGTTGAATTACTCTTGGATTAGCTATGTCTTGAAAAATAGTACGAAGCAGATGTCCATTAAGGTGAGTTACATGAATACCTAACCAGTCAAGATCTTCTTGAGTTAAATTCCCTATCACTGACTTACCTGCATCTTGATAATGCCGGCATAACTTCCCCCCACCAGCTACCAGTAAAAAACGTTTACCTTTGGTGACTTCTTCTCTAATCAAATGATTTAACTTTATTAAGAAATTAGTGTCAATGCCGCCGTTAGGGACAATGAGACTGCCGCCAACGGAAATAACAATTGGGGGTTCTTGCATAAACATATTATAGCTTAAAAAATTCCACCGCCAAGACCAAAAATTACAGCAATTAATCTAGTAATCAAGAAAGAAACTATTAAAAGAATAAATCCAATAATTCCTGAAGTGATCTTTCCTTGAGCCGACTTTATCTTGTCAGCATTACCTTGTGACATCATATAGTCATAACCACCGGAGATTAAAACAAAAAGAAGGACGATTCCCGCCATTGGCATAATAAAACCCAAAGTCTTTGTAATAATTTTTCCTAAAGAATCAACGCTTTGATCAAGCGGACCTTGGATCGTTTGATTGCCAAAATTAAGTGACTGACTTAAGTATTGGTTGTTCATTTTTTTTACCACATTTCGGACAAATTGTAGTTGAGTTAGGAATTAATTCATTTTCAAAATCGACATTACATCCTAAACAGTGATATTTTTTCATTAATACGGGTCGGTCGTGACCGACCCCTACATCTTTGGTCTTTTCTACTTCAAAAATCAACTCATCTTTATCAACTCTGACTCTAATCAAATCTCCAGGTTTTGTTTTACCGTCAATGATTAAATTAGAAATCGGGTTCTCAATTAATTTTTGAATCGCACGTCTTAAAGGTCGAGCTCCGTATAGTGGATCGAACCCTGCTTTAACTACTTCATTCACTACTTCGTCAGTAAACGCAAACCCCATATCCTGATCTTCAATTAATTTAATAATTCCTTTTAACTGTAGTTTAACAATCTCAATCATATCCTGATATTTTAACGGTTCAAAAACAATTACTTCGTCAAAACGGTTAATCAGTTCTGGTTTAAAAAATTTAGTCAACTCAAACATGACTTTTTCTTTTATCTCTTTAAACTTATTTGTGTCTTTCTCATCTTCAACTTTTGACTTTTGAATTGCATTTTTGACTTTTGACTTTTGACTTTTGACTTGGTCTTTCATCATTTCATCTTGAATTAATTTAGTACCAAGATTGGAAGTACAAATAACGACCGTATTCTTAAAAGAAATCACACGACCTTTATTGTCAGTTAAGCGTCCGTCATCTAATATCTGGAGAAGAATATTGAAAATATCCGGATGAGCTTTTTCGATTTCATCAAAAAGTACGACACTATAAGGCTTCCTTCTAACCTGTTCTGTTAATTTCCCGCCTTCTTCGTACCCTACGTAACCTGGAGGAGCGCCTAAAAGTTTTGCCGCTTCATGTTTCTCCATAAATTCCGTCATATCAAATCTAATCATCAACTCTTCGCTGCCAAATAAAATATCAGCTAAAGCTTTGGCTAATTCCGTCTTTCCAACACCGGTCGGACCTAAAAAGATAAAGCTGCCGATTGGCCGAGCCGCTGATTTTAAACCGGCTCTTCCCCGACGGACAGCTTGAGAAACAGATGAAACCGCAGTCTCCTGATTAATCAATCTTTTATGAAGAATGTCTTCTAAGTGAGCTAATTTTTCCGTCTCCGACGAAGTAATTTTAGCCACCGGAATCCCGGTCCAACGGGCAATAATGTCTTTAATAATGTCAACTGTTACTGCTCCGGTCGTTTGGCTTTTTTTAAGATTGAACTCTTCTTTTTTTTCTTTCAAACCTGAATTAATCTCATCTATTTTTGATCTTAGGATTCTTGATTTCACTTTATCAGCCTTTTTCTCTGATTCTTTTAGCTCTTGATTTAACTGAGCAATTCTTGTTTCTAAAGATTTTATTTCTTCGGGTAAAGAAATAAGAGGAAGACGAACCGCCGCGGCTGCCTCATCAATCAGATCAACCGCCTTATCAGGTAAAAATCGATCGCCAACATAACGTTTTGACAAAATTACCGCTGCTTCAATTACATCTTCGGGAATTTTTACCCGATGAAAAGCTTCGTACTTATCTTTAATCGCTTGAAGCATCTTAATACCTTGTTCTTCGGTTGGCTCGGGAACTAAAATCGGTTGAAAACGCCGCTCCAATGCCGGATCTTTTTCAATATATTTTCTGTATTCTGTTAGTGTGGTGGCTCCAATAATCTGGACTTCTCCCCTGGCTAAAGCTGGTTTTAAAAAATTAGAAGCGTCAAGAGAGCCTTCACCTGACGCGCCGGCGCCAACAATATTATGAATCTCATCAATAAATAAAATAATTTTGCCTTGACTGTTTTTTACCTCTTCAATTAAGTCTTTCATTCTTTCTTCAAAATCACCTCGGTGTGAAGCGCCGGCTAACATACTCATTAAATCCAATTGAAGAATTCTTTTGTTTAAAAGCGGTTCCGGCACTTCTTTGGCAACAATTTTTTCTGCTAAACCTTCAACAATAGCAGTTTTCCCAACCCCGGCCTCGCCAACTAAAGACGGATTATTTTTTGTCCGGCGTGATAAAATATGAATCACCCGTTCAATTACAGCTGATCTCTCGACCACCGGATCAAGCAGGCCTTGAGAGGCTTTGGCAGTCAAGTCAATCGTAAACTGTTCCAAAGCTTTTTTCTTATTCTCGGCTTTTTTTTCTTCCTCGGTCAAACCTTCTTTTTTGCCGACGACTTTTTTATTTAACTCTTCTTTATTTAAACCTAACTTAACCAAAATCCTGGCTCCCACTCCCTCACCTTCCTCAAATAATGATAGTAAAAGATGTTCGGGAGCAATAAATTCAAAACCCAATTTTCTGGCAATCACTAAAGCGTCATTTAAAATCTTCTTTATTCTGGGGGAAAATTGGACTACTCGATCAACCGTACCTCGTTTATAGATTTTATTTAATTCGTCAGTTACCAACTGGGGCTGGACTTTTGTTTCAACCAATAGATTATAAATTTCGCTGTCAGTCGTCAAACCATACAAAAGATGCTCGCTGTCAACTAAGTCCGCTTTCAACTCTTTAGCTTTTGTTTGCGCCGCCATCATGACACGATTTGAGCGTTGGGTCAGATGGGTCATTAAATCTAGATTGTTAGATTGTGGATTATTTGATTGCGGATTGCGGATTACGGATTGAGGTTTGTTTTGACCATTTGGAATTTGGTTATTGGAATTTGGATTTTTGATATTGGTGTTCATTGGAGTTGGGATTTGGGATTTGTTATTGTTGTTCTGATTTACATTTGCATTAGTTACTGGTTTTTTAATAAAATCAAAATAGTCGGCCATATTTTTATTATATGAAAAAAATAATTATTATTGCAAGTGTTA
The DNA here is from genome assembly GCA_964543535.1 of uncultured Gammaproteobacteria bacterium. GTDB lineage: Bacteria > Patescibacteriota > Microgenomatia > UBA1406 > GWC2-37-13 > GWC2-37-13. The sequence continues at coordinate 13,629 of CAZIYS010000002.1, read as the reverse complement.
TTCTGATTTGTATTATTATTATTTTGTCACTTATCTTAGGAAAAAAATCAACAACAAACACCCAAAAGAACTCTCCTTTTCCCACCAGCATTCCTTCTTCCCAATCTCTCAATCTCTCAATCTCTCAATCTCCCAACTTGTCCAATTCGTCTAATTCACAAATTAACATCTCAACAATCACTCCTGTCGAAACTGAGGACTTTAAGCTTCAATATTCAGCTCAATTAAAAAAATTGGTTGTTGAAAAAAAAACTCCTCAAGCTGATGAAAAGTTCAAGAAATGGGCCTATCAAAATAATTTACACCAGTTAGTTGGTAACGATAATTTGGTTTTAAAGGTTGCTTTGGGAAAAGGCCCTGAAGAATTTAATCCCCTTTTGGAATTTTTAAGCATTTTTTTGAATTTCGGTCAAAGCCAATCAAATCAATCGACACCGGCCAATAGCCCTACCTCTTATCCAAATTTAACTCCATTCCCAACTTACTCCGGAAACACGTCGGGTAAGGTCTACTATGCTCAATGTGGTGGTAGTTATGGCAACATTCCTTTTGCTCCCGGATGCACCCTATGTTTCGCCGGCTGCGGTCCAACCACAGTTGCAATGTTCGCCGCCAGCTACCTAAACTCTTCCTACAATCCACAAACTATTATTGATCTGTATAAATCAAATGGTTATTATCTAGGCTGCGACGGAACAAAGTATACTGATGCATATCAACTTTTTCAAAAACTGGGGTTCCAAACGACTACTATTTATGAATATAATTTTGTCACCGCTGATAAAGTGGTTCCCGATTTAAGAAATTATCTGGCCAGCGGCTGGACATTTTTTACCTTAGTAAAAGGACATTTTTTTTGGATTACCGATATTGACAGCCAAGGGAATATTTTTGCCTATGACCCTGTATATTCTTCCTCAGTCCCCTATAATGAAAATAGTCATGATCCAGTTCGCTTGTATTTTAGAATTTTTGGGGTAAAAAAATAAATACTCTTATGAATATGCCTAATAATAAGATCTATTTGGTAGTTTCTTTTGCTCTGATTATCTTATTGGTTATCATCCTGATTATTCCGTTTGGTAAAAAAAAGACTCCTGAACAACTGGTTCCGACTACTTTTCCGACTCCGACTACTTTTGAAACTCAACCTAACAATCCGATTGAAACAACCCCCGGGCAAAATGATCTATCACCAACCGTCTTTACCGGTGTCAAAGAAGAGACACTTCCTAAAGAACTCGTTGATCTTTCCACCCAAAAACAGGCTCTACGCCAAAAAACTCCACTTGATCTTTCCACTTTTACAATTAGTTTTGACTACAGCACTGATAAATTCGTAGTCATTCTCAAAGACCCAAAAGATCAAGCCCAAAAAGAATTTGAAAGCTGGAGGACAGCCAACTATCCGGGATTAGGGGCAGATCAATTCTTGCTTAGATAAAATTTAACATTTTGAATTTTTCATTTATCATTGATTTTTCATTGAACATTTATTAAATGAAAAATGAGAAATGAAAAGTGAAAATTAAAGATACAGAATTCTTAATTGACTCTACCTTAAATTTTCCTATATAATCAAATTATGTTCTTATTTTTGAAACCTGCTATTAGTTTCTTAAAAAAAGCCTTTCTCGTCATCGCTGTTTATTTTATCGTCATCAGCCTGTTTTCCCATTTTATCAACAAGGACAAGACCCTCATTTCCCCCAACTCCCCCATTTCCCCCATTGAAAAAAATCGCGCCGAAATCTACAAAGTCATCAATGATAAAGAATTAAACAAAACACAACAAGGAAAGCTGACAATCGCACTCTATAAAATGTCCATGTGTTCTATGATCGGTGAAGCTTGTACTGATAATCCCGCTGACGCTGATAAAAATTATAAAAAAAGCGTCTTTGGGTTTATGAGTAATTTGATAATAATTCCCTATGCTAATCCGCCTGCCTCAGGCGTCATGTGGGCTTATGAAGGTCTTCAAAATGCCGGCTTTGTTCCAAAAACTATGGCTGCTGAAGGGATCGGCTTTGCCGCCATCAAACCTTTTTCCAATCTCTGGAAGATCTTCCGTGACCTCTCCTACATGCTTCTTGTCATCGTCCTAATCGCCATCGGTTTTATGATCATGTTCCGGGCCAAAATCAATCCCCAAACCGTCATCTCCGTTGAAAACGCCCTCCCAAAAATCGTTATTTCTTTAATTTTAATTACTTTTTCCTTTGCCATTGCCGGGTTTTTGATTGATTTGATGTATATTTCTATCGGCTTAATTGTTTCCGTATTAATTAATGATGATCCAGCTAAAGCAACTCAATTTAAAAATGAATATATGATGGCAAGCAGTTGGGATTTACTTTGGCGTGATATCAGGGCTCGTTTTGAATTTCGTTCAGTGGGAGCGGCTTTAGGATCTGCCTTTTTAGGAGTTGTTCCTGTTCAAATTAATCTTATTATGAATGCGATTGCTGGTCTTCTTACAGTTGCGGTTACGAATGGTATTATTGTTTTTTTCGCAGAGCATGCTGGCGCTTTTGTTGGATTAAAAAATGTTTCGGCGCAGATAGTTGCAGGTGGAGGTGTCGGTGCATTTTTTTCCTCTATAGCAACAATATTTACTTATGTAATAATTGCTTATGCTGTTTTTATGTTTGGATTTATCTTTGTCATTCCTTTCATTTTTCTTTTGATTATTGGCTTTTCTATTCTATTCTTATTTTTCCGGATTTTTTTTATTCTCTTTACCAGCTATCTTAAATTAATTATTAATATTATTATTGCTCCACTACTGCTTTTGTTTGAAGCTGTTCCGGGTAAAGATGCTTTTAAATATTGGTTTATGAATATCGTCGGTAATTTAATTCCCTTTCCTATTATTATCTTTGTTTTTTTACTTGCTTATTTAATTATCTTTCAAACTAATTCTTCTGATATGACGGCTCGACTTCCTTACCTCTATGGAATTGATAGCAATTCTTTCCGACTAATGATTGGCTTAGGGTTAATATTTTTAATTCCTGATTTTATAAAAACTATTAAAGAAGCTTTGGGTATCAAAGAATTACCGTTTAATATTGGCGTTGGTACCTTCTTTGGCGGAGTCGCCGCCGGAGCCGGGGGAGCAACTGGGTTATTAGGTCAGATTGGGTCGATTAATTTAGGGTTATCAGCGTTAGGAGTTACTGGAGAAAAAGGATGGGGTAAGGATATAGCAAAAAATTTTAAAACATTTTTGAGTAAGAATAAATCTGATAAATCAGCATCAGAGGGAGGGGTTGAAAGTTGACGCTTTTATCCAAATCCCGGTATTCTAAGAATATTTACTCCGATTAATCTAAGAATAAATACTGAAAATATGATTAGCATCAGGCCCATGATACAAGATGTAATCATCTCTTGAGCCTTCTTTAGCTTCTCCGGGTTGCCTTGTGATGACTGCATCATAAAAGCCGCGTAAATTATACAAAGCAAAGAAAACCCACCGGCTAATCCGATTCCTAAACCAAAAACCGTTTCTTCAATAAACTTTTTAGTATCTGTTTTTATACAACCAATTCCAGAAAATACACCACCATCATTAGAACAAGCTAAACAAGCATTCCTATCTTCAACCTTAGACTGTCTTTGACAAAAAGCATTTAAGGCTGATAGATTAGCAGGTTGCGTTATTATTGGATTAATACATTTGCAATTAGTGTCATTTAAATCAGAAGTTGAGGTAATACCTGTGTGACAAGGTAAAATTCTGTTATTAAGGGAGGAAAAACTATTAATCAAGGGTTGAATGTATGAGTCTATTTGATATTGAATAAAAAACTTGAATGGATCGAATAGAACAGATAATGGCCCTGGGTCAGGCGGAATAAATCTTGAAGGAAACATTTCGACACAACATTGATTTTTTTGTGGATCTTCGGCAACTCCACAATTTAATCCTGGCACAGTAATTCTTAAGTCTTGATTCTTAGCCGAAACACTAGGAGAAAAAATCAAAAACGTACTTATCAAAATAAATAAAACCAAAAATATTTTCTTCATAATTTCATCATACCAAAAATATTTTTTCTGTGTAAGAATTCTCACCCATTTTTCATTTTGAATTTTTCATTTCTCATTGAATTTTCATTTATTTAATTTTCAATTAGTGTTAGCTGCAATTTTGGAAAACATCATCGTAAATTCTTGGGCTTCACTCCATAACTCACGACATTCGTTAGTCAATTCTTTAACGGATCTCGCCATTATTCTTAGCCAATATTTAGTTTCTTTACTCTCTTTTTTACAGATAAAGATTTTGTTTTTAAAGTCTTTTCTACTTGATGCACCATTTGCTTCACAATAATTAGCTCCTATACTTGTGCCCGCTCTTACAAGTTGATTAATAATTGGAATAGTCACGATATCTTTTGGTGACTTTTTACATAAATCAATTATTCTTTCACTAAAAATAGCGGTTCTTTCTTCAAGGTCAAATTTTTTTGAAAATTTACTCATTGAAAAATATAAATTGATTGAAAATTGAAAAATGATAAATGAAAAATAAGAAGTTGTCAACCGCTTATAACCTACAAAAGTGAGTGTTTAGATTGTTGTAGTAGTATATTTTTATTGATAGATAGATCTTATTACTGCTTCTTCTTCCCTCCCGCCTCATCCATTGCGTCTTTCATATATTTCCAGAGTAAGAACGCAATTGCCAATGGTAAGAACTGATTAACCATATCCCAACTAATCGCTTTCCAGTCTGCTCCATGTTCTTTCCGGAGTTTTAATGCGTTAAATTCATAGTCAACGTGTCTTTTTTTACCCCATTTGATTGGTTTTTTTGTAAATAATCTTGTGAACCGATTACTAATCCACCTATCCTCTAACTGTCCTCCGATAAATTTACCGTCTTTTGTCTTTTGTAGATCATAGGGCATGTTTTTTAGCAGACTGGTTGATTCAAGAGCGACGCAAAATCGATCGATATCGCGCGAGTCCCATTCCCAGACGGCAGTTGATCGGCCAGCATTCTCAGCAGCAATGGAATTTATTTTTCCTAACCTTAAAAGTCCAAATAATGGTTTGGCCATCCCGTCTTTTTTAAAATAGTTAATGACCGCCCCGGCCATTTCATACATATGTTTATATGTATCGGGGACTCCATTGACATCGGTAATCGCTTTTTGGGCCACTCTCATATACTCAATTATCTTTGAAAAATCATGCTTTCCGTTGATGGCTATCTCATTTAAAACCTGCGGCATATGAAGAATCCAAGGGGTGACTGTCTGCTCAATTGACGCCACATCTTTGATTGCACGGGCGACCATCCTTGGCCCTGTCCCTCGGAAGGCCATTAGTGAAAAATCCGTATCTTCCATCCCGAAGGTAAAAGTATAGTCTTTTCTTTTTGTTGTCCCTTCGCCGTCTAAAAAAGCGATCCCTTCTTTTTCTTTTTTATAACTCTCTTTTATCTTCCGGAAAACTTTTATGGCATTTTCTATTTCCTCTTCGGATTTGAATGTTTCACCTTTGCCATTCTTTGATAACAACTCTCTTATTTTATCTTCATCCAACCGATAAGAAAGTTTACCGTCTTCAATTTCGTTGATTCTGTCCAGCGTCCAATCTTTATCAAAGCTTATCTCGTTTCTAATTTTCTTGCTTATTTGCTTGCTGAGAAGCATTTCCGCCACTGTCAAATCTTTCATCGATTTGTCAAATTCTTCTCTTGTCCAATCTTTAAATTCCCTTCGGATTTTTTCCCAGTGGCTGATGCCGTCTTCGTTCATTCTGTTTTTGTCAAATCTTAAAAATTTGGTCGGGAGTCGGGCGGCCACATAGTGAGTCAACATATTTTCCATAAATAGTTGCGAAGTTTCATAGGCCACTTGCTCTTCCCAACTTCCAGCTGAAAGAGTACCTTTTTCTGCTGTCCTGCCTTCAACTTCACCTTTAATCACTTTTAAAGCCTTCTCTTCTCCTTTTATTTGCAACTTAGCTAAATAATTATCAAGTTCTGACTCCTGAAAACTATCCTTACTGCCTTCATGAAAATATCTTTCATATATATATTTGAAAAGTTCTTTTCTTTCTTTTACCTGTTCCGGGTCTGTTTTTTCGGTTGCCTTGAGAAGTTCAGGACCTGCCTGATCGTTAGAAACAAAATTATATATTGCTTCGTATCCAATCGCCTCCATTGCCCTAAACGTCTTTGGCGCATTGATCGTTCCGTCATCATCGCGGACAAAATGTCCCTCCAGACTATATTTCATCCGCCAGCCTTTTCTCTTTCCCGGACCGCCGACGTTGCCGATGTCCATCATCGCATCGGCAAATGTTTTTTTCAATTCTTCTTTACCAGTTCCCCGGCCTTTTCCGACTAAATATGAATCCTTATATTTAGCCATGTTTTTTAGGGCTTTACTATGATCCCAAGGACCTTTTTCTCCACCGACCGGCATAAAGTACGCCAGGCTTAAATTATGCTCACCCTGCCATCTCATGATCGTGTGCATCGGATTGAAGACGTTGAGGGATCCGGCATCGTTGGTGGAGTAAGAGGCCACCATTCCCTTTCCCTCGGAATCAACAGGGTCGGCATAAGCGGACGTCTCCGACTCGGTCAAAAATATTCCCCGACTTATTCCTACCCCGGAATTGACAATATTTTTTACTCTTTGTTTGGTTAATTCGGGATAATATTTTTCAAATATTTCAATCACTTCCAGTTCAACACCGCTGTTAACCCTATCTAATTTATTAGTTAGTTGGTCTGGCCGGTGGCGCTGATCCATCCGGGCAAAATCTTCCTGGAGCATTTTTTCATAAAGATGATAAGCTTCCAGTATGTACTGGCCGTCGGGAAGCAGCATTATTTCATCAATTTCCGTTCCTTTGACCTGCTCGGCAAATTCTCCCAACTGATGATAAAAACCCTTTTCTCCCGGCGGATGGCCATAGATGGCCCGGGAATCATGAAAATATTTGGTTTTGCTGATCGTATGATCAACGGTTAAATTAATCTGTTCAATAAATTCACCAAGGCTAATATCCTCTCCAAAAGGAATTGCCTTAAGTCTGGAAAATATTTTTTTGTTTGGATCATTTTTATCCTTATTGGGACGCTCTTCTATTTCTGTTTCGCCGGCTGCATGCCGGTATAGATTAAGTTTTTTTATTCTTTCTGCTAAAGTGGTGTTTCCTTCTTTTCCTCTCTCAATCTGATTGACTTTTGTCATTAAAGAATTAATGGCCGCATTAATTTTAGTTCTTATCATTGACGGTCCCTGGAAAGGATCTTGTTGCATAATTTGGTCAAAAAATTCATGGGGTGATTTTTGCTGTAATTCTATAAATAATTGATTAACGACATCCGATACTCTCCGATACATTTCTTCCGATATTTTTTCACCCCAATGTTTTTCCACTTGTTTTTCCAAGCTGTCTCCCGGTTTAAATTCTTTATGATTTTTTTCATAGTATTCTTTTATGTGATGTCTTATTTCTTCTTTTTTATCCTGGATTGCCTTTGATGTTTCAAAATTTCCTCCATTCCCGCTTTCGTCTCCATTACTCAAATGTTCCATATAACTTACAAATGCTTCCGGAGAATAGAAAGTTGATATTAATTCAAGTTGTTCCGGAGTGAACCGGCTTTGATAATAATTAGTTTTATCTCGAACAAAAGCATTGGAACTGTTTTCACCCTGAGCCTCTTCCATCATTTGCTGCTGTTCTGGCGTCAAAGCTCCTTGCTGATTATTTTCTGGAGTATTGATATCTAATTTATCAATTAAATCCTGTGGGGTTCCTTCATAACCATAAGTATCTTTGTTGTATACTAAATTTTTTAATAAAGGCTCTATTGCCTGATGATCAACACCATACGCAATTTTCAGATGATTTTCAAAATCACTCAATGGCTCACCTTTTTTGGAAAAAACTATTCCATCTAGAAGATCTTTCCCAAGATTACGTTCGATTACCGATAATCCCTGATCGGTTATTTCACCGCTTTTAATCTGGGCAACGATATTATCTAAAAATAATTGAGATTTGCTATCCAATACATTTACATTCTTTCTCTCGCTTAAATCTTTTATATTAAGAAGTGTTCTTTTGGTATTTTCTGCTTTTACTTTAATATCTTTAGGACTTTCAGACCGACTGGCCTCAGTCCTATTTCGAGCAATTTCTTCATTTAATTGATTTCTGATATTTTTTGATATTTCAGCGTCCAAAAGGGCTCTTTGTTTAATCCTCTCAGTCTCATCTTGAATATTATCAACAGCCGCATACTTAGCGTTATTAGCATCTCTAACTTCACCAGCAATCCGCATGGCTGTCTCCCGTGCCAGATCCTGATTACTTTTTTTTGGAGGTTGTTCCGGTGTATCATTTGGTCCCATACTAAAAATGTAGCAAATTTGGAGAAGCTAAACAACTGATAAAATACGAATCTGCGAATTTATGCAAATGATACGAATTATGCGAATAAAAATTTATTCATTTGCTGAAGAGTTTAAAATTCTTTTTGGATAAATATATGAGGATCTAAAGTTAACTAATATTCCTAGTTTTTTATTTAACACAGTCAAATATCTTTTAACCTGATAATAATCATCTTTGGTAATTATTTTTTTAGATTTTAGTTCCAAAACAATCATGTTATCTATAAGAAAATCAACTTTACTTCTACCTTCTTTTTCACCTTCAAAAGTCTTAGGCAGTACTTTTTCTCGTTCGTATTTTAATTCTGATTCCTTAAGAAGTTTTTCAACAAAATCAGAGTATTGGTTTTCACTACAATATCTCCCTAATTGATTATGAGTCTTGAATAAAATTCCATTAATTTTAAATGAAAGCTCTGGGTAAATTATTTTCCCCATAACCAAATATTAGCATAATTCGCATCATTCGTATTTCTTTATTCGTAGCATTCGTATTATTTATTTTTTGACTTCAATCACCAACTGTCTTTCCCTACCTTCGCCAACTGACGAGGTGGTTAGCTCCGGATAGTTTGTGGTTATAAATTCGTGAATTAGTTTTCGCTCGAAAGATGAAAGAGAGTGAATATATCCGGCCGTTCCGGTTGACTTAGTTTGTTCGGCATATTCTTTCCCTATTGTTTCCAATCTTTCTTTTTGTTTTTCCCGAAAATCATTGACATTAACAAGAATTTCAACTCTTTCATTAAATTTTTTGTAAAGGATTACTTCTAATATTTTTTGAATTGCTCGGATTGTTTCTCCATGTCTTCCAATGACTGTCGAAACTTCCTCATCTGTTTTAATAATTACCTGAAAAATTCCACCGTCATCCGCTACTTCAACTTCAAATTTATTAATCATTTTGCTCAAAAGTTCTTCTGTCTCGGTTTTGATTGTGGTAATTTTATCCATTCGTATCATTTACTAACCTTTAACTTACCATTTACTTTTCTGTACTGCATTATACCCATAATAGAGAATACATTCCAATATAAAGATAGTCCAACCGGCAAAGTATATGCAAACCAACCAATCATAATCGGAAACATATATTTCATCTGAGTGTTCATCGCTTTTTGGAAGTCTCCCTTACCTTCTTCTTTTTTATCCTTATCCTTGTCTTTTTGAGCCTGTACAACTGACGCAGTTGTATTGGCTTGTGGCATTGATGATAGAGCCTGAAAATACTGCAAGATCCCCGTGATCAAAGGAATTAACAAATAATACCAATCTCCTGCCTGCTTTGGTGACTTAACCAAATCCAGTCCAAAAAACCAAGGATCAATCGACTGAATTTTTAATATTGGCAAATACAAAACTTTATTAATCGTCATTATGGTTTTTTCCGCCTGACCGTTGGCCAAAAAAAGATTTAAAGTATTATATAAAGCAATAAAAATCGGTAACTGAACAATCATCACTAAACATCCGGAAGTGGGATTAATTCCGTGCTGCTGATAAAGTTTTAGCTGTTCTGCTTGTAATTGTTTTTTATCATTTTTATGTTTTGTTGAAAGACTATCTAAATGAGGTTTAAGTTCTTGCATTTTTTTGGCCGTCTCTATTTGTTTTTGAAAAAAAGGCTGAAAAAGCAGCCGGATAGAAATCGTTAAGGCAATAATGGAAAATCCAAAAGCACCGGGAAGATTTATCATCAAAAATAATTTATAGAAAACAACAAGAAGATTTAAGATTGGAATTACAAAGATGGTGTTGAAAAAATTAGGATTTAACATAATTATACTGTGAGTTTCTTCCTTCCTTTTCCTCTTCTTCTTTTTAAGACATTTCTTCCGTCATGAGAGTTCATTCTTTTCAAAAATCCATGTTTTCTATTTCTTTTCGCCTTTTTTGGCTGATAGGTTCTTTTAGGCATAATATTAATTTTAAAATCTAACTTCTAAAATAGATTTTCCCTTACCTTCAAATACTCCCCATACCACCTCTGTGACAAACGGTATAAACGGATGAAGCATCTTTAGATTCTCTAAGTATACTTCTTTTAATTCTTCCAAAGCTTCTATATTACCATTAATTATCTCGTCTTTCAATTGCTCAATATAAAAGTCAGCTAATCTATGCCATATAAACTCATAAACCAATCCTAAAGCCTTCGAAAACTGATACGAATCCATATATTTCAAATATTGTTTCTTCTCCTTCTTAAATTCTTTTTTTAAATCTATTAATACTTTTGAATTTTTACTTGAACTTTTGACTTTTGACTTTTGACTTTTGACCTGGAGGTTCATCTCTATAAACCGACCAATATTCCATATCTTATTTATAAAATTTCTCATCCCAATAATTTTTTCTTCTGATAAAATCACTTTTCCGCCGTCTCCTATTCCAAATAGTAAAGAAGTTCTGAAAGCATCAGCTCCATATTTATTTATCATATCTATCGGATTGACTACATTTCCTTTGCTTTTGCTCATTTTAACTCCTTTAGAATCAGCCACCATCGACCATAAATAAACATCTTTAAAAGGAATTTGCTTTTTTCGGTAAAGAGAAAACATTATCATTCTGGAAACCCAGAAGGGCAATATGTCTGATAAGGTTCCCATAACATCGGTTGGAAATCTGGATTTATATTCTTCTTCTTTTAATGTAACTAAGGGCCACTGTCCCGAAGAAAACCAGGTATCGAAAGTGTCAGTTTCCTGAATCCAATCCTGACCATCATGTGGCTCCTTGATAGATACGACGTATTTTACTTTTTCTTGTTTATATAAAGGTACGGTAATTTGCTGTAATCCTTGTTTAATTTCATTTAAATTATAACCGTTATCTAGATATTGTCCGATTCTTCCCCTTTTAAACTCTCCTTTACGGTTAATAAAACTTAAACATATTTTTCTTTCATTACCGGATACCTTATACCAAACCGGGATTCTGATTCCCCAGACAATCTGACGGCTTATGGGCCAGTCATGCATGACTGATAACCACTGTAGTATTTGTTTTTTGTATCTTTTTGGATAAAATTTTATTTTTTCATCTTCAATCACTTTTATTACTGGTTTTTTCAGATCTTTTACCTTGATAAACCAATTGGGAATTATCGTCGGCTCAAGATCCCGGCCGCATTTGTAACAGACTGTTACCGCATGAAGATATTCATTATCAATTTTTTCAATTAAACCTTTGTTTTTTAAATCGGCAACTATTTTTTCCCGCGCCTGTTTTACTTTTAATCCTGCATAAGGTCCTGTTAATTCATTAAGTCTTCCGTCTATATTGATTACCTTCTTTACCTCCAGTCCATGCCTTTTTCCTGCTTCAAAATCATCTGGATCATGAGCCGGAGTTATTTTTACGACGCCTGTCCCGAATTTCATATCAACCATTTCATCTTCTATTACTTTTATCTTGAATCTACCTAATAATCCCTCAACTTTAACTTCTTTTCCCACCCATTTTTTATAACGTTTATCCCTAGGATGAACCGCTACTGCTGTGTCTCCAAACTTTGTTTCCGGGCGAACCGTTGCTAATACAAACGGACCGTATTTAAGATAATAAAGAGGGTCTTTACGTTCAACATGTACCGTCTCCAGTTCTGACAAAGACGTACCGCAGTGAGTACAATAATTGACAATATATTCATCTTTGTAGACATATCCTTCCTTTTCCATTTTCATAAAAGTTTCCAGAACGATTTTCAACACATGTTCATCGAGAGTAAAAACGCTTCTGTCCCAATCGGCCAAAAACCCAAGTTTTTTAAACTGACTATAGATTAAGCCGGAATTATCTTTTACAAATTGGTATATATTGTCATATAAAGTTTGTCTGTTAAAATCAAACCTTGATTTTCCTTGCTTGGCAAGGTATTTTTCATAGACAAATTGAGTTTCAAAGCCGGCATGATCCGTTCCAGGTATCCAAAGACTGGAAAAACCCATTAATCTTTTGTAGCGGATTAAAATATCTTCAACCGTATACATTCCATGACCAGCATGGAGTGATGCGTTGGCATTTGGAGGCGGCATTAAGATCGTAAATGGCTTTTCATCAGAAGAAGGTTTCAACAGTCCCTTTTTCTCCCACTCTTTATAAATTTTCTCCTCAACTAATTGTGGTTGGTATTTGGAATCCATTATAATAGTCAGTTAATAAAACTGTTAATTAGTTAAAAAGTTAACGAGTTAACGAGTTTTTTAACACGTTAACCTTTTAACCCGTTAACCGAATAACTCAACAACATTCTTTCTTACTTAAGTTAAGGATTATTATATAATATTTTCTTATGGACTGGATTTTAACGACATTTCAATGGTATTTCCCACTTTTGATCATCGGAATCGTCTTTACTCCCTTAACCAAAAAAATATTTAAAACTTTTAATTTTGATTTTGGCTATCCATTTGCCAAAACTTTAGGAATTATTCTATTAAGCTATCTTGTTTACGTTTTAGGCATCATCAAAATTCTTCCTTTTAGCCGTCTCAGTCTCATTTTTATTCTTTGTCTGTTCGCCATTATCAATTGGGTTGTTTTTAAAAAACGACGTAAAGACGTGATTAATCACGTCTCTACAACCAACCTCTTGCCGATGATTATCATCGAAGAGGTTCTCTTCCTCTTCTCCCTTTTCTTCTGGACCTTTGTCCGGAGTCAAGAACCATCAATCCATGGTTTGGAAAAGTTCATGGATTTTGGCTTTATCAATTCAATTCTAAGGGCTGATTTCTTTCCGCCTAAAGATATCTGGTATGCGTCTGAACCAATTAATTATTATTATTTTGGCCACCTGACTGGTGCCTTGCTTATAAAACTAACCAATATTAAAGCTTCAATTGGCTACAATTTAATTCTTGCTACCATTTTCGCTCAAGGAGTGACTCAGGTATTTTCACTTGTCATAAATATTATTAAACGATACGATCAAAAATTAGGTCAATTAAAAACTATAGTTTACGGTTTAATCGGCGCTTATCTGGTTAATCTCGGCGGCAATCTTCACACTATCTATCTTTTTACCAAAGGCTATCCTAATGAAAGTCCGATTCCTTTCTGGAAAATACTATCAGGCTTCAACCCAACTGCTTATTGGTACCCAAATGCTACCCGTCTCATCCCCTTTACTATTCACGAGTTTCCTTCATACTCTTACGTCGTAGCAGATCTCCACGGGCATGTG
>CAZIYS010000001.1:0-269662 GCA_964543535.1 uncultured Gammaproteobacteria bacterium | reverse complement strand
ATTTAACTGATTCGTTTTGATACAGAAGTGTTACCGATGTTTCTCAACTTCTCCAACCTTCGGTTTAATCTCGCCGATTTTTATTGGCATTGGTAATTTCAAAACATTTATTCTAAAATTAACAGTATCAATTATTGCAATGATTTATTTTTTATCAATTGCTTTGAAATATAAAAAATGAAGCTTGATTTTGACAGTTATTATTTTATTGCAGCAATAATTAGCATATTAATTGCTTATTATGGTTATTATTTTTACAAAAAACATACTTAAATGACGACCGAAACCTTAAATAATATATTAATTGTTATTTTTTTCGTCTTAGCCGCGATACTTTGGTTGTGGATGAGGGGGGAGGGAAAAAAGGAGGAGAAATAAAATTTTAAAGATGATATGAGAAAAATATTAGGGGAAAAACAAAGGTTACTTGTTGGTGATTATGGATACTTATAATATAGTTTTTTATATTGCGGCTTTTTTTACATTATTTTTGTTTTATTTTGTATACTTTTTTATAATTAAAAGAAAATAATATGACAGTTGATACAATATTAACATTGATAATAGGAGTTTTATTAGCGATTGCTTTTTATTTAATAGGCAAGGAGTTTTTTAAAAAATAGTTTATGTTTTAAGTTCACCCTGTTAAATAGTCTCTTCGAGAATTTAACGGGGTAAAGGTTATTAAAAGTTATATAGTCTTGACAGTGATTGGTGAAAATGATTTAATTTTAATTAAGAAAATAATACGAGTGTTAATACTTTAAATACGATTTTGATGATTATTGTTTTTAGTTTGGCTATATTTGGTCTTTATTATGTGAATAAAAAATAGTTTTATTTTATATTTTATTAGTTATATAATTAAAAGTGATATGAGAAAAGAAAAATCAAATATCAAAGACCCCGCATTCGCTAAAGCTTCAGCGGGCAAGCAAATATCAAAAATGGCGAAAGTCGTTGCTTTGTTTATTATTTTCTTTCTTTGTTTTTTAAAAATGTTTACTAATAATGTAGTGGCAGATCAACAAAGCGGCTGTAATACGTGGGGAGGTTGTTATGAGGTAAGCAATAGTTGCGTTATAAACTGTGTTACAGCAGGAAAGTGGGATTATTGCCCAACATGTCCTTATGATGTCTGTCCTAATGCTTGTCCAGCGCCGACGCAGCCGCCGTGTAACCCGCAGAATGGGGGTTGGAGTGGATGGAGTGCGTGTTCTGTGACGTGTGGTACAGGAACACAGACCAGGAGCTGTACAAATCCTGCACCATCTTGTGGTGGAGCCGGCTGTAGTGGTTCTAATAGTCAAGGATGTAATACTCAAGCTTGTCCAACCGCGACTCCAGGAACACCAACCAATACCCCTACTCCAACCTCAACTGTTCCGACTCCAACTGTTAACCCGGCCTGTGTCTGTGGAACAGGTGATCTTTGCGACGCCACAAACTGCACTTTTGATAAATTTAGCGCGCCAATTACCTATACCAATCCGATTAAATGTTTATTATCCGACTCTCTTTTCCCGACGCCTCCTTCGGCTGCCAATAAAACTTCCTGGTGTCAAAGAGGTATAAGAACCAAAGGTGACGCTGACGGCAATGCGATTATTAACAATACTGACTATTTTTATTATGTAGCGGCAGTTATGGGTGGTAAAATCCCGCTGACTGTCAATCCTGATTTTAACGGCGATGGCGAAGTCGGGGCGGCTGATCGGGTAATAATAATTAAATCATTAAGTCCATGAGAAAAGAACTGCCAAAAATTATCATTATCTTTTTAATTACAATCGGATTAGTTTTATGGGGCTTAAACTTTATATTTTTAGGTAAGGCGCCTAAGTCAAAAGCAACCGGCGAAACAATCAGTTTTGTTTTTGATCCGGCCTTAGTCAACCAAGCCAGCGGTGATTTTGTAACTAGCGTCAAAGTCAAACCTTCAGTTGATATGACTATTCGCGGTTATCAGTTTGAGATTAATTTTGACAAAACCAAGATTCAGTTCAAAAGTATTCAGTATAAAACCGGAGCCGTCAGCGCCGGCATGGGAGACGACGATTCAAAAGCAGCTGTTATCAATCAAAATGGCAAGATTAAAGTCGTGGGTGAGATCCAATCAGCTACAGGTCTGCCCATATTAACAAGTCAAAACACTGAGATGGTCGCAATCACTTTTACTGCCAATTCTGCACTGTCATCCTCCATCACCACAGGCGCTGCCGACGCCAAATTTTTTATGATTAAAACCGATTACAGTTTGTTTGATGTACCGTCAGCCGGTCAGGCAAGTTTTTCCGTTAATGGCGGTGGGCCGACCTTGACGCCAACGCCAACATGTTCTCCATTACCTGCCGTCTGTTTGCAACTATATCCTACAGTCTGTCCGACTCAAGCACCGACTGGTGGATGGTGTGCGCCGTCTGGAGGCGTAATTCTTAATTTAAAACTAAAATTCCAAGGGATTTTAAAAAAACCAGGCGATCCTTTTAATGCTTTAGTGGTAAAGGTTTTCCCGATTTCTTCATCAGGAATAAAGTCATGTGGTCAAGCACAATTTTCTGCCAATGAAAATGGTGTTTGGTCAGCGACCGTTTCTTCCTGGGACACGACGACGGAAGGATGTCTTACTCCTCAACCCGGAAATAATTTTAAAATATTAGTTAAAGGCCCTTATCATATCCAGAAAAAAATCTGTGATGCTGGGCCAACCGAGACAGCCGGAGGGACTTACCGTTGTGCTAAAGGCAACATAACATTGGTAGCAGGAAATAATAATCTTGATCTTTCAGGAATTGTTTTACTCGCCGGCGATCTTCCTGATCAAGATGGGAGTATTACTGCATATGATACTTCCCTTATTTACAATAATCTCGGTAAGACTGATAATGATAAATGTGATGTTAATCGCGATGGTAAATGTGATACTCAGGACTATTCATTGGTGATAGCGTCTTTATCAATTAAGAATGACGAACTTTAAATATGGATAATACTCAAGGCAAAAATAAAATTTTTGTTTATCTTTTAGTGATTTTCTTTGCCATTTTTATCGGCACAGGGATTTTTTTAGCGGCGAATAACAAAAAAACTACTATCAATGAACAAGCCGCCTCAACCTCGATTATCCCAACCACCGAACCAACCCAGGGGTCTTTAAATTTAAAAATAGAAAATGAGGAAATTTCTTTATCTACAGATAAAGAACTAAAAATTGATCTAATTGCCGACTCTAATGAAAAAAATATTATTGGTTATGATCTGGTTTTGTCCTATGATCCTTTAGCCTTTGATTTTGTTAAAGCAACCTCAAATTTAGCTGATTTTAAAATCTACTCTTATAAAAGAGATAATTATCTAAGTTTTTTAGCAACCAAAACTCTCCAAAGCCAAACACCATCGGTTTTTACCAAGACAAAAATCGCCAGTTTAGTTTTTAAACCGATAAAAGCCGGTAAATTTGCTTTTTCTTTAAAACCATTAATGGGTAAAGATAAAACCGATCTGGTGACCGATAAAACCGAAGTTCTTAATCCGAAGTTGAATGAGTTAGAAATTGAAGTTTTTTGAAAAAATGAATGAAAAAAATTTTACAAACTCTTTTACTGCTATTGGTTTTTTTTCTTAGTTCTCCTTTATTATTTAACCCGGCTTTGGCAGGTTTTTTAAAGTTTGATAAAACTACTGCAACTATCAGTAATGGCGGCACTTTTCAGATTGCGGTAACGGTTGATCCAGGAAGCGATGCCTTAAATTCTGTTGACGCTTATGTGACTTTTGACGCAGCGGTTTTGAAAGCAACGGCAGTGACGGCCGGTAGCCTTTTTCCGACTGTCTCTCATGATGAATCAACAACTGGTAAAGTCTACATTGCCGGGATGGTTAATGATCCGGCCTCGTCAATCTCAACAACCGGAACATTGGCGACGATTACTTTTCAAGGATTAAAAGACGGTTCGGCGACTTTATCTTTTGACTGTAATACTTCAAAAATTATCAAGAATGATATTAATGCGTCAAATGTTTTGGTTTGTTCGCAAAATAATAGCGCTGCGGTGACTGTTGGTAGCGGCGGCGGATCAGCTCAACCAACATCTCCGCCATCAGAACTACCACAGAGTGGGGTTTTTGATAATGTGGTTAAGTTTGCAGTTCCGGGAGCAATTTTATTTTTGATTGGTTTGGTGGTAAAGCTTGTGTTAATATAATAATTATAATGATTATAAATCTTATATGAATCCTAAACTAACTAAAATACTAGCCATTATTGTTGGCATATTTGTTTTTATTGGACTGGTGTTTTTGTATTTTAGTGTGTTTGGCACCAGAGCGGCTGATTTTGAACCGCGCGATGTGGTCGTTTCTAACATTGAAAAAAATTCTGTTAGAACAACTTGGGCGACCGGAGTTGATACTCAGGGAGTGGTTGAGTATGGGACAACGCCAACGGCCTTGAATTTTTTCGCACCGGAAGCCACTAAAGACAAGACTCATAGTTTGGATCTGACTCTTCTTTCTCCAAATACCACTTATTATTTTGATATCAGAGTCGGCGATAAAAAATATGATAATGGCGGTGTGCCTTGGACTTTTACTACCAAAGGAGCAGAAAGTTCGGTGGCTGCTCCTACATCTGCGCCAACTCAAGCTGCTTCTCAACCAACGCCGTTTCAACGGCTTGAAATCCCTGATGGGACTAACTGTACGGAAACTGACTGCGCTAAGATAAAAGAAAAATTGGGTAAAGGATGCTCGACTCAAGACTACTTTCTCTGCTTAAAGAAGATAACACCTAGCCCTACCACCCCGTAATTAGAAAATTCGAAATAAAGTCCACAATCGGCAGCAGAATATTATTTAACATCGAACTGCCGGCAATAGGGAAAATTAATAAAATTAAAAAGATCATTCCATATTTTTGCAATTGATACCATTCTTGAGATTTTTTTTCGGATAAAACTCCGCCGACGATTTTAAATCCATCAAGAGGATGGATTGGTAAAAGATTAAAAACCCCCAAAATAATATTCATTTTTATCATCGGAATAAAAATCAAACTTCCTATAATAATTAAAAAATTAAGTTGTAAAAATATAAACAACTTTATAAGTAAAGAAAGTATGACAGCCAAAATAAAGTTTGAACCTGGACCGGCTAAAGAGATGATGGCAGCGTCTTTTCTAGGATTTTTTAAGTTGTAAGGATCAAACTCAACTGGTTTACCCCAGCCAAAGCCAAAAAAAAGTAAAAACAGCATACCGACCTTATCAATATGAACTAAAGGATTTAATTTCAGCCTTCCTTGAAGCCTCGGCGTCGGGTCGCCAAGATAATCAGCGGCCAAGGCATGGGAGAATTCGTGAATCGCTATTGCAGTAAGAATAGATATTAAGTAGATAATAAATAAAATAGGGTTGGTAAACAGGTAATTTAACATATTTGATATAAAAATGGTTGATAAATAAATTTATCTATGTTATCATAATAAATCTCTAATTAAAAGTCAGCTATTAAATTATGGTTTCCTGTTATCACTGCGGAAAATCTTTGTTATACGGTCGTTCCCATACTCATCACCGGGGCGTGGCCGGAGGCAGGTGGAAAAAAAGAGCGCCAAAAACCCAAAGAATCTTTAAAGCTAACTTAGTTCGTCTTAACATTGTTGAAAAAGGAAAAATAAAAAGAATCAGATTGTGTACTAAATGTTTGAAAAGAATTAGAAAAGACATGGGTGAAGGAAAAAAGCCGTTTTTGACTTTAGCTAATCTTAAAAAAGTTGCGACTACAAAAAAAGAAGAAACTTCAAAGAAAAAATCCTAAATACTAAATTACAAATCACAAATAAATTATAAATTTTAAATCAAACAAAACGTCATCCCCGTGAAGACGGGGATCCAGTCTATTAATTCCTTTTTTTAATATGATGATTTTAGTCTGGATTCCCTCCTTCGAGGGAATGACTTCAGGTTAGTAATCAATCTTTACCAATTCTTCATTTTCCTCTCGATACAACTGATTTTTCTGTTCTACTGCTCTTTGCGTAAAAACTATTCCATTAAGATGGTCAATCTCATGCTGAATTACAGTGGCTTCAAAACCGGAAAACCATTTTAAATATTTTTTCCCAGTAAGATCTTGATAATGTAAAAAAATTCTTTCGGCTCGATTAACCGGGCCCCAGATATGAGGAATAGAGAGACAGCCTTCGAGTTTGACACGTTTTTTATAAGGACGGACCTTTTTATGGTTGGTCTTAAAAAGGTCCGTCCTTGATACGATGACCGGATTTATAAAAATCTTTATTTTTGCTTTTTCTGACGGTTTGATGATGAAAAGGGATAGATTTTCTCCAACTTGATTGGCAGCTAAGCCGACGCCAGGCGGGTCGTTTTGAGCAATCAAAATCTTTTCCATCTCAAAAACAATTTTTTTGATTTTATCATCGATTTTGCCGACTGGTTTTGTTGGTGAAGAAAAAGTGTTTGATGGAACGGTAATGATTTTAAGCATGAGATTATTATATAATATTGTTATGAAACTGTCCTTGTGCATTGCCACTTTTAATGAGGAAAAAAATATACATTATCCTTTGGATTCGGCTTATGACTTGGTAGATGAGGTGATTATTGTTGATGGCGGGTCAACTGACAGAACGGTTGAAGTCGCCAAGTCTTATGGAAAAAAAGTCAAAATAATTGTTTCAGAAAATCCAATAATGTTTCATAAAAATAAGCAAAAGGCAATTGAGACGGCAAGGGGAGAATGGATTTTACAGTTAGACGCAGATGAAGAGCTATCAGAAGATTTGAAAGAAGAAATCAAAGATATAATCGGACAGAGTCAGATAGAATCAGATAAAATTAGAAAAAATAATACCGATTCCATCCGATTAAATCCGATTTCATCTGGTTCGATCTTTGTTGCTTATTGGATTCCTCGCAAAAACTTTTTCCTCACCCGATTTCTTATGAAAGGCGGCCAGTACCCGGACTATACTATTCGTTTATATCGTAATGGTTATGCTAAGTTTCCATGTAAAG
Source organism: uncultured Gammaproteobacteria bacterium (assembly GCA_964543535.1). GTDB lineage: Bacteria > Patescibacteriota > Microgenomatia > UBA1406 > GWC2-37-13 > GWC2-37-13. The sequence continues at coordinate 262,625 of CAZIYS010000001.1, read as the reverse complement.
ACGTACATGAGAACGTGGAGATAATTCAAAAGTCAAAAGTCAAAAATTCCTCCTTCGCCAAGGCTTCGGAGGACAAGCAAAATTTAAATTCAAAATTAAAAAGTGAAGAAGATGTCATTCCCGCGGAGGCGGGAATCCAGACCCCCAACAATGAAGCAATAGGCTATCTTAAAAATCCTCTTCTTCATTACGCTGATCCTGATTTTTCAAGATATTTAATGCGTTGGGATAGATATACGAGTCTTGAAGTCGAGAAGATGATCAAAGAAAATCCTTCCTATCTCCTATCTCCTATCTCCTATCTTTTTTGGAAGCCATTCTCCACTTTCTTCATGATGTACTTTCGCCACAAGGGTTTTATGGACGGCTTTCCTGGATTTGTTTTTGCCCTATTTTCGTCAATAAGGTTTTGGGTGATTTATATTAAGTGGTGGGCTTTAATTTCCAAGACATCTTTATCATTAACAAGATAATCTTTTCCGTGAAGATTAATCTTGCCCATTCGTTGCGCCTGGTGCCAGCCGCCGATTTTGATTAACTCCTCTGCATTAATCGCTTCCACCTTAATAAAGTTTTTCGCAAAATCAGTATGAATTTTTGCCGCTGCCTCAAGCGCTGTCTTGCCTCGGCGAAGGGTCCAGGCTCGCGCCTCAGTCCTTTTGGCAATCGTATAAAAAGTAATTATCTCTAAGGCTTGGTAACTTTCTTTAATGATTTTCTCCTTGAGACTTGTTTTCAAGCCGACGTCTTTTAAAAATTTTTGTTGTTCTACCCAAGGTATTTCGTTAAGCTCGGCTTCTAACTTAGCGCAAACTGATATGATTACCTGGCCATTAATCTGTTTTGGAGGACTCTCAATTTCCTCTTCGCCAATATTAACAATCACTAATTGTTTTTTTCCTGTTAATAAATTGAGACTGTGAATAAACTCTTTTTCTTTTTCGGTCAAAATTAGTTGAGAAGCTAGCACTCCTTGGTTTAACTGATCAAAACATTTTTTTAAAATAATTTTTTCCTCTTGAGTGGTCTTTTCTTGTTTTAATTTTTTCTCCACCGTTTGCAGATCTGCCAATAAAAGTTCTTCGTTAACAATGGCAATATCTTCTTCGGGGTCGATCTTGGCGTAAACATGACTGACTTTTTCATCTTGAAAAAATCTCACTAAATGCAAAATTAGATCAACCTCACGAATATGGTGTAAAAACTGGTTTCCTAACCCTTCTCCTTGATGAGCTCCTTTAATTAATCCGGCAATATCAACAAAGGTAATCGCTGTTGGCGTCACCTGATCAATCTTTTCAATTTTGGCCAGTTGAAAAAGGGTGTCGTCGGGAACATTAACCACACCAATATTTTTATCAAGGGTGGTAAAAGGATGGCTGGCGACGACGGCTTTGGGTTTATCAATTAAAGCATTAAAAAGAGTTGATTTACCGGCATTAGGCAGGCCAACAATTCCTATTGAGAGTTTCATAATTATTTAATTATATCAAGTAGTTACGCTTTTCTTCCGTATTTTTCCTTAGAAAACTTAATGATTTTTTCCCGATTGTTTTTTTGACTCGTGCTATAATTATTATATGGATAAGTTTATATTAAAAATAATTCCGGTTCTAGAAAAATACAACGTTGAAAAAGCCTCTTTATTTGGTTCTTTTGTAAGAGGCGATTTTGATGATAAAAGCGATATTGATATTCTCATAGAGCCTGCCAGAGGAACAACTTTATTTGATATGGCCGGAATGCAGATTGATCTTCAAAATAACTTAAAAAAACCAGTTGATCTTGTCACTTACGGCAGTATTAATCCAAAACTAAAAGACTTTATATTAAAAGATGAAAAAATTATCTATGAAAAAAGATAATCGTGTTTTTCTCGAACATATTTTAGAAGCGATTAACAATATTGAAAATTATGTAAAAAATATTACTTCTCAAGAAGAATTTGCTTCAAATAATATAGTTAGAGATGCGGTGCTTCGTAATTTTCAAGTCATCGGCGAGGCAGCAAATAATTTAGATGAAGATTTTCTTAAAAACAGTTCAGAATTTTTTTACACCTTTCTTCCATACTTTTCTTTCGAAAGCCTGATGATTTTTTCCTTATTGTCATTTTTCAAAGCAGGAAGAGACAAGGTAGTTGATGGAAACGGCGCCGAGGTCATCCCATCAATTGATAATTTCATGACAATCTCATAGCGGCCGAGCGAAACTAAGTCATTTTCCGTATAAATTTCTCCAAATTCTTTTGACAAAATATAGGCGTCTTTAGCTCCGACGACAAAAGATACGAGCGTTCCAACATTACCAAATATGGCTTTTTGAACATCTAAATCAAGCTGATCAATATATTGATTAGCCAGTGTCAGAGACAATCGGTATTTTCTCGCCTCGGACAAAATTTTTATAAAAGAAGTCGTAGCAAAGTTTTGAAACTCATCAACATAAAGGGAAAAATCTTTACGGTCTTCTTCTTTGATAAAACTCCGATTCATGGCCGCCAGTTGGAGTTGAGTAATTATCATCGCACCAAGAAGAGCGGCATTATCCTCGCCTAATTTTCCTTGAGATAAATTTAAAATTAAAATCTTTCCCTGGTTCATAATTTGTTCAAAATCAACTGTTGACTTGGGTCGACCGATGATCTGTCTGATCATTCGCGAGGTGACAAACTGGCCGACTTTGTTTTGAATCGGCGAGACAGCTTCAGCTCTTAAGCGGTCCGGCATCTTAGCAAACTCTTTTTCCCAGAAGTTTCTCAAGACCGGATCCTCTAAATTTTTAGTGATTTTTTTTCGGTAATCAATATTATTAAGTAAGGCTAAAATATCAACTAAAGTAGCATTAGGAGTTTCCAAAAGAGTTAAGATGACATTTCTTAAAATATATTCAAGACGCGGCCCCCAGCTGTCTTTGTAAAGTTTATAAAAAATCGAGACAATGCCTGAAGCAACCAGATCTTTTTGTTGTCTGTTTTTGACTTCCAAGACATTTAAAGTAAACGGTCGCTCAGTGTCAAAAGGTTCCAGGTAAACAACGTCGTTTAGCCGGCGTTTGGGAATAAAATTAAGAATAGTTTCTGATAGATCGCCGTGGGGATCAATGATGCCTAAACCACGGTTTTTTCTAATATCGTCAATCGCCATGTTGGCAATCAATGTAGTCTTTCCAACTCCAGTTTTCCCAATGATATAAACATGTTTACGGCGGTCAACCGTCTTGATACCAAAAATCTGTTCTTTGTTTTTGAATTCGGTCTTGGCGAAGAAGTTGACATCCTGTTTTAAAAGGTCCGTCCCTTTAGGGTCGGACCTTAATTCTGGAACAACCGGTAAATTCTCCGGCGGCTCCCCAAGCAGTGTTTTTCCCCAGGCCATGTTTTTTATTCCCGCCAGTAAGTAACCGGGCGGGTGCCAAAGAGTCGCCAGTTCTTGTGCATTTAATATCTGATATTTCCTTTCAAAATAGCTAATCTTTCTTTCTTTAACTCTTTTTAGAAAATTATTTTTGAAAAAAATTCGCTTTTTAAAGATATATTGATTGCCTTCGCCTAAAGAAAACGTTCCAAAAGTTCCGGCTAATTGAGTCAAATATGGGTATGGGTCGATTGTTTTTGATGTTGATCCCACAAGGAGCCGAATTGCTACCTTGCCGCCTTGAAATGAGGCCTTTTTCATAATTAAGAGTTTTTGCGGATTTTGGCCATATTTATCTGCCGTTTCGTCGTAGGCTAAATGTTTGGCCGCCTTAACCGCTTCATCAGCCCAGGAAAAATAAGCCGGTGTCATGACAATCTGAATCGCCATTTTCAAGTGAGGCGGCTGTTTTGATAGGAAGCCTAAAAGCGATGATAACGGATCAACATCTTTAAAATCAAAATAAGTTTTAGTTGGCAAGTAAAAATAAGAGTTTAAAGCTACTTCGCCATAAGTTAATCGAGAAGATTTTAAAATAATATTCATCGGATCAGAAGTTTTTTTGACGTTTGAGGTGGGAAATGATGAGGAAATTAAACTTGAGACAAAAATTTCGCTTTCACAGGGTGCGGTGACATAAAAATAAAGAATCTGGGAGATAAAATAAAGTTCAAAAGCATAGGTTTTTGGATGAACAAAAATCCGCCGCCATAAAGGAATATAAGGATAGGGGAGAAGCGAGGAAAAAATCTGGGTGGCCGACTCAATCGGCGTCTCGTCATCTTTTGGATTGCGGATTTGCAGATGGGAAAGGATAGACATAAAAAAATTATAACAGATAGGTGAAGTTAAAAGTAAAAAGTTAGAATTCAAAAGTTAAAGTAAAAAGTTAAAAGTAATTAAAACTTTTTAATTTTGACTTATATTTTTGACTTTTGAGTTTTGAATTTTGACTTGTTGGTCTATCGTAAAAAATATATTGCCATAATAATCCAACTCGCATACTTTGTAGGTTATAAGCGATTGACTTCAATATTATTTTTTTATATCTTATTTTCCAATATGCGTGAAAATTTCTTCTACCGGCGTTTAGGAGAAATCATTTTTAAGATAAGAAAAAAAAGAAAGCTGACTCAGGAGCAGCTATCATTACTTTGTGACCTTAATCGTACATATCTCTCGCGAATTGAAAAAGGCAAAGCTAATCCATCGGTTAAAATATTAAATAAAATCTGCCGTGTCCTCAAAATTAAGATTTGTAATTTGTTAAAAGGATTATAAATTAACATTAATATTATTAGCTTGGATATATCCCACATGGTATATGCTAAAATTTAGCTTGTTATAGATATCTAAAATATATATTTTGTAGGTTATAACCTACTGTTTTTTGATATTGATTCCAATATGATTGCTGAATGACGCGAGGTAATTTCTATTATAAAAGGCTGGGGGAAAGCATTATCACTCATCGAAAAAAACTTAAGTTATCTCAACAGCAAGTGGCGATTCTCTCTGATGTTGATCGCAGTTATCTGGCTGAGGTTGAAGAAGGTAAAGCTAATCCATCAATCAGATTTCTTCATAAAATTGCCAAAATTTTGAAAATAAAAATAGGAAGTTTAATAAAAAATTTATAACTCTTTATTTTTATTTAACCGATTACCATACCACTTGAATGCGGCCGCACGAGAGTTGTATGCTAAGGATTATGACTAATAACCAAAAAGAGAAAAAATTTAAACCGAATGAATTAAAACAATATATCCTAGCCGCTTTAGGAATCGGTTTGGTTTTAGGCGGCTCCATTTTTATCACGCCAAATTTTCCCATTGTTTTGGGAGGAATACTTAAGATTATTGAAGAATTTAAAGGAATAAAAATACCGAAAGAAAAAGCAAAACGAGTATTAAAGCAGCTTGAAAAAAAGAAATTAATTCAAATTGAAAGAAAAGGAGAAGAAATTTCTGTGACTGTAAAAAATAAAGATGATGTTTCTATTTTGAAATATTCACTACGAGAAGTTTTAAATCTTAAGAAAAAAAAGAAGTGGCAAGGAAAATGGTTTATAGTGGTTTTTGATGTACCAGAAGAGGAGAGAAATAAACGTAATTATTTAAGAAGTTTTTTAAAGGAGATTAGTTTTTATCCTTACAACCAAAGCGTTTATGTTTTTCCTTATGAATGTGAGAAGGAGATTGGTTTAATCAAAAAAATAGTCGAAGGCGGAAAATATATAAGCTATATTATTGCCGAAAAATTAGAGCGAGAAAGTCAGCTAAAGACTTACTTCGGTCTTTATAGTTAGAGTCTGTAATGACAACTTTGATGCGGCCGCACGAGAGTTGTTATTAGTTTAGAACTTTAAGGTTTAGGAAAAAGGTTTATGAAAAAAGTTACAGGAAAAAAGGAAAATGAGTTATTTTTTAAATGCGATTGTGGTTGTAGACAACGCCAGAATCATCAATCCAAACCCCAAAAACTCCAGATACTGCGGCCAAAATATTATAAAAACATTGAAATTAGTAGAAACTGGTTTACCCTGAGTGAAATCGAAGGGTTGAAATTTATTAAAATTATTTACTTGGTTTAATCGAAAACCGTTAGCCCAGTTGTTGACTAAAACATGATCAAGGATTTTTCCGTTGGCAAAAAACAATTTTAAGCAATGATGACTAATCCGTTATTAGTGCTATAATACTTGTATGGATAAAATAACAGTCAAAATAATACCAATTTTGAAAAAATACGGCGTCAGTCGCGCCTCTTTGTTTGGGTCAGTTGTCCGGGGCGATACTCATAAAAAAAGTGACATAGATATTTTGGTTGAAGTACCGAAGGACAAAAGTTTATTTGATATGATGGATATTCAATTTGAGCTGGAAGATGTGCTGAAAAAAAAAGTAGATTTAGTTGAATTTAAAGGAATAAAACCAGCTTTAAGACAAAGTATTCTTTCCAGTCAATTACCAATTTATCCATCTTCTAAATGAAAAGAGATTATAATCTACGAATTCAAGACATCTTGGACTGTATTGATATGATCAAGTCTTATATTAAAGGAAAATCCGAAGATGATTTTTATGAAGATTTTCAACTTCAGGATTCAGTTATGCGCAGATTGGAAATTATCGGTGAAGCCACAAAACATGTTCCAATTGCTATTCGAGAAAAATATCCAGAAATTCCCTGGAAGAAAATGGCAGGGCTTAGAGACGTGGCTATCCATAACTATGCTGATATTGTATCTGAAAGAATCTGGAGTACAATAATTAAAGTCCTTCCAGAGACTAAAAAGCTAATAGAAAAAGTGAAAAAAGATATTAAAGATTCTTCTGTTTAATAATAAATAAAAAAGCAACGATTAGTAGTCCAAACCCCAAAAACTCCAGGTACTGCGGCCAGAAGATGATGATAATAGTAGTTGGTAGTTGGTAGTTAGGAATTAGTTTTTTTCCTTTTAGCTGACTACTAACTTCTAACTTCTGACTACTGATTTCCCATCCGTTGGCCCAGTTGTTGACTAAGACATGGTCAAGTTTTTTTCCGCCGGAGATGGCAATCCAGCCGTCGTCGTAGGATTGATATAAAATCAAATTATTGGATCGTTTTATTACTTCATTGTTAATAACGACTTTGTAGGTAAAATAATTAATTTTTTTAGCTTCAAATTCATCAGAAAAGCTTGGTATTGTTAGAGTTGAATTATTTTTAATAAACTTGGCACTTTTTAACTCTTCGTATGGAAACAAATAGACAGATACTTCTTCCAGCAAATTTTCCGAGGGATAGTTTTTGTAAGATTTATTTTGAAAGACAAAAGAATATCCGAGGCCGTAATCGAATTTATGAGGTAAAATAAAATATTCGGTATCGACTCTTAATTTTTCTTCGAGCATCGACTGTTTTTTTGTTTCATCAACAATATAAAAAAATAATGGAGAACCTTTGATATTTTTACTTCGGATTTTGATTAGATAACCATATTTTTGTGGCAATTCCGGCGCAGTCAAAGCGTATTCCGTCAAATTATTATTGAAACCACTAACATCAAACGATTTAACTAACACTTTTTCAAAGTTAATTTTGATTTTTTTGTCTTCAAAAAAAGGATTTAGATTAAGTTTTAAATTAGCTATTACTTGATCATTGGAAATACCGGCAGTAGAGGTCAATGGCATGTTAAATTGATAGTTGTTAAGATCTAAACCAACATCAGAGTTGATAGAAAAAGAGTTAATTAACTCTTTTATGTTCCACTGTTTATCTTTGATTCTCGTTTGGGTTGTTAGATCAGCAAACGGATAATAAATATCAGGGCGGGAATCCAAAATATAATCGCCATTTTCTTGATAAGCACGGTCCTCGATCATCAACTTTACTTCCGGTCCGATATTTTTTAATCCTGATGACAAAGTAACGAAACTTTCTATTTTTTGCGGATGGCTGACTTGATAAAGGGCGACATTTTCTCCTCGGAAAACTAAAGAAATCTTTTGACTTGCGTATATTAGATTTTCTATTCTATCGGTGGCCAAACTTTTATAACTTGAGACAACCGGAATCAGAGAATAGTCCATGATTAAATAATCTATGTTGTATTTATCAAGAACTTTTTCAAATTGGGTTAGATCTTCTGCCTCAAGCGCCTGTTTTTCTTCCCAAAAATATGACTCGCTCTTTGAGCTCCAGACGTCAAAAGTCCGGGAAACAATCGGCTGTTCAATCCCATACCATAAAAATCCTGACCCGTTATAACCCCATTTATTAAAAAACCAGCCCCAAAAAGTATAATCGGGAAGAAGAGCAATCCTTTTGTTTTTCTCAGCAGTTTTAAAATAATTCATCACTTGAGAATAATCATTTGGGATTGTAACTTTCATTTCCGGAGAAAAGAAATAGCCTTGGAAAGCGGGAAGAGAGTAGAGAAAAATCAAAACTATTATATAAGGACTGACCTTTTTCAAATTAGTTCCGAAAAAGGACAGTCCTTTTACGACGAAATAACTATAAACCAACGAATAAGGAATAATAAACTTCGTAAAAGGGGAACGAAAGATTTGATTAATGATAGGAATCTGTCTGATTAGTTCGTTGATCCAGGAAAAAGGCGGTGTTGCTAAAAGCAGAACTGTGGCAGAGAGAACGAAAATTAAAACAAAGCCAATTTTTTTTTCTTTGATAGTTTTTAAAAAACCCAAAATCATCAATCCGGCAAAAGCATATGAGAGCAATTCAAAAGCTCCCTGAAAATGATCTTTCCAAGGCGAAAAAAGGGGAGTGCTATGTATTCCTCTGAGGTCAAAGTAAAACCCCTCAAGTCTTAAAAAATTACCAAGTGTTCCTTTTTCTAAGTTTTGATAAAGAGTGTCTTCGGTGGTGATTTGATTGGATTTGGCCTGAGTTAGCCAACCGCCATTGGTTTTCAAAAAATATACCTGCGGTAGAATCCAGAAAGAATTTATAATTAAAATTAGAAAAAAAGCGAGAAATATTCTCTTTATATTTTTAAGTTTTCCCAAAGCAATGCATCCTAAAACCAGCATATACACAATAAAAAGTTGTTGGGTATAAAAGGCGGGTGTGCCCAAAAGGTTGATAAGAAAAAAAATCAGAAGATCTCTTTTTAATATTCGATATTTGATATTTGATATTATTTTTATAAACGTCCACACCCCCCACGGCAGGAGAGCAAAGAAAGTCGAGAAAGATTCAAACGGCAGATAAAAAATCTGGACAGTACCAAGGTTGAGCATATAAAACAGAGCGCCAAGGAAGGCAATTGTTTTATTGCTTGCCCCTCGAAGCCCGAAGGGCGAAGTGGGGTCATTCCCGCGGAGGCGGGGATCCAGTCCTATAATTACCTTAAACATTCCCAACCCTCCTAACAATAACATCAAAAAATGATAAAAATACCGGATCATATTTTGGGGTAAGACAAACGAAACGAGCCATAAGAGAACCGCTCTGGGCAGATCAGCCGCATGAGCCATACCGGCCGTTAAACCAAAGCTTTGATACTCTTCCCAGACGCTAAAAAACGCCCGTTTGACAGCCAGTTCGGGATTTAATTCAGTCTGCAGATTGTCCCAGCCGGAAAGGTATGTTCCCGGTGAATAATTCACCCAAAAGAGAATGGCAGCAATAAGAAAAAGTAATAACTGATATCTATATTTACTTAAGAAGTGTTTCATATTGTTTGGCGACGTTTTTCCAAGCTCTCTTTTCTTTCATTATCCTTGAAAACGCAGTCAATTTGTTGAGATTTTTCTTCGCCCAATTCAATCGATTTTCAAAACTTTCGCTATTAAAATCAAAAAGAAAATCTTCCTTTTTTAATCCAGTTTCTTTCAAAGCTTCGTCAAAATCCGGGCTATCAAAATACCCTTCGAGCGGTTTTGACAAAATAAACGGTTTTTCAAAAGAAAAAGCCAATGATAAAGGACCGGATGAAGAAAAAAACATTTTATAAGGTAAAATAACTAGGTTGGTTTTTGAAAAATAATCGGCGATTTTATCTTCCGGTACAAAACCGGTGGCCTTAATATTTTTTAGGAAATCAAAATACCGTTTATTTTTCATATGGTTAGGGTTACCGCCTCCCGCAATGATTAATGCACCAAACTTTTTATCCCAAAGATTTATTAATTCTTTTACTCCTTTATATGGAGAAAGAAAACCAAAATATAAAGCAGAGAATTTTTTATTTATTTTTGTTTTTTCTATGTGAACCGATTCAACGGCATGAGGAATAAAGACAACTTTTTTACTTCCTAAAACTTTTCTAAATTTTTCTTCAAAAACAACGACCTCTTCTGACAAAAATATTAACGGCAAATAGAATATTTTCACAAAAAGCACGACTTGGTGCAAAATTAAGATTATTTTTTTTCCAGACAGTTTCCATACTAAAAGCGAGTAAAGAAAAACAATATTTTGTACTAACCCTCCAAACATATAAAATTCGAGAGGAACAACGATTGTCATCACTTGACTTTTGGTGACGTAGTTCATCAAATCGATCATTGAGGTGATAGAATTACGCCTCCAAACACGATTGACAAGAATACCTTGTTCTTCATATTTCTCTTTTTTATTATGAATTTCCGCCAAGACCTCAAAATTGATATTTTTCAAATTCAATAAAAGATTCTTAGTGTATGAAGCTACACCGACGGTCTTTTCACCATGAGTCAGGGACTTTTCCGGATAGCTTGAAATAACAATTACTTTGTTTTTCATATGAATGCTGGTTTTTTAGAAAATGAAATTAGTAAGTTGTAGTCATGAATTTTTATTTTAATAAGGTCAGTTAAAGTTTGAGGCAAATCTTTTGCTAAATCAACTTTTGTTTGAGGATCATTTTTCCAGACGACAGATTTTTCTTGAATGAGCAGATTCATTTTTTTGGCCAGATAAATAATTTCCGCGTCATATGACCAACGGTCTATGATAGTATTTTCAAAAATTCTATTTTTGGCGAATTTTGAAAAAACTTTAAATCCACAGGTAAAGTCCGTCACCCAGGTATCAAGGATAATGTTTGATAAAAGGGTAAAACCGCGTCCCAAAAGCTCACGGTACAATGGTTGGTGTTTGATGACGGTTGACTCTCCGTTTTTGCGGGTGCCGATGATAATATCAACACCTTTTTTCATAAAAGATAAAAACTTCCTTAACTCTTTAATTTCAGTTGACATATCAGCATCAAACATCAGAGTATAATCTGATTTAGAAACCAACATGCCTCTTTTTATGGCATGTCCTTTACCGCGATTTTTACTGTAAGAGATTATCTTTATTTTTGCCTTTAATTTTCTTACCAGTTTAGATTTTGTCATTTGGATTTTTGATTTTGTTTCGTCTCTACTTCCGTCGTCGACAAAAATTACTTTTTCCAATTTTATCCCATTAAAAGAGACACCTTTCATCAAGGCTTTAAAAGTCTTCTCAATTCTTTTTTCCTCGTTATAAACGGGGATGACAAAACTTATTGTTTTCATATTTTTCCTATAACCACCAAGTGCTTGATGATTATGAGAAAAAAGAGGAGAAGATATTATGAGTTTGTTTGAATTGCGGAAAGCAATTGGAGCCGAATGGCTGCAATTGACCTTCCGGTTCAAACAAAAAACATAACAGAGCTTCTTCCTCCTTTTTTCTGAGATTTCTCTCAGTCTCTCAGTGGGTTGCAGGTTGTGCCGAGTATCCGATTGGATACTTATACAGTGCCGGCACGGCACATTCACGTCCTTTTACGGACAGGTTTGCGGACCAATAGGGCCCAAAGAGCCGTCTGTGACGGACTGAAACCTAACCTGAAAGCTAGGAACTTCGGACAAGCCGAAGGCCTTTTCTTTCTGATAGAGCGCACAAATATCGTGCACTGCATCACTGGTCGGGTAAGCCGCCACAAATCTCCACGTTCCCGCGTGAATTTCAGCAGTCTGGTTGACGCCAGAATGCACAACAGTTATGTCGTTGACGACATCCCAGGTGCAGGCGAATCCAGATGGACAGCGGGCGAACGTAGTGGCAGGGGGAACTCCTCTCCAAACCCAAGCACAAGGTTCTGTGCCTAAGCGTTGGACGTCAACACCAGTGAGGTTCTTGGCCTCTTGAGTGGTGGGACATGAGGAATTCGCGGGCGCGGCGGGGGTGGGCAGAGCGGGGGCTTCGGTTGAAGCGGGGGGGGCGTACGGGGCGGTGGGAACAGCGGCGGCGGATCGCGTGAATGCATATCCAACGAGGCCTGTGATGACCAAGCAGGAAAGGCAAAAAACGATTGCGATCAAGATGATCATAGGGATCACCCAATTTCGGTTTCGAGCAAACCACGTCGGTTGCTGTGGGCGCGGTTGCTGTCCTGGTTGCGGCGCTTGTTGTGCGGCTGCGGCGGGTGCTTGTTGTTGCTGTCGTCCTAGTTGCGGGTTCATTTTAACTCCTTGTTCTTATCTTACTTTTCGTTTTCTCTCGTTTTCCGTCAGTACCTTTTGCAGGCCTGTTGGAATTATCTACACCGTATGGTGTAAGTAGGGGTTGAGTACACTCCCTTTTTCTTATTTATCACCTCCTTTCAAAAGGCGATCTTACTTAATGTTTGCGAAACCAATCGCAAACACAACGAAAATAATTATCCAAATTAACAAAGGGATTTTATTCCCAATGTCTTTGGATGTTTTTTTGAGTGCCCATGTTAAAAGGCCACTCAGACCTACTGATACGATTGTATTCATTTTTCATTTTCTCCTTTTTCTGATTTTTAGATTGACTTGCTCTCTGAGGCTAACGATTAGTTAGCGCCAAAGTGCAAGCCAATCTTTCCCTACTTAAAATAATCCTATTTCTAGAATTATTTCTTTCGGAAAGAAAGGATGATGATTTTCAGGTTCGTGTTCAAATCTGCCATGTTTCCCATGTGCCCATAAAATGCCCATATAAAATATAGTAACCTGATTTACTCTTTCGAGTAAAATACCCGTCGAAATTTTCGGTTCTTCAATAGCTATTATTGATTCCCGAGAAAAAATTTGTTCGGGTAAACCCATTTTGTAAACGTGCGACGGAAAAAAATATTTTCAATAGTTGTTCTAGCTTATGAACAACTCATTTCCGTCACGATCTACCATTAAGGAAGATTTGTGACGGCTAATTGTCACAACTTCCTTTTTGGTCCCGCCCCTTCGGCGGGAAAAACTTGAGATTTTAACCCCAAGAAACGGGGGATAGGTGCTGATTCATTCTCCTATCCCTCGATCCCTGAGATCAAGCTTCTATACGCAAAAACCCAAGGCCAAGATCGTAGTTTTTTAATTACAATCCTCTCCTTGGGTATCAACGAAACCAGTCTCAGCAAAACTGTTTTCATATGCCCCATAGTATAGCACATCAAGAGTCAAAAATCAATTATAGTGCTGATTGGGAAAAGATAGGTTTTTTTATGCACAAGGAAAACACATAGACCTATTTCGAAGAAATACAGGACTAATAAATAATCAAATAAACAAATAATCTAATAATCAAATAAATGAAAAAATGAACAAATGACGAAATGATTAAATGGAGTAAGAAATTAAACTTTTCTTTTAAGGTATATTCCAACGCCTAATAAGGCTACCTGACCTGAAAGTAATAGTATTCCTAATTCCGGTCCGGCAGAAGGGACTTTTGGAGCGCCAACTACCTGTTTTTCGACACAAAGCTGAGATGTGTCGTCATCAGTTGTAGTATTTGACCATGCTTGAGCTTTATTTACGAGACAAAATAAACCCTTATCAGCTGGTAAATTGGCTTGTGAGTTAATCTGCATTTTAAAATAATAGGTTTTTTGTTCATCAACATTAAAAAAACCAGCATCCCAAGAAATTGTTCTGGTAGTTGAATCAAAGGTTCCAGGTCCTTCAATAGGAGTTAAATAATCCGGAACAAAATCTTTGGCAGTCATGCCGCCAAAAGTGGTGGTTGAGGTATTTTTTATAGTCACTTTAAATAAAACAGTTTGACCAGGTGCAAAGCGAGGATAATCAGAGATTGATAAATTATCTACATAATTTTCAGTACCTGGTTTTGCGACCATCTTATCAACCAATATTGAATACGATTGACAAGGGGATTCGTACTGTCCGCCGCAACCGGCAGAAGCAGAAACAGTTATGGCAAGAAATGAAAAAATAACAACGAAAAAAGCAAATATTTTTTTCATGCGAGTATTATACTATAAGATTGTAGAGATGTCAACTATAGGGTAATACCAACAACATGATGCCAATCTACGAATTTATTCTAATCAACGAATAATTAGTAGATTAGCATTCATTCGTAGATTTGAATCTTATATAATGTCTCTATGAAACTTAACGCTAAAGAACTTCGTGATGTTGATGAAAAAGAAGTTGCGGACAAACTAAAGTTAATCAAGCGGCGGCCGATCTACTTTATTTTGGAGAATATCTATGATACCTATAATATCGGCGGATTGTTTCGTTTGGCCGACGCTCTGGCGATTGAAAAAATTTATCTTTGCGGGGAGATGGAAGTACCGCCGAATTCGAGAATTAAAAAGGCTTCAATTGGAACTTATAAAGTTGTGCCATGGGAATATAAGAAGACGGCCGGGGAGGCGATTGAAGAACTTAGAAAAATGGAGAATAGAAGGAAGGTTTGGAAACGAGTTAAGAAGATAGAAATTGAAGATAGAAGAAATTCTAATTTCCAGCTTCAATCTTCCAAACCCGCATCAAAACCCAACTTCCATGTTCCTATTTCTATTATTGCCGTCGAACAGGCCAAAAACTCAATTCCTTATCAAAAAGCCGATTATTCTTTGCCTTTAGCATTAATTCTTGGCAATGAATCATATGGAGTGACTGAGGAGACGCTAAAATTATGTGATAAAATCGTTGAGATCCCAATGTGGGGAATTAACAAGTCATTGAATGTTATCGTGTCAGCCGCCATTGTTAGCTATTGGGTAATCAATCCTTTTTAAAATAGCTATAGGGTTATTTCTCCCCGCCGATTCTTGATAGTACCTTGACCCCAGTATAACGGTTAATTTCTAACTCCTTGACCCATGAAGAACTCTTACCTCGGTCTGGAGGCTTTCAGCCTCGCACTCCCGAGGGGCGAGTCTTCAGGGTCTTCGTGCATTTAAGATAAAAATTTGTTGATTATAAAATGCACTTGACAAACTAAAATATATCCTTTAATGTTTAATTATAGGATAAATTTAATTATAAGTTTTGATTAAAGACTGATCAAACTTTAATCATAAATCTAAAAAAAACTATGAGAACTTATCGTCTGATAGTTTTCGAAGATGAAAACTATTCTCAAGGTTTATGGTGCGGATAAAGAAGTTTCAAATAGTTAATAGCTAATCGTTAATAGCTACTAACAAACTCATACGCAGCCGAGTCCGGAGAACTTATCGAAGGGCCCGGCGCGTTTTTTTGTAGGGACTGTTCCCGACTCAGTCTGGATTACAGTCCCTAAATCCTGTACCGTAAACCGAAGGTTTTCTGGTACAGGGTTGTAATTGACTCTTAAACGTGATGGATAGCAATCTTGAAGTAAGACGTGGTGGATGGAAGCGAGAAGTAAGAATTGGAGGGTGTTATCTTGAGGTAAGATTAGGAGGATGTAGTCTCAGACACCCTTAGGGTGGGTTATTGTGCGGTTTGTTCGTACCTAATAAATTAGCAATGACGGGAATATAACCAATGTATCCAAGCCCGAAAATTGTTGCAGCAATTGAAAAAAGAATAACAATCCCAAAAAGTTTCCTAATGAGTTTCATATTTTTTTTGAAAATGATAATGGATGTTATTGTATAAAATATTTTTTAAAATATTAGTTAGTTTATTTTAAATCCCTAACTAAGATGTAAAATGGCCTCTTTATGGTATGCTATAAGTTATTATTCACGTATACAGAATTAAATTTTATTATCTTATGACAAATAAAAATGAGTTCCAGTCACATTTAGTTCGAGGAGAATTAGTCCGAAAGTGGAAAAAGATAACCACTGAACCGGCTGTGACAAAATTCAGTAGGGCCCCTCTTCCAGAAACAACTAGGCAAAGATTATTTTCTGAAGATAATTTAGATAGTAATTTATTGGACGAAATTAATTTAGCTGAAGTGCTTATTGACGACGATGTCTTGCGAGATCCCTTGTTAAAGGTAATTCCCGGCATGAAAGAATTAGCATTTTTACAAAGGATGCAATTTCCAATAAATGAACATTATATAGTGCTTTTTCGTAGTACAAGATTTCCAACTCCGGAAAGAATTCGACAAATTAGTCGCGATGGAATTATTGAAAACGCTGGTCAAGATCGTTTGGAGGCCCTATATAATGACCCCGCATATCTAAAAGAGAGAGAAAGTGTTCTATCGTCCGGCCCCTTGGCGACGGCTATTTTACCTCAAGAAAGAATTGTTCCAGGGTTACCTGTATTTCCATCGGTTTTAGATGCGTTTGGGGTTCACGGAGAATTTAGACATCCGGATCTTGATCAAATAATGATTAGTGTTTTTGCTTTGCCATTAAGTATTTTGGGAAAAGATGTTAGTTTATTTTATAACCCTCCTGTAGTTGTTAATCATGAGGATGAAAGTCACGATTTGGAGATTACCAAATTTCGTCCGTATTGGAACATAAGAAATAGTGGAAACTTATCCTACAGAATATTTCCGGACTCAGCTTATTATAGAAGAGTCTTTGGACTTCAATTATATGAGACTTATTTAAAAGGAAAAATGTTAAATAATGAAACATTTAATCAATTAGGTATTCAAATTAGACATTTCTTGACAGATTTGTATGGAATTGATATGTGTATAAAGCCAGGAGAGGATACTATAAGTATAAATGGAACAGATATTCCTGGTTCGGTTGTTTTTAAAAATATAGACTTTCTTTTTGGTCTTGTTGGAGGAATGGATGCTTTAGGTTTAGAAAGAAACAGGACTTCACATTTACCATTTAAATTACAGGAAATATTACCAGCATAAAAAATAACATTAAATATACATTACTACAGTTCAATCGAGATATCCAGGGCTTTGGGGGAGTGAGTAAGGGAGCCGAGAGAGATGACGTCGGCGCCGACTTGATCATAATCCTTAATATTTTTTTCATTAATGCCGCCTGATAGTTCAAAAAAAATCTGCCGAGAATTATTCTGTTTTTTAATTGTTTTTATCGTTTTTTCGGCTATTTTAGGCTCAAAATTGTCAAGCATAATAATTAACGGGGCAGTAATATTTATTTTTTGACAAAAATTACTGAGAAAATAAGCTTCCTTTTCGTTTTCCACTTCCATTTCAAACGGGTTTTTTGTTCCACTTTTTTTTATAAAAGTTAGTATTTTTTTTAAGCTCTCAAGTCGAGTAAGTTGCGAATTTTTTGCCATTATATCAATATGGTTATCTTTGATAAGAACTTCATCAGAAAGTGATAGTCGATGTGTTAAGCCGCCACCGATAGAAACAGCTTTTTTATCCAATAGTCCCCATAAAGTCTTTCGAGTCGAAGCCAGTGGTGTCTTCAGGTTATTTTTTTTAATAAGAGAATTAGTATAGGTGGCGATTCCGCTCATTCGGGCCAGAATATTTAAAACAGTTCTTTCAAAGGAAAGAATTTCCAAAGGATCACCAAAAAGTTTGATTAGCAAATCTTTTTTATTAACTAATGTTCCATCTTTTGTAACAATTTTTATCTTTAGATTAGTTTTTTTTTCAATCAGATAAACAACTTCTTCAATGCCGCTAACGATTCCCGGTTGTTTG
The DNA here is from genome assembly GCA_964543535.1 of uncultured Gammaproteobacteria bacterium. Classification (GTDB taxonomy): domain Bacteria; phylum Patescibacteriota; class Microgenomatia; order UBA1406; family GWC2-37-13; genus GWC2-37-13. The sequence goes on along the minus strand of CAZIYS010000001.1, from coordinate 244,914 downwards.
GTAATGATACAGGCTTTTGTATTTTTGTACTGGTTGTTAATTATCTTTGAAGTAATATCATTTTCGCTGACATCATTTTTTGTTAGAAAATCAAAAAGTTGTAGACACGTCTCAGCATAGGTTTTATTTTTAGTTGTCAGAAAGCGACTTTTGTCGAAATATGTTTTAATGTATTTGTTCATATAAAATTGAATATCATGGCGTGATAAATCACGCCACTACAAAACTGCAAACATCCGCTCAATTGGAATCCGGGCTTTTTCAGCTATTTTTTTTGGGACTTTGACTTCAAACTCCAAGTTGATAAGAGAGTTTAAAAGTTTTGGCAAAGTTATCATCTTCATAAACTGACAGACCATGTCATCGCGCAGGGGAGCGAAGTTTTTATCCGGATTTTGCTTTTTCAGTTGATAAATAATCCCGGTTTCGGTGGCCACAATAAAGTCAGATTTTTTCGATTGTTTGGCATGTTTTAGCATCCCGCCGGTTGACAAAATGTGGGTTTTATCGGCCGGAATATCACCGTTGGCGACAAAATGCATACAGTTGGTAACGCAACCGCATTCAGGATGAATCAAAAAATCTGCCTGGGGATTATCTTTCATTTTCTCTAAAATATCTTGCGGTCGGGCTTTGGCATGGACATGACATTCGCCGGGATAAATAATCAAATCCCTTCCGGTTTTCTTTTGGACATAAGCACCTAAAAACATATCAGGAACAAAAAGTATTCGTTTATCTTTTGGAATAGCGTTAACAACAGAGACTGCATTGGTCGAAGTACAACAGTAATCTGATTCAGCTTTGACTTCGGCGGTCGTATTAACATAGCTGACAACGACGGCGTCGGGATATTTAGCTTTCCAACGGCGTAACTCTTCAGCGTCGATTGAAGCGGCTAAAGAACAACCGGCCTTGAGATCAGGAATAAGAATGGTTTTTTCAGGAGAAAAAATAGCGGCAGATTCTGCCATAAAATGAACTCCGCAAAAAATAATTAGTTTTTCCGAAGAAGAGGCTGCTTGTTTTGAAAGCTCTAGAGAGTCACCAACAAAGTTAGCCAGATCCTGAATAGCGGGAATTTGATAGTTGTGGGCAAGGATCAAAGCACCTCTTTTTTTCCGCCACTTTTTTATTTCACTAACTAGTTTTTTGTCTTTCATATTTATATGATAACTATTGATAAATTAAAATTTATTCAAACAAAACTCGTCAGGTTTTCGGAATTTTAACTAAATTAAAGTTATTTTTATATATAAAATTTATTTTAATTCCCTCAAATCTGACTCAGACAGGTTGTTTTCATAAATTTTAATTTGCCAATAAAAAAGTCGCAAAAAATTAAGCGCCTCGCTTTTGCTAAATATGACGCAGGCAAAAGCAAATTTTTCACTTTTGTAGGTTTTGTGAAAAATTTGCGTTGCCGAGTCATTACAATTTGTTATTTGTTTTGGCGTGTACTATTATAAGTTTCTAACAAATGAAAAACAAGTTTGATTACATTATCATCGGCTCCGGTCTGGCCGGATTGACGACTGCCTTGACTTTGAGAAACTCAGATAGCGTTGCCATCTTCACTAAAAAAAATCCCTCTGATTCATCAACTAATTTAGCCCAAGGTGGAATGGCGGCCATGACCGCTAAAAATGACCGGGCCGGTTGGCATGTTGAAGATACAATAAAGGCAGGGGACTATCATAACAAAAAAAAGGCAGTTTCTCTTCTTGTCAAAAACAGCAGGGAAGCATTTTTTTGGTTAAAAAATCAAGGAGTTTTGTTTGATACCACGCCTTCACTGGAAGCCGGTCATCGAAGGCCTAGGATTTTTCACACGACTGATTTTACCGGTCAAGATATTGTAGCAACACTTTTAAATAAAGTAACTAAAAATAAACAGATCAATATTTTTAACAATTCTTTAGCAATTGATTTAATTGTTAAAAATAATATTTGCGAGGGAATCTTTGTTTTAACCGAAGATAATAAAATTATCGCTTTTTTTGCCAAAGCGATTATTTTAGCCACTGGTGGCGCCGGACAAGTTTACCAATGGACAACCAATCCAAAAGTAGCCACCGGAGACGGCATTGCTATTGGTAAAAGGGCTAGAGCAGATTTGTCTGATGTTGAGTTTGTCCAGTTCCATCCGACGGCATTAAAATACAAAATCTCTCCTTTATTTTTATTATCAGAACGGCTGCGGGGAGAAGGGGCGCAAATCATTGATGAAAAAGGCAACCGATTTGTTTCGGAACTTATCCTTCGCGACGAACTTTCCCGGATAATTTATGAAAAACAAAAAAATTCAGCGGTCTATCTTACAATGAGCCATATTGATAAAAGACAGATCATTAAAAAATTTCCTAATATTTACAAAAGACTAAAAACATATGGTTTTGATTTGACAAAAGACCGTATTCCCATCACGCCGGCCGCTCATTATCTATGTGGGGGAATCACGACTGATCTCCAAGGGAAAACTTCCGTTAAAAATCTATTTGCAGTTGGAGAGGTAGCGGCGACCGGAGTCCATGGGGCAAACCGGCTCTCTTCCAATTCGCTTCTTGAGGCAGTTGTCTTTGGAAAACAAGTCAGTGGATATATAAGGAATAATTATCAAAGAACCCCACTTCGTCCTTCGGGCTTCGAGGGGCAGGGAAAAAATAAAAATTTAACAGCTGTATTTAATAAAAAAAATAAAGATTTATTAAATAAAATGAAAAAAGATATTAAAAAAATTATGTGGGAAAAAGTTGGCATCGTAAGAAGAAAAAGTGAATTAATATCAGCACTTAATTATTTTGTAAAAATGAAAAAAATAGTTAAGGAAATAAATAAAATTAATAATTTGAAAATGAATGAAGTTGTTAAAATAAAAGGGGATAGTAAGACATTAAAAAAACTGCTTGAGGTAATTAATTTATTAGAGGTAGCGACGATTATCACTAAAGCGGCCTTAGCTCGTCCCAAAAGCCTCGGAGCTCATTACATTGAATGAAAATTAATGTGAAGCCCATCCAACCTCGTAGGTTGTATGAGGCTAATTCTTTAAAAATTTATTAATGTAATCAATTGCCTCGGAAGGAGTATCGGCAAAATATAAGAATTCATCCAAAGCTTTTGTCAAAAAACCGTCCTTTTCCATTCTCTGTAGTTGAATTTTCAAGCCTTCATAAAATTTATCCGTATTCAAAACAACAACCGGTTTGAAATGAAAACTATGTTTTTTAAGTTCTATTACTTCCGTTATTTCGTCCAAAGAGCCAACCCCTCCGGCTAAAAGGATAATAGCATCAGCTTTTTTGAGAAGTAATTTTTTTCTTTCCGGAAAGTCTTTGGTAATTACCATTTCATCGGCATTCATTCTTCGGTAGCCTTTGAGAAACTCAATAGTGACGCCAAATATTTTCCCTCCGTTATCTTGGACCGAACTGGCAATAACTTCCATTAATCCTGAATTACCTCCACCCCAAACAAGGTTAAAATTATTTTTTGCTATCAGGCATCCAAGTTGCTTAGTAACTTCAGTATATTTTTTATCGACTTCATTGAAAGAACAAAAAACACAGATGTTTTTCATGGCTTGATTATACTAAAAAAGAACATTTTCGACTGCTTTTTTTAGTTTTTCAATTCCGTAGTCGGTGGTGGCGGAAATAAACTGAGGTGAGAACTGGGAATATTTTTCATCTATCTCTTTTAAAATTTTCTTGCCGTCTCCGGTAAAAGCGTCAATTTTATTAAAGACAAAGATAGTTTTTTTGGTACGGACTTGAAGTTCTTTTAAAATTTTTTCCACTATTTCAATTTTTTCGCTCATTTCCGGATCGCTAATGTCAATGATATGAAGTAAAAGATCGGCATAAATTGATTCCATTAAGGTTGACTTAAAAGAATCGATCAGGGATGAAGGCAGGCCTTTGATAAAGCCGATTGTATCGGAAATGGTGGCTTCTTTTTTTTGCACTGGAAAGTAGAATTTACCGGTGACGCTGTCAAGGGTTACAAACAAGGCATCTTTAACAGCTTTCTGTTTTTTTGTTAAGAGATTAAATAGCGATGTTTTACCGGCATTGGTATAGCCAACGATTGAAATAGCAGTAATATTATTGGTTTTTCTTCGTTCAAGTTGAGTTAGATGTTGGCTGGAAATTTTTTCTAATTGATCCTTTTTCTTTTTTATCTGCTCGCGCCAGTGGCGTTTCATCAGTTCAATATTAGTTTCTCCTTGACCTTTTGTGTTTGTGCCACCGCCTTGACGAGAAAAATAAGTTTCACCCAGTCCATAAATTCTCGGACCCATATGATGCATCCGGGCAATTTCTATTTGTAGTTTTGCCTCGGTCGTATAGGCATGTTTATCAAAAATATTTAAGATTAAGTCGACCCTATCCCAGACCTGGATTTTCGGGTTAATATCCCAAAGGTTTTGCGTCAAGTTAAATAAAACGCCTGGGTTAACAATCGCATTAACAACAACAATGTCGATTTGTTTTTCAGCAACGATTTGGGCTAATTCCACAACTTTTCCTGATCCAATAAAAGTGGCTTTATCCGGACGAGTTCGGTGTTGGATAATATTGACAACATCAATCCCGTTGTAGGTGGCCACCAATGATTTTAATTCCTGTAAATTTTTTAGAGCATCTTCTTTGTTCAGATGAGGGTCAATAACATCAATCAGAACGACACGATGTACTTTTTGCATAATGATAGCTTGATTATACTATCTTCTTCTTATAAAATTCTTCTTATAAAATGGTCAACAAGTTAAATTCACTCGAAAAACAGCAGGAACTTCTTTTAAATAAAAAAAGTGATTTTAGATTAGTGAATATAGCTAAGTATATTTATAAAAAACTTCCTAAAAAAAACGGAAAATTATTAGATGTTGGTTGCGGCAATGGGCAGATGCTGCTTTTTTTTAAGTCAAAAGGCTATAGTGTTGCTGGAATAGAATATTCAAATAAAATTTTTAAGATGTTAAAAAGGAAAAAAAAATTTAACAAGATAAAAATTACTAATGAGGATATAACAAAAAAAAGAGGAAGAGAAACATATGATTTCGTTTTGGCCAGCGATGTAATAGAACATATCAAAGATGATTATACTGCCCTAGGAAATCTTTTTTCTTTTGTTAAGCCTGGCGGGATACTTATAATAACCGTTCCAGCTTTTTCTTTTCTCTATGGGAAAAGGGATTTTATCTTAGGCCATTTCCGCAGATATGACAAATCTCGACTAATCATAATGGCAAAAAATCTAGGAGGAAGAATAAAAATGATGTCTTACTGGAATTTTTTTGGTTTTTTTATATACTTTTTTTACGAAAAAATTTTAAAAAAACATATAAATGAAAATTTTAGATACGGGGCTTCAAACTTAAATAAATTGATTGCATCATTTTGTTCTGTGCTCCTAAAGTTAGAAACATTAATTGGTTTTTCTCCAATAGGCCTTACTTTAATTTGCTTAATTGAAAAAAAAGTAAAGAGGCTAAAATTTTAATTTTTGAGCCCGGAGTGAGAATCGAACTCACAGTCTAACCCTTACCAAGGGTTTGTTTTGCCGCTAAACTATCCGGGCGGTTCTTTAAATTATACAAAAAATAAATTGTTTATTAGGTATAATTACATTACTGGTGATTGTAGCTCAACGGTAGAGCGTCGCCCTGTGGAGGCGAATGTTGCGGGTTCAAATCCCGTCAGTCACCCATTCACAAGTTCAGGGTAAATCCATATTTTATGCCAATAAAACCGCTTGAAGGAAAAACCGATCGATCATTACTTTTTAAACTATCTTTGTTAATTGTTTTAATTATTACTGGTATTTTATTGAATAAAATACTTTTAAGAAAAACTAAAGAGATCCCAAGTATTTTAGGCAAAACTCAAGAAATAAAACTACAAACCCAAAAAAAATTAGTGGAAAAAGTTCAAAAAAGCGATTTTATTAATGATACGATAAAAAAAGCCGAAGATCTTGGTGAGGCAGTTTTAGGGGAGGCAACTGATACTATTACTAAGTTAAGTTCTGATGCCGGTTCTTTTGTTTCTAATATTATTTATGAAAATTCAATTGGCAAGATTGTTGAACAAGTTGATAAACTGCCAAAAGACCAACAGGAGAAGATAAAGGAGCAGATATGCAAATAGAAATTAGAGATTAAGAAACTAATTGAAATTGAGAGATTAGGAAACTAATTGAAATTGAGAGATTAGGAAACTGATAGAAATTAGAGATTAATGGAGACTAGGAAATTAGGTAAAATAAAGTTATGCAAAAACATCAATATATTTTATTAACTGACTTAGAAGTTTATAAAATTTCCAGACAGCTGTCAGATATTGCATGGGAAATATATCGTTTTATGGATTGGGAGAGCAAAAAGATTATAGGTTTTCAATTTATCGAATCGGTTGATTCTATTGGAGCAAATATCTCTGAGGGCTATAGTAGATTTCATTATCTTGATAAAATCAAATTTTACTACAATAGTCGAGGATCGCTTAACGAAGCTAATGAGCATTGGATTGAATTAATAAATAAAAGATATAAAATTAATAAAGATTTGTATAAGCAATTTAAAAACTTGAGTCAGACACTATCTTTAAAACTAAATAATTTTATTAATTCAACATATAAAGCGAAATCAGAATAAGACTAATTTAAATTGCAATTACAATATTATTTTGCTATTCTTTATTCACAATAAATTTCTATTAGTTTCAAATAATTTCTTAATTTCTTTTTAAATATGGAAATTAAATACTTAGGTCATGCCTCGTTTTTGATTAAAACTAAAACGGCCAAAATCGTTACTGATCCTTATGATCCGGAAATGGTTGGTCTTAGGTTTCCGAAAACCGAAGCGGACATTGTGACAGTTTCTCATCAACATAAAGATCATAATCAAGTAAAAAATGTCATTGGTATTAATGATGCTCCACCTTTGGTAGTTGATATGGCCGGTGAGTTTGAAAAAATGGGAGTTCGGGTTTTCGGTTTTCAGTCTTTTCATGATAAAACTAAAGGCAGCGAAAGAGGGGAGAATATTCTTTATAAATTTGAAGCCGAAGGGATTTCAGTTTTACACTGCGGCGATCTGGGAGTAATTCCTGAAGAAAGTTTTCTTGAGTCAATCGGCGAGGTTGATATTCTCATGGTGCCGGTGGGCGGATTTTATACGATTGATGCCGAGGAAGCAGTTCAATTGGTGAGAAAAATCGAACCGTCAATTGTTATTCCCATGCATTATAATCACTCTCGTCTTAACCAGAAAAACTTTGGTCAGTTAACTGGGGTGAGTGAATTTACCAAAAAATTCGGCATTGAAAACTTAACTCCAATACCAAAGTTAATTTATAAAAAAGAAGAGATGGAGCAGGAAATGAAGGTGATCGTGCTAGAAATTTAAAATTATGGCTACAACAAGTAATGGCCTAAAAATCCCTCCTCATGATCTGGAAGCGGAAAGATCAGTCCTTGGAGCAATTCTTATTGACTCCGGCGCCATTAATTTGGTGGCTGAGTTTTTAAAACAAGAACACTTTTATAGTCGCGAAAATCAACTAATCTATTCGTCCATGCTGACTTTATTTGAAAAACAACAGCCAATTGATGTGGTGACAATTCAGGACGAGTTAAAAAAGAACGATGCTTTAAAACAGATCGGCGGCAAAAATTATCTTTCCGACTTAATTAATACAGTTCCAACTTCAGCCTATATCGAACAGTATGCTCGGATTGTCAAAAACCAATTTGTCAAAAGAAAATTAATTGAGCTGTCGTCACGGATGGTGGAAAAATCATTTGAGGAAAAAGGTGACATAAAAGAATTATTGGACGAAGCCGAAATAGAGATTTTTGCTTTATCCCAAGCTCATCTTCATCGCGATTTTATCCAGTTAAAAGAAGTGCTGGCGGAAAGTTTCGAGAGATTGGAAGAGTTTGTCAAAAGAGGTACTCATCTGAGAGGCGTGCCGACTGGCTTTCCTGATTTAGACAATAAATTAGCCGGAATGCAGGACTCAAACCTTTTGATTTTGGCGGCCAGACCGGCCATCGGTAAGACCACTTTGGCTTTAAATATGGCTCTTCAAGTGGCAACAAAATACAAAACAGCGGTCGGGTATTTTTCTCTTGAGATGAGCAAGGAAGAATTAGTTGACCGTTTATTGGTTGGTCAGGCAGATATTGATGCCTGGAGATTAAAAACCGGTAGGCTTTCTGATGATGATTATAAAAAGTTGACCGAGGCGATGGGTGAGCTGTCTGAAGCGCCGATATTTATTGATGACACGCCGGGTGCGTCGATTTTAGAAATGCGGACTAAGGCAAGAAAATTAAAGATGGAAAAAAATATTAAATTTTTAATCGTTGATTATCTTCAGTTGGTTGATGCTGGCCGCCGATTTGATAGTCGGGTTAACGAAGTTTCTTTTATTTCTCAAAATTTAAAAAACTTAGCCCGCGAACTGAAGATTCCGGTGTTGGCGATTTCCCAGCTGTCACGAGCCGTTGAACAGCGGGGCAGCCGCAAGCCTCAACTATCTGATTTAAGGGAAAGCGGGAGTATAGAACAGGATGCGGACGTGGTGATGTTTCTTTATCTGGAGCAGGAAAGCGAAGACATATTGGATCAAAACAAAAAGTTGATTAAACTTTATATTGCCAAGCACCGCAATGGCCCGATTGGCGAGATGGATTTGATGTTTAGGGGAGACCGCGTAAAATTCTATAGTGTGGAGAAATAACTTTAATAGATTGAAATCAAATTCTTCGTGAAAGAGCTGGTTTTCCTGAATTAGGATGAAAACCTCTTGGTAAAGAAGCAAGTCGTCCAATCCCTTTTCCAAGATAACCAGTAGGTGTTGCAGGAGGTTGAGGAGAAAGTGTTGGTTTTGAAGGAGTTGGACAGACTGATTTAAATTTTATATCTTGATTTCCGTCACCGTCGATATCCCCTTGTAAATCAGCTAATAAATGTTCTTCAGTTGTTCCACCAAGAGGTCTACCTGCATAAGGGGGGATATCAGTGAAACGAGGTTTAGAAAACCAGGTAGTAGAACCGTCAGGATTAACCATATATTCCATCGTTATTCCTGGTGCCACTATCTTTCTTAAAACCCCAGGTTGAGCATCTACTTCTTCCTGTCCACCACAAGATTCAATGGTAGTGGTTATTTGTGGTTTAGCTCCACAAGCAGATAGAACAGTGGCTAAAACGGTAAGTCCAACTCCTGGACCATATTTTTTCGTAATTGCCCATAGCTCTTTTAAGACCTCGTTATTCATATTTCTGCTCGTTATTATAACCTATTTTAAATAAATTGCAACTTTTAAGAAAATTATCTTATTGACAAAAATATTTTTTTACTTTACAATCCTATGGTGGAGGGGAGGATAGAAGAAATATTAAAAATTAAATATCAAATATCAAAAATATGAACAATCAGCATAAAAAGAATCTGCTTCATCGATTAAAAATTGCCCATGGGCATTTAGAGAAGGTGATTGAGATGGTGGAAAAGGACCAGTACTGTTTGGATGTGATTCAACAGACTCAGGCAGTAGAAAGTTCATTGGAAAAAGTCGCGGAATTGATTTTGGAAAACCACTTAAAAACCTGTGTTAGAGAGTCTATTGTTAGTGGAAAGGGGATTGACGAAAAAGTGGCCGAGGTGATTGAGGTGTTTAAACGAAAATAATTAAATTGTAGGGAACAAAAATTTTTGTTCCGTACGAAATATAGCATATGTCAAAAATTTTAATCATCGGGATAATTATTTTTTCAATCGTTGTTATTGGCGGTTCGTATTTTATGTTAGTGGGTGGACAAAAGCCGCAACCGCAAATCGCGTCTTATTCAACTACAAATAAAGAAAAGCCAAGGGTGGAAGCTAAAACGACTTTTGCTGATTTGGGGAAGATGAAGGTTTCCGACGATAAATCAGCCAACTTTAAGATAAAAAATATCGGTCAAAAACCTTTGCAGTTGAGCAACGTTTCTTCAAGTTGTAACTGCGCTTTTGGTCAGATCGTAATAAACGGTAAAGAGTCTGAGCTTTTTGGGATGCATAATATTTCAGATTTTGCCGGAGAAGTACTGCCGGGGAAAGAAGCGATCATTAAAGTAACTTACAGACCTTCCATAATGCCGGTTTATGGAGTGGTAGAGAGGGAAGTTTATGTGACAACCAATGATCCGGACAATCAAAAATTAATATTTAAGGTTAAAGCGACTGTCAAATAAAAGCTTGACACCGTGTTTATTGGACTCGGTAAGGTAATTTTATCACTCAAAAGGTGAAAAAATTACGCTTACCTCGTCTGCTAAAAGCGAAAATATCAATAAAAATTTATGAATAGCAACTTTTTCTTCGGCATTTCCTTGACCGCTTCGTTTTTGGCCGGAGTCTTGGCTTTGTTTGCCCCATGCTGTATCACATTTTTATTTCCTTCTTATCTGGGAACGGTTTTCAAAAGCGGAACAAAAGTAATGTTTTATACCTTGGTATTTGCACTGGGTTTATCGATAATCTTAATTCCGGTCGCTTTGGGATTTAGATTTTTTATCTTCTTTTTTGACAGTTGGCATAAGCAAATTTATTATTTTGGAGGATTGTTTTTGATTTTTATGGGATTTATGACGATTAAACCAATCTTTCATTTCCCCCAACTTTTTAAGCTCCCTCGACTCGCTCCGCTCGCTCGGGATGACAAGGGGGGAGAAAAAATAAATATATTTTCGGTGTTTAGTTTAGGGGTAATGTCAGGGCTTTCTTCTTCCTGTTGCGCGCCGGTTTTGTTTGCGGCCGTCACTCTGACCAGTTTATCACCGACTTTATTTCAGGCCTTAATTGTCTCTTTAGCTTATGTATTGGGGATAGTTTTCCCGCTTTTTATTCTGTCTCTTTTCTACAATAAACTAACCAATAAAATTTCCGGTTCTAATCGGGAAAAAATCTACAAAATCTTTCAGGCTTTAGGAGCAGGAATTTTTATCATCTCCGGAGTTTTGATTATTATTTTTAATTATTACAATAAGATCCAGATGTATCAGATGGAAGTTTATACTAAACCTTTACGGCTGATGGTTTTTAATATCTCCAAATATTTTCAAAATCCGATCATCGATTTATTAATTTTCAGTTTTATTATTTTTATTTTTTATAAATTAATTAAAAAAAAATGAAAAGAACAAAAAAACCAGCCAAAAATCTTTGGCTTATTGTTTTGGGATTGAGTTTGGGGTTAAATATTTTAGCTTTAGCCTATGTGTTAAAGCCGCAGGTTAATAAGTTAATCTCAAAAAGCAAAGAAACTGCCGCGAAAAAAGAAACGGCAAATTTATTTGATGAAATTAATCCGGAAAAAGGCTTTGAGATTAATGCGAAATATGACGATTTAGGGCCTAAAATGGTTGCTTCCGGAGTGATTGATCTGGAAAAGTTTAAACAGACATATGAAAAGAGCGCTCAGCCGTTAACTAAAGAGCAGCTGGAAATTTTGACTAAAGGATCAGATAAAAAAATCAAGATAGATCGTGACAATTCTTATTTTTTGCTCAACTTTTTCTGGGCCGTTGGTTTAAACAATAAATCAAAGGTTTTAGATGAAGGCGATATTGTTAAGTACGGTGAAGGCAAGGTTGGTAATTTTGCCTCAACCGGTGGCTGGAGCTTGGCGGCCGGTGACCCAATGAATTATTTTTCAAAAGAAAGCCTGATTTCATTAAACGATCAACAACAGGCGTTAGTGGCAAAAGTAGCTGGCAATATCTATCGTCCTTGTTGTGATAATTCGACTGCTTTTCCGGACTGCAACCACGGAATGGCGTTACTGGCAGTGTTACAGTTGATGGCAGGAAATAATGCCACGGAAAATCAGATGTTTGAAGCGGCCAAATACTTTAATGCATTTTGGTTCCCAAGTAATTACTATGATTTGGCGTTATACTTTAAAAATAAGGAAGGGAAAAAATTTAGCCAGGTTCCAGCCCAGATAATATTAGGTAAAGAATTTTCTTCTTCCTCAGGTTGGCAAGCGGCTAAACAGTGGTTAATTAATAAAGGAATAGTCGAACAGCCGCCAAAAACCGGAGGAGGATGCGGGGTTTAATATGGATAAAATAATTGTTGCTGTTTCTGGCATCTTAGGCATAATATTTACTTATTGGTTCTTTTTTATGAAAAAAGTTAATACAATTCAAGCAGAAGGAAGAATTGATATCTTAGTTGATGGTGGTTATAAACCGGAAAGGATTGCAATTCCATATGGGAAAACAACAAAACTAGTTTTTCAAAGAAAAGACAGTAATAGTTGTTTGGAAGAAGTGATTTTTGCCGACTTTAAAATTAAAAAATCATTACCTCTGAATGAGAAAGTAACTGTTGAAATCACCCCCGATAAAAAAGGGGAGTTTGATTTTTCCTGTGCCATGGGTATGTTCCACGGCAAACTAATTATTAAATAGTTATTTGGTTAACGAGTTAACATGTTAACGGGTTATTTAAAGCTCGATATCGAAATTTTTTGACGGAAAACAAAAAACCGCAAAAAATTTGATATCTTCGCTTTGAAAAACATATGAATAAACAAACTTTTGCCATTAAAGGCATGCACTGTGCTTCGTGCGTTTATTCCAATGAGAAAGCATTAAAAGCAATTCCCGGAGTTACTGAAGCGGTTGTTAATTTGAATACTGGCAAAGCCACTATAACTGCGGCTATGCCAATTGGAAATGATGCTATAAAAAGTGCAGTAGAAAGTGTTGGTTACGAAGCGATGTTAGATGAAACCCACGAGGAAGATTCATTGGATGAGAAGATCAAAGAAGAAAAGGAAAAAGAATTGAAAGACCTCCAGATTAAAACTACTGTCAGCCTAATTTTAGCTGGCTTAGTCGTTTGGGGGAGTTTTCCAGGGCTTTTGAATACGGCTCCAAATATCTTAAAAAACATGTTCTATCATTTTTTCCTGGCGTCAATTGTCCAGTTTTGGGGAGCTTATGATTTTTACAAAGCGGCGATTTCTTCTTTAAAACACCGCCTTGCCAACATGGATACTTTGGTAGTGATTGGAACAACGGTAGCTTATCTTTATTCTGCCGCAGTAGTATTTTTTCCTGGTTTTTTTGAAAGACTAAATTTAAAAACCGAACCGTATTTTGACGTCTCAACAGTTATTATTGGTTTGATTTTGTTGGGCCGGTTCTTGGAAGCTCAAGCTAAAGCCGGGACAGGAGAAGCGATTAAAAAATTAATCGGCCTTCAGGCAAAAACTGCTCGAGTAATTCGAAATAAAAAAGAAATCGATATTTCAATTGATGCGGTTGTTGCTGGTGATTTAATCAGGGTTCGACCGGGAGAAAAAATTCCTGTTGACGGAGTCATTATTGAAGGAGAATCAGCAATTGATGAGTCGATGGTGACTGGTGAAAGCATGCCCGCTTCAAAATATAAAGGAGATATGGTAATTGGAGCGACGATGAACAAATCGGGAAGTTTTGTTTATAAAGCCACTAAAGTCGGTAAAGATACCATGCTTTCCCAAATTATTAAAATGGTTGAAGAAGCACAGGGAAGCAAAGCCCCAATTCAAAGATTGGCCGATATTATTTCTTCTTATTTTGTTCCTATTGTGATAATGTTGGCTATCTCAACATTTGTTGGTTGGTATGTTTTTGGGCCGTCAGCCGGCGGATTCATTTTGGCAATGCTTAACTCGATTGCCGTTTTAATTATTGCCTGTCCTTGCGCAATGGGACTGGCAACCCCGACTGCGATTATGGTTGGAACAGGAATCGGGGCTCAACATGGAATATTAATTAAAGATGCTGAGAGCTTGGAAACTGCCCATAAAATCAAAGCAATAATTTTTGACAAGACAGGGACATTGACGAAAGGCAAACCAGAAGTGACAGACATTATTGTGATAAATAAAAGCTCGATATCGAAATTTTTTGACGGAAAACCACAAACCGCAAAAAATTTAATATCTTCGCTTTTAACTCTATCCGCATCTGTCGAAAAAAATTCCGAGCATCCTTTGGGCGAAGCAATTGTTAATAAAGCGCAAGAAGAAAAACTTCAATTAATTAAAGTCTCTAAGTTTAAATCAATTACCGGTCAAAGTGTTGAAGGGATGATCAACGGAAAAAAGATTTATGTAGGTAAACTCGTGGCTGAACACCCTAAGGGTGACCAGGCTCAAAAACTAAAAAATCAAGGCAAAACCGTAGTTTATGTTTATATAGATGAAAAATTAGTAGGCGCAATTGCCATTGCCGATACGATTAAAGAAACGGCTAAAGAAGCAATTCAGAGATTGAGAGATTTAGAGATTGAGATATTTATGATTACCGGAGACAACAATCAAACAGCAATAGCAATTGCTAATCAAGTTGGGATTAAAAAAGAAAACGTTTTAGCCGAAGTTTTGCCACAGGACAAAGAAAAAGAAGTAAAAAAGATTCAATTACAAGGAAAAATAGTTGCTATGATCGGAGACGGAATTAATGATGCGCCGGCGCTTGCCTCCGCTGACATCGGGATTGCTATGGGAAGCGGCACCGACGTTGCGATTGAAGCGGCCGGGATTACCTTAGTTAATAAAAATTTAATGTCAGTGGTTTCGGCGATTAAATTATCCAAACAAACAATGAAAACAATTAAGCTTAATTTATTTTGGGCTTTCGCGTATAATGTAGTTTTGATACCGGTGGCCATGATGGGGTGGATTAGTCCGATTTTAGCCTCAGGAGCAATGGCAATTTCTAGCATTTCAGTAGTTACAAATTCGCTTTTTCTAAAAAAAGCAAAAATATAAACCTATGAAACACGAAGGCTGTCACGGTGGCGGAAAGAAAAAATGAAAAAGTTTATTGGGTCAGTGGTGCCGTTTTTTTTGTTCCATCTTGTTTGTTGTGGCGGCCTGATTATTTTTCTTGCCGCTTCCGGTTATCTTTTGTTGGTTCGTCAAGAGGGGGATAAGAAAATTTTTCTTCTCCCGCTTCTTCTTGTGGGAGGGCTTTTCTTTTTTTTGTATCAATATTACGGAAGATGTTGTGAGAAAAAGGGACATAAGAACATAAGAGACCACTTGCTTTTAATTATTTTTTACGTAGTATTTTCTATTATCTTTCGTATTGCTTTTATGATCTACGTCTTTATTCCCTGGTGGATTCCCGGTTATAAAGGAGGATTTCTTCTTCCCTAAATTTATTCTTTGGCATTTGGTCCCATAAATTGTGAGGCAGGCGGTGGATTGACAATCTTTGAGCCAATTGAGGTATGAAGAAGAGAGTTAATTAAAACATACAAAGCAATAATGACTCCAGTAATAAAAACATATAATGAAAACTTTGAAAATTTATCCTCCATATGTAAAAATAATAGCAATCAGTTTGTGAAGGTTTAATTAAGATATAACTTTAAAACTTAATGATATCTTCATATTAGCTATAATATCATTTGCCTATGAGAATCTTAATTATTGAGGACGAGCGAAAACTTTCTAATATTGTCAGAAAAGGATTGATTGAGGAAGGATTTGCCGTCGACCAGGCATTTGACGGAGAAGAAGGACAGTATTTAGCTGAATCAGAAAGTTATGACCTAATCATTCTTGATGTCATGCTGCCTAAAATTAACGGACTGGATGTTTGCCGGAGCTTGAGAAATAAAAAAATTACTACACCCATTCTTATGTTAACCGCCAAAACCACGGTTGAAGATAAAGTCGAAGGCTTAAATGTTGGTGCTGATGACTATCTCACCAAACCATTTGCTTTTACCGAACTGAAAGCCCGCCTTCAAGCTCTTCTTCGCCGCAGTCATAATCAAACGCAAACCACTCTTCAGGTTGAGGATTTGGAAGTTGATCCGGTTAAGCATACTGCTAAAAGAGGCAATAAAATAATTTTTTTAACTCCCAAGGAATTTTCTATTCTTGAATTTTTACTAAGACATCAGGGTGAAGTAGTCACCCGAACCCAGATTACCGAACATGTCTGGGACTATAACTTCGATGCACTGTCTAATGTGGTTGACGTTTTTGTGGCTACTTTAAGGAAGAAAGTCGACTCCGGATTTAAAAATAAATTAATCCAGACCGTCCACGGGGTCGGTTATAAAATTGGCAAAAAATAAAGATGAGAAAGCCGGTTGACAGTTTAATAAAAAAACTTTTTTTTTGGTATATAGGCAGCCTTGCTTTGTTAGGAATATTTATTGTTTTAGTTGTCCACGTGTTTGCTTTTAAAAACGGTTTTTATTTTATTCTGCTTCTTTTTTTAACTTTGGCTCTATTTGGTTTTATTATCATCTATAAAATCACCGAATCCCTTACCTATCTATCCTCGCGGATGCGAATGATTTCCAGTAAAAATCTTGATGAGAGGGTTGACGGAATTGACAGTCGCGATGAGATCGGTGAACTTGCACAGACATTCAACCAACTGCTTGATCGCCTGCATTTTGCTTTTAAGCGCGAACAACAGTTTATTGCCGATGTGGCTCATGAACTGAAAACACCTTTATCAACGTTACGAAGTACTCTAGAAATCGCTTTGAATCAAAAAAGAACCGAAGATGAATACCGCCAAACTCTTAAAGAGGCAGTTCAAGAAACTCACCGCGTCTCAACGACGTTAAAAAATGTTCTGGATCTGGCCTGGTCGGAGACACCGATGGAACAAAAAAATGCTATTTCATTTAATCTCAGTGAACTAATGGAAGAATTATTTGAACTGGCTCAGAAAATGGCTCTAAAGAAAAATATTAAAGTCTCCGGTTCTTTTGATAAAAACATCGAAATTATTGGTTTTAAAGAAAAGCTGGGACGGGCACTCTTAAATATTATTGATAATGCGATCAAATACACTCCTACAAAAGACAAAGTTGAAATCGTTCTTAAGAAGAATAAATATCAGGCAATTATAGAAATAAAAGATAATGGTGTAGGCATATCTCAAAAAGATATCTCCCGTATTTTTGACCGTTTTTACCGGGGATCCTCCGGAGAAAAGACCCTCGGGTCGGGATTAGGACTGGCGATTGCTAAAGCCATAGTTAACTCTCATCGGGGAGAGATAGAAGTAAAAAGCAAAGTCGGCAAAAAGACTGTTTTTACGATCAGCCTGCCTCTTGTTTCTTCATAATTTCTTAATAACCAATCAGGTATTCTTGGGCTATGGATATTATAAAAAGCATCCTTCCCTACGCAATATTACTGTTATGTCCGCTTATTCATATAATTATGATGAGAAACCATGGTGGTCATGGTGGTGATAATGATAAAAATTCAAAAAAAAGTTGTCATTAAATGAATATTTTATTTGAAACCTCAATTATTGCCTCGTTTTTAGGAGGAATGTTAGCTC
The DNA here is from genome assembly GCA_964543535.1 of uncultured Gammaproteobacteria bacterium. Classification (GTDB taxonomy): domain Bacteria; phylum Patescibacteriota; class Microgenomatia; order UBA1406; family GWC2-37-13; genus GWC2-37-13. The sequence goes on along the minus strand of CAZIYS010000001.1, from coordinate 227,528 downwards.
TGTTTGCCCCTTGTTGTATAACTTTTATGCTCCCTGCCTATTTTGCCTATACTTTCAAACAAAAGAAGGCGATTCTTTTGATGACCTTTGTTTTTTTCTTGGGAGTAGCCGCTATTTTAGTACCGATCGGTTTAGGCGTTTCATTTTTAAGCTCGCTCTTTAAGAATTATCATACCCAGGTTTTTTATTTAGGCGGAGTTTTTATGATTTTATTGGCGCTGCTTTCTTTTTCCGGAAAAAAATTCAACCCGCCTTTCAAAACCGCCCCGCTCTTAAAAAAGCATGATGTCTTTTCTGTCTTTGGACTGGGTCTATTTTCCGGCTTAGCCTCATCCTGCTGTGCGCCGGTTTTGGCTGGAGTATTAACGTTGACTGCTCTTTCAGCGAGTACTTTTCAGGCCTTGATTCTGTCTTTAGTCTATGTCTTTGGTATGGTTTTTCCTCTTTTCATTCTCGCTTTTTTTTGGGAAAGCTTTAACTTTTCAGAAAGCCGGTTTGTCAGGGGATTTACTTTCCGGTTTAAAGTTTTTAATAGACAGTTAATGATTCATTCGACCAATCTTATAACCGGTATGGTTTTTTTAATAATCGGGATTTATATTCTTTATCTGGCAACGACCAATCAGATAACATCGATCACTCCTTCGCAAACACGGTTAGTGGCGACGATGACTTTAATGCAAAGAAAAATTTTAAATTTGACTGGCGGAGTGCCGGACTGGATATTTCTGTTAATCATTATATTAATTGGCATAGGATTTTTTCTTAAAGGAAAATCCCGGCAGTCTTAAGCCGCATCCGCTAATAATACGATCTTTAAGGATGCGGCATAAAGGGCCGTAATCGTCCCGCTAAGCGGGACGAACGAGCCCTTAATAAAATCTTAATTATTAAAAGTATATAAATAGAGATATGAAAGATATTACAGATACAGATCAGGTTGTTTTTTCGTTATCAAAGGATAAAATATTAACCTATGCCCTTATTATTCTTATTATTATGACGGTTGTGGTCGGGTATTCGATGGCCAGCAGTAAAAATCAAGTCAAAGCTGATAATAAACAGGTTGCCGCTGCCGATCCGATGGCTGATCATCATGGCGGGGGAGGAGCCGCAAGCAATAAAAAATTTGTACCACTCGCCCCTGGAACAATAGCTCCAGATTTCAGTCTTCCCTCAACATCAGGAAAAACAATTTCACTATCAGAATATAAAGGAAAAAATATTTTTCTTTTTTTTAACGAAGGAGTGATGTGTGCTCCTTGCTGGCAGGAAATATCTCGGTTGGAACGGTTTAAGAATGATTTTGAGAAATTGAATACAATAATTATTCCGGTTAGCGTGGATGATCAGGCAACCTGGAACCCAATTCTTAAAGAAGAAAGAATTACTACTCCGATTCTTATTGATGCCGACCGGAAAGTAACAAAAGCATATAAAGCCTTAGGTACACCTTCATCAATGCATGACGATCGGGCTGGCCATACCTATATTCATATTACTCCGGATGGGAAAATACATTCATCAGCTGATTTTCCCAACATGAATGTCCCGGCCAATGTTCTTTTAAGTCATATTGATCAATTACAGAACCCAAAAAATAATCCATGAAACCGGTAATTCAAGTCCAGTTTTTGACTGCTCCCGGGTGTACGGAATGTGAGCGGGCTAAAATCATATTCCAGGAAGTCAAAAAAGAATTTTCTTATCTTAAACTACATATTGAAAAAATTAATATCATCACTGCAAAGGGTTTAGATCTGGCCGTTGAACATTCGGTTTTATCCAACCCGGGAATTATCATCAACGGAAAACTTTTTTCTAGCGGTACTCTGGATAAAAAGAAGTTCATCAGCAAGATTTTGTCATTATGACCCTTCGACTTTGCTCAGGGTTATAGTGAGTTTATCGAACTATGAAATACGAGTATGGAAACTGGTTTCTTGTCATAATTAGCATAGTCATTTTTTTAGTGTTTCTAAAATCGGCTTTTAAGCCCCGCAGTAAAACCGATTGGCGGACTTATCAGACGTTTTCCGCATTTATAGTCGCTCTTTTTGCCGAGATGTATGGATTTCCCTTAACTATTTATCTGTTAACTTCGTGGTTTGGTAACAAATTTTTTAATATTGATTTTTCTCACGATTCAGGCCACGTATTGAATAAACTTCTGAATATTTCCGGAGATCCGCATTTTAACTATCTTCATCTAATTAGTAATGGCTTAATTATTGGCGGTTTAGTTCTCATTGCCACTGCCTGGGAAGTCTTATACAAAGCGCAAAAAGAAAATATTTTGGCAACAACCGGTGTCTATAAATATGTCCGCCACCCTCAATACATTGGTTTTATTCTGATTATTATTGGTTTTCTTCTCCAATGGCCAACCTTAATTACTCTTCTTATGGCGCCGATCTTGATTATCCGTTATTTTATTTTGGCCAAACAAGAAGAGAAGGAGATGGAAGATAAATTTAGCAAGACTTACTTAGACTATAAAAAAAGAACTTTCTAATCTTCCATTCTTCATAAATTCTTAATAATGTCTTCATATAATTAAGATTATGAAAAAAGAAATTTTAAGCGGGTTAGCCGGGTTTTTCGGACTGCTGTTTTTTTATTTTTTAGTGATGACATTTGCTTCAAGAAGTTGGTCAGCCACCATTTTCCAATTTAAAGAACTCTGGTATTGGATGATAACTTTGTCCTTAGGATTTGGAGTTCAGATTGGTTTATTTACACGGTTGAAGAGGCTAATCAGTCATTCGCCAGTCACAAATCAAGCCGGAGCCGTCACGGCCGCTTCTACAGGTACTTCATCTGCCTCAATGATTGCCTGCTGTGCACATCACCTAAGCGAAGTTCTGCCCATAATCGGTCTATCAGGCTTTGCCATATTTCTGACGAGATATCAAATTCCCATCATCATTTTCGGAATATCGATGAACTTATTGGGGATTTTATATATGTTAAAAACAATTGCTAAGATCAAAACCCATGTCAAAAATCAATAATTTTTTACTAATAATTTTAGTCTTCGTAGTTTTATTTTTGGGAATTAATGCCGTCAAAAAAACCGATAAAAAATCTGCCGGGATTAAAGCTGTTAGCAGTGTTAGTAAGCAGGAAGAAAATCTAAATTCTCAGGAAAATGAAGGCGGCAATGTTACAGTAAAAGTTAAGCCAAAAGTTTTGAAAATCGGGGAAAAACCAAGTTTTAACATTGTATTTGAGACTCACTCGGTGGATTTAGCATTTGATGTAGCTCAGATAAGTTCATTTGTTGATGACAAAAGCAATATCTACTCTAATTCGAATTGGAAAGGCACTGTTCCAGGCGGCCATCATCGAGAGGGAACCTTGACTTTTAATACAGTCTTATCAGAAACAAAGTTCGTTGAGTTAATCATCAAAGATGTTGGCGGTGTTTCGCAGAGGAAGTTGAAATGGGAGTTATAATTATAAATATATGAAAGGAGGTGAAAAATATGAAACATGATCCAAAAGCCACAGCCAATGCGGCGGCAGTAACCGTCGCCATAGTTTATATTGTTTGTCGTGTAGGAGTTGCTCTTTTCCCAGATCTGGCAATGACGATTGCCCAGTCGTGGTTCCATGGTATTCAATTAACCCAAATTTCTGAATTAAATCTGTCATTAGGTTCATTCGTCCTGGGACTAACAACGTCAACGATCGGCACCTGGTTAGTCGGCTATCTTTTTGCCAATTTATATAATTATTTTGCAAAAAAGTAATTATCAATTTTGTTACGGTAAATGATTATAACCATTCAAAGGTGGGTCGTTTTTATATTTTCTCTTCATAAAATCTTCATAAATATTTGAGTAAAATTACTTCTTATGATATTCAAGTCAAAATTAATAAAAAGTTTTTTAATTATTGCAATTTTGGTAACAGCCGTTAAACAAATTCTTTTGACCCAGGTAATCTACGCTTTGTCTTCCGGAGCAATTACTTTATCAGCTGCATCCGTTAACAGTGGATCAACCGATATTCTCCCAACTGATAAAGATGAAGTCAGACCATATAAATGGAAAGATGAACCGGTGACTTTAAGTAAATATGTTGAGACCAACGGTCAGCAAATGATTGAGATGGAAAAAGAAATTGCTGATTCCAGCTTAACGGCCGATCAGAAAAAGAGACTGGAAAGTTTAGGTAAATTGCCTCACCCCTGTTGCGATGCTCCCATTGACACTAAAGACTGTCTTCATGCCCAGGCGGCTATGGGACTAGCAAAATATCTTATTACTCAAGGATGGGATGACAAAAAAATTAAGGAAGAATTATTCTTATGGTACCGCTTCTGGTGGCCAAAACACTATGCGATTGCGGCAACGTATTTACAATCGAAAGGTACTGATCCGAAATCAGTTTCCGTTAATGACTGGATGAGCGAACGGCTGTCAATAGTTAGTATAGAGCAATCGATGTTACAACAGTTGGAAAATGGAAAATGATGGAGTCCTCCTTCGCTCAATTAGCTACGGAAGGACTTAAGAGATTGTAATGCTCACTATTATAAGTTCGCAAACAATCTCTAAAGGAGGTGAGAAATAATGGTAGAAGAATTAAAACGTCAAAACAAACAGATAACTTTTCGCTTTAATATTAACATGCTTGTTTTAGGACTTTTGTCAATTTTAGTCTTCATTTCCGTAATCCAAACAGTGGTATTAACAAGCCTTCTTGGTAAGAAACAAGCGGATGGGACTACTACTTCAGTAGGTAAATCAAATTTACCGGCAGCTTTAAAAGATATTCCCCAACAGGTGGGAGGTTGTTAATATGAGTTTTCCTAAAATTGTTATTGAAAAGGATGAAAAACGATATTTTTTGTTGGTAATCGGTTTGCTAATTATTTTTTTGTTTATTTTTGCCAATATTGCTTTAAGGAATTTAATAAATTTTAATAAAAAAAAATTAATTATTTCTCAAAAACAATTATTAATATTAAAAAAGCAACAGTTAAAACCTGAGTTTACGAAAAAAATTAAGCTTGAATCCAAATGTCCGGATGAGCAAGCGGGAAATCCTGACGCAGACTTAACGATAAAATATTTTTACTCTCCGGTCTGTTTTTGGTGCATATTGGAAGATCAGCATTTGGACGAGCTTTTGCAAAAAGAGGGCCAGGCTTTCAAACTGGAAAAATATACCCGGGAAAGTTGTAATGACATCATGCAAAAATATAAATTAAGTCTTACTCCTGGTTTTGTATTTTCTACAAAAAAAGACTCGAAAGAATATACGGTTGATGGATATATCTCCAAGGAAAATTTGGCCAAAATAATTTGCGATGTCACCGGTTACTGTCTTAAAAACGAAGATCTTAAACCTGCAAATGAAGACAATCTTAAAGGGAAAAAAGTGAAGATTAGATTTAAATAAACCTAATCTTCATCCCGAGCGAGTAAAACGAGTCGAGGGATAATAATTAATTTCCAATAAAATACAAAGATGAACTATCTCTATGCATTTATTTTAGGTATTCTTTCAATCGTTGGCCCCTGTACCTTTATCATGGTGCCGGTAATTCTCAGTAAAATAAAAAAATCATTGATTGGGGTAATCTATTTTTTTTCTGGAATGCTTCTTGTTTTTATTTCTTTAGGAATCGTTGCTTCTCTGACCGGTATTGTTTTTACTAATTCTGTTAATCGCTATCTTTATTTTATAGCCGGTATTGTTACCTTAATTTCAGGATTGGGGATGTTGGGCGCCATTAAATTAGAACTACCTCACATACAAGAGCCTAACAAACATTCACATGCCTTTATTGACGGACTCCTTTACGGTGCAGTTATTTTAGGTTGTATTGGTCCGCAACTGGCTTCACTTTTGACATTTATTATTGCTCAAAGAAGTTTGGTCAACGGGATTTTTATGATTATTTTTTACGGGATTGGTTTTATTACCCCGTTTTTTGTGTTTGGTTTAATCATAACCGATAAAGTTTTTCAATTTAAATTAATGAGACATATGACATTAGTTCAAAGAATTGGCGGGGTATTAATGTTGGCAGCGGCAGTCTATCTTATCTATTTCTCTTTACAGGGATACATATGAAGATCAAATTAATTATTGGAGGAATACTATTATTGGCTATTTTTATTATGTTGTTTTTTGGTAATAATATTAAAAATGTAATTATAGAAAAACTTTTTCAACAACTGCCTGATTATAGTTGCAGCAATGAGAGATTATGCATGAAGTGCTATAAAGATGGAAAAAATTGTTGATTGGCAATAAAAAGTATCTTCATTTGCAAAATCTTTTTTAAAATGGTTTAATTTTCTTTATGCCTAAAATAAGTAAAAAAACCATTCATATCAAAGGAATGCACTGTCCTTCCTGCGAGATCTTAATTACCGATAAATTTAAAGAAGTACCTAATGTTACTGAAGTGAAGTCTAATTTTAATAAACAGGAGGCAGAAGTTTATTTTACCGGTCATTTGGATCAAGACATCATTAATAAAAAAATTCGACCGTTTGGTTATGAGATAACGGAACGGCACAATGATATTGAAGACAAAGAACCCTTGGGTAAAAAGATTTTTGAAGCGGTTTTAATCACGGCAGGTTTAGTCTTAATTTATTTAATTGCCAAAGAAATTAATATTATTCCGGCTATTAATATTACCGGCAATTTGAATTTATTAACCATTTTGTTTTTAGGTCTAGTGGCGTCTATCTCTACCTGCATGGCAACTTCAGGAGCGCTATTTTTATCAACAATCGGCAGAAAAACCAATAATTTAAAACAGGCAATTTATTTTAGTTCGGGAAGGATTATTTCCTACGGATTTTTCGGATTCATCGCCGGTTTAATCGGCAGCGTCATTATCATTAACTTTAAATTCGGATCGGTTTTAACTTTATTAGCAGCCGTATTTATGATTCTTCTGGGTCTGGATATGTTAAAGATTGTTTCTTTTGCCGCCATTATTCCTTATGGTGTTTCTTCCAATGTTTTCAGAAAGTTGGAGAATCGCTTAATTAAAGATCCCCATAAATCAGCTTTTTTGTTAGGATTGATTACATACTTTCTTCCTTGTGGCTTTACCCAGGCGACGCAAGTCTATGCTTTGGGTTTAGCATCTCCTTGGCAGAGCGCTTTAACCATGGCGGTTTTTGCCCTCGGGACAGCGCCGGCCATTTTATTCATCGGTAATTTGAGAGGTTTGCTAAAAAGTACAATCTATCAATACTTTATGAAAGTGATGGCGGTTGGAGTTTTGATTTTAGGCTTATATTATACGGCAAATTTTCTTTCCATTTATGGGATTAATTTAGGTTTCAATCAAATTAACAAGGGAACTGCTTCAAACGTAAAGATAGAAAACGGCAAGCAAATTATCAATATGGCAGTGGTTAGCGGCGGTTATGTTCCCAATTATTTTATTGTTAAAAAGAGAATTCCTGTTAAATGGATTGTTGACGGGAAAAATGTCTTTGGCTGCCAGGGTTATTTTGTCGTTCCTTCGCTTGGGATTCAAAAAGCTTTAAACGAAGGCGAAAATATTTTTGAGTTTACTCCGAAAGACTCCGGTTTCATCAACTTTTCCTGCGGGATGGGAATGTATCGTGGACGAATAGAAGTAGTTGACTGATGATATATCCGATTATTGCTCCGGCGATGACATCCAAAAAATAATGACAACCAAGGTAAATTCTTGAAAAGGAAATTAAAACGGCGACGGTGTAATAAAACCAACGGCGTTTTTTGTCAAAAAAAGTCAAAACTGTTGCTGCCGCGAAAGCGGTGGCGGCATGAGTGGAGGGGAAGGAGAGATCGGTTGGGCAAGAGTTAGAAATAAATTGAAATAAATTGAAATTTGTAGAAATTAATTGTGGGCGGGGGCGATGAAAAAGATTTTTTAGAACAACGTCACTAAAAAGGAAAGTCAGTAAAAAAGAAACAGAAAACAAGATAATAAACTTTTTGTCCTTTTTGTTGACACCGGGATTTTTTCGTTCTTCCAAAATCACTGACAACAAAATCACCAACAACCAGATTAAAATTGAGCTACCTTTTAAGGAAAAAAAAGAGAAAAAATAATCGAAAAAAATATTATGAGGAAAAAATTTATTTATTAAGTTAGTAATAAAATAATCAACAGAGATAATTTTTTCCATAAATATATTATAATTTATCTCTAATGAAAAAAATTAAGTTCGTTATTTTTGACTTTGACGGAACGATTGCCGATACTCTTCCTTTTAGTTTTCAAAAATTTTTGGAAATGGCCAAACTACTGCAAATAGACAATCTTAACGATAAACAGATAATCAATGAAATCAGATCAAAGAGTTATCAGGAATTATTAAGCGGCAGTTTTAAAAAAGCTTGGCTCAAACTTCCTTTTGTAGTTAATATGATAAAAAATATGCAGGTAGAATTAGAAAAAGAAATGGATAAAATCAAGCTATTTCCCGGAATAAAAAAGTTTCTTTTTGACTTAAAAAAAGAAGGATACAAATTAGTAATTATTTCTTCAAACAGAAAAGAAAATATTGATAAGTTTATAAAATTTAACAAACTCAATATTTTTGATTTTGTACATGGAAAGACAGATCTTTTTGGCAAAGCCGGTTATTTGAAAAAATTTCTTAAAGATTTTAATTTAAAAAAATCGGAAGTAATTTATATTGGCGATGAGATCCGCGATGTTGAAGCTTGTCATAAAGTCGGCATTAAAATGATTGGTGTTTCCTGGGGATTGAATACGGTTGAAGCGTTGAAAAAAAATGGCGTTGACTATATTGTCAATAAGCCGATCGACATTTTGAAAATAATATCAAGATAGCCTGTACAACTGCGTCAGTTGTATGAGGCTAATTATTATAAACAAAAATACGATTTTTCCCTTGAATTATTTCTTTGCTCTTCTTTGTCAACGATTTAATTGGATACATATACGAGATAACAGAAAACTTTGATATTTGATTTTTGATATTTGAGATTGTTTTTTCGAGAAACCAGGGGGAAATGTAGAGATAAAAAGTTAGGAGATAGGAGTTAGGAGTTAGGGGGGAAAAATCCATTGTAAAAATGTCGCCGTAGATAATTTTTATATTATTTTTATTAATGTGAAATAGACGGCGGAGGTGGAGAATTAAAATTAAAACAGGATTTATTTCTACGGCAACAAACTTTGTGTTTAATTTTTGCTGATATGACGATTTAGCCGCTTCGAAAATCACAATTCCGTCGCCGGCGCCCAGGTCAATGACAGTTTGATTATTTTTTAAATTTAGAGCCTTAATTATTTTTGACAAATCAACTGATTGGGAGGGAAAGTAGGGAATGGGGGAAAATTTTTTCGAAGAAAAAATAAAAATTATAATGATTATTAAAACTATAAAGATTATAAAAAATGCCATTGACTAATTTTATCAAATTTGGTTAAATAATGACTGGTGAAAAAACTTATTCAACTCGTAATTGGAACTCAATGGGGCGATGAGGGAAAGGGTAAGATAGTTGATATGATGGCTGAGAAAGCTGATCTGGTCGTCCGTTTTCATGGCGGCAATAATGCCGGCCACACTGTGGTCGTTAACGGCAGAAAGTTTCCTTTTCATCTGATTCCTTCTGGAATTTTGCAAAAAAAACCTATCGTTATTATTGCCGACGGAGTTGTCATCGATCCTGATGTTTTGCTGGAAGAAATGGCGATTATTGAAAAAGAGGGAATTAATTTAAAAAAGAAATTAATAATTTCTCCTTGTTGTCATTTAATCATGCCTTATCACAAAGAACTTGATGCAGCTTATGAAAATGCCCGTGGGAAAAATAAATTAGGGACGACTAAACGGGGAATTGGCCCGGTTTACGCAGATAAAGTCAGTTATAACGGGATCAGAATTTATGAACTTTTGAATTGGCCGCTATTTGTAGAAAAATTTAAATTTCAGGCCGAGATTAAAAACAAAATTTTAATTGCCTTTGGGGTTTCACCAATAATTGTAGAGAATTATTTACCTATCTTCAAAAAGTTAGAGGAGAAAATCAGACCAATGGTTAGTGATACTTTTGCCATTTTTCAAAAAGCCATTAGTCAAAAAAAACAGATTCTTCTTGAAGGCGCTCATGGAGTAATGCTTGATAATAGTTTTGGTCTTTATCCTTATGTGACAGCTTCGAATGTTATTGAAGGCGGAGTCAATATTGGCAGTGGGATTCCCTCAAAAAAAATTGAGGAAATTTGGGGAGTTGTTAAGGCATATACCTCAAGAGTCGGCGCTGGTCCTTTACCAACGGAAATTTTTGATAAAACTGCTGATGAGATCAGAGAAAAAGGTTATGAGTATGGGACAACGACCGGACGGCCGCGCCGGGTTGGTTGGCTGGATTTGCCGGCCGTCAAATTTGCTTGTCAGTTATCTTCGATTAACAGAATTGCCATTACTAAAATTGATATTTTATCAGGACTTTCTCAAATAAAAGCATGTGTTGGTTATAAGTTAAATAGTAAAAAAATTGAATTTAGCCACTGCGGATATTTGGAGCTGGAAAAATTAACACCGGTTTATAAAATCTTACCGGGCTGGAAAGAAGAAATTACAAAAGTCAGAAAATTTAACCAACTGCCAAAAAACTGTCAAAAATATCTAAAGTTTATAGAAAATTATTTAAAAATTAAAATAAAAATCGTTTCAGTTAGTCCAGAGAGAAAAGCGAGTATTTATTTATAAAAATTATAAATTTTATAATGATTATATGCTAAACATAAGAAAAGACATCGGTTTGACCTTTGATGATGTTTTATTGATTCCGCAAAAAACTAATTTGGTTTCCCGGACCTCGGTTGATTTATCAACTAACTTAACCAAAAAAATCAAATTAAAAATTCCAATTATCTCATCAAATATGGATACGGTAACTGAAGCGGAAATGGCCATTGCTCTGGCGCGTGAGGGCGGTGTCGGTATTATTCACCGATTTGCCACTCTAACAAGAGAAGCAGAGATGGTAGCGGCGGTAAAAAAAGAAAAATTATTAGTCGGTGCGGCTGTTGGGATAAAGGATGATTATATTAAAAGAACAGAGGCATTGGTTAAAGCGGGAGCTGATGTCATTGTTATTGATATTGCGCATGGTCATTCGATTTATTTAATTAAAGTTCTAAAAGATTTAAAGAAAAAATTTCCTAAAGTTGATATTATTGCCGGTAATGTGGCAACCGCTGAGGCGACTGAAGAGTTGATAAAAAGTGGCGCCGCTGCAATTAAAGTTGGAATCGGTCCTGGCGCCCTGTGTATCACAAGAATTGTGGCGGGAGCTGGTGTCCCTCAATTAACGGCAATTTCTGAGTGTGCGACGGTCGCGAAAAAATACGGTGTACCGATTATTGCCGACGGCGGAATCAGAAATTCCGGAGATATGGTGAAAGCTCTGGCCGTTGGCGCCTCAACTGTCATGATCGGAACACTTTTTGCCGGCTGTGACGAATCACCGGCTCTGACATTTTTTAAAAATAACCGAAAATTTAAATTAACCAGGGGAATGGCGTCTCTTATGGCCAATCATGATCGACAGAAAAACGATATAAAAGTAAAAAAGGATTTAAAAGAATATGCGGCTGAAGGGGTCGAGGCAGTTGTCCCTTATCAAGGGACGGTTTCTGAATTAATTAGACAGATGTTGGGCGGAGTGCGCTCGGGTTTTTCATACTGTGGAGCGAAAAATACAAAAGAGCTTTGGCAAAAAGCCGAGTTTATCCAGATTACCCAGAGTTCTCTAATCGAATCAATGCCTCATGACGTGGAGGAGATATAAAGGGTTTAATCACTCAAATTTGAATTCTTGAGCTCCCAAATATCCGTCGTAGTCTCCGTCTCCTATATGTTTTGGATGACGATGAATAGGTTTACTTCCATTTTTACCTCTTAAATCAATATTAACTTCTTCACCCTCTTCTCTCCAATCTTTGATTTTTCCGTGGGTTGATTCATCAAATGTTTCTGGTAATAAATAACCTTTGGTCCACTTTTGACCACCATGGTCATGAACAGAAATCCCTTTGACAGTTGTTCCACAGCCTAACATGAGAAGTAAAGGGCCACGAAGAGCAGTCGAAAAAACCAACAAAGCCCTTTTTTTAAGATGATTGAATTGATCTTTCCTGACTTCTTGATTTATCATGGTTGATATTTTACTTCTTCTTCTTCTTCTTCTTCTTCTTGTCAAGAGGCGATGAAAACACATTTCTTTTTGATGATTTTTATTTACCTATTTGAGACGGCCGTCACAGATAGGTTATAAAACTTTTTTAAGTAAGATAGATTGTATAATCGTTAATTAGTACCGGGGGAGGGAATTGTCCCGCCTAAAGTGGCGCGGGAGAGACTCGAACTCTCACGGCTTATGCAGCCACCAGTTTTTGAGACTGGCTTGTCTACCATTCCAACACCGCGCCTTTCTTGGCGGGATTTGAAACCTGCGCGTCTACCAGTTCCGCCACCCTGGCTATTTATATTATATCAATAACTTAAAATTTTCCCCTTGCTTTTTTTTATAAATCGTATAGAATATAATTCTCAGAGACTATGAAAATTTCTGAGGTTTTTTTTGGGAAAGATGTTATTTCCCTTGATCAGTTTGATCAAAAATCAATAGATTTATTGTTTCGTCAGGTAATCAAGATTAAAAAAACCCCAACAAAAAAATTATTAAAGATTCTTTCTGGAAAAGTAGTCGCTCTTCTATTTTTCGAACCATCGACTCGGACTTTTAGCTCGAATTCGTCAGCCGTTAAACGGCTCGGCGGTCAGACAATCGAATATCAAAATCCTTTATTAACATCTTCGGTGGTTAAAGGAGAAACGATTGAAGATACAATAAAAATGTTTGAGCAGTATTCCGACGCGATTGTCATCCGTCATCCTCAGGTCGGAATTGCTAAAAAGGTCAGTAATATTTCTGATATTCCTATCATCAACGCCGGCGACGGAATTGGCGAACACCCGACCCAAGCCCTTCTTGATATGTTTACAATTTATGAAAAACACCAACATCTTGATCATCTGAAAGGTCTTTTAGTTGGCGATCTTTTAAACGGCCGGACCGTCCATTCACTGATTCGCGGCTTGTCAATTTTTCCCAAAAACACTCTTTATCTTTTATCACCAAAAGAATTAAAGTTGTCAAAAGAAGATTTTCAGGCGTCAGAAAAAAGAAATATAAAGTTAATAGAAATAAAATCATTTGAAGAAATTCCCTCTGACTGCCATTTTTGGTACTGGACGCGGGTGCAGAAAGAGCGATTTAGTGATAAAAATGAATATGAAAAATTAAAGCACAGTTTTATTTTAACTAAAAAGCTAGTTGATAAAAAAGCTGGAAAGAACACCTTAATAATGCATCCTTTGCCGCGGGTTGGGGAAATTGAAACTGCGGTTGATTCGGATCCACGAGCAGTCTATCTAACGACCGAAGCGAAAAATGGGATGTACGTAAGAATGGCGTTGTTTAGTTTAATTTTAGGAGATGAAAAAGCTTGATACCGTTTTTTTCGCAGACTTCACCCTAAAGGGACCCAAGTCATTTGCTCAAAAAAGGTATCTGCACTTTTTCAAAAGCGAAGATATATAATTTTTGCGACTTTTTAGTTTTTCGTAAAAATTTATATATCGAGCTTTTTAAATAAATTATGTTAGCAAAACTAATCTTAAAAGATGGCGAAGTTTTTGAAGGGCAAAGCTTCGGCTATGAACAAGCTAAATCCGGAGAGTTAGTCTTTTCGACAGGTATGGTTGGCTATCCGGAAAGTTTAACTGATCCTTCATATGAAGGGCAAATTTTAGTGGCTACTTATCCGATTATTGGTAACTACGGAGTCCCGGATAAAAAATTTTGGGAGTCGGACAGGATTCATGTTTCCGGCTTGATTGTTTCTCAATATATTGATACACCGTCGCATTTTCAAAGCCAGATGACCTTGAGTGATTGGTTAAAAAAAGAAAAAATCCCCGGTTTAGTGATTCCAGATACTCGCTATTTGACCCAAAAATTAAGAGATCAAGGGGCTCAGCTGGCAAAGATTATCTTTGACAAAGATATTAATTTTGTTGATCCAAACTTGAGTAACTTAGTTAATGCTGTTTCAACAAAAAAGGTTATTAAAGAATATTATCTTAACAACGATCGTGGACAAGATAGAAACAAAGTTAAAACAATTGTTTTAATAGATTGTGGTGTTAAAAATAATATAAAGAGATGTCTAATTAATCGGGGAGTAAGAGTAATTACTGTACCTTGGGATTTTGATATTTTTAATTCGAATTTAAATTTTGATGCCATGATTGTCTCGAATGGGCCAGGAGATCCGAAAATGGCTGATGTGACGATTGAAACCGTTAAGAAAGTTTTAGCAAAAAAAATTCCTCTTTTGGGAATTTGTCTGGGAAATCAGATTCTCGCTTTGGCAGCCGGCGGCGATACTTATAAAATGAAGTTTGGTCACCGCGGACAAAATCAACCGTGCATCATGGTTGGTACTAAGCGTTGCTATCTGACGACGCAAAACCATGGTTTTGCTATTGGAAGAATCCCTGAAGGATTTTCTCCATGGTTTGTTAATGCTAATGATAATACTAATGAAGGCATTATCCATAAAAAATATCTGTTTATGTCAGTTCAGTTTCATCCTGAGGCGAGTCCGGGGCCAACAGATACAGAATGGATATTTGATTATTTTTTGAAAAAGATATGAAAGAAAAAGCTCGATATCAAAAATTTTTTAACGGAAAACAAAAAACCGTAAAAAATTTGATATCTTCGCTTTTTAAAATATGCTAAAGCGCAGATACCTATTTTTGAGCAAATGACTTGGGTCCCTTTAGGGTGAAGTCTGCGAAAAAATACGGTATCAAGCTTTATATAAATTATGAAAAAAATACTAATTCTTGGTTCCGGAGCCCTCAAAATCGGCCAGGCTGGAGAATTTGACTATTCAGGAAGTCAAGCAATCAAGGCTTTTAAGGAAGAGGGGATTAAGACGGTTTTGATTAATCCCAATATTGCCACGATTCAGACTTCAAAAGAGCTGGCTGACAAAATTTATTTTTTGCCGGTGACTCCGGACTTTGTCACCGAGGTAATTAAAAAAGAAAAACCTGACGCAATTGTTTTGTCTTTTGGCGGCCAGACAGCCTTAAACTGCGGAATGGATCTTTACAAAAAAGGAGTTTTACGTAAATATCATGTTCAAGTTTTGGGAACACCAGTTTCTTCAATTATTTTAACTGAAGACAGGGAAAAGTTTGCCAATCATCTTCATAAAATTAAAGTAGCAACACCGAGAAGTTCTGCCGTTAGTTCTGTTGAAGTTGGTTTGAAAAAAGCTCAAGAAATCGGTTATCCGGTGATGATCCGGGCAGGCTTTTCTTTAGGCGGCCAGAAATCGGGAATCGCTAAAAATGAAAATGAATTTATTGTTATTGCTCAAGAGGCTTTGGCTTTTTCTCCGCAGATATTGGTGGAAAAATATCTCCATCATTATAAGGAAGTTGAATACGAAGTAGTTCGAGACCAATATGATAACTGTGTGACGGTTTGCAATATGGAAAATATGGATCCTTTAGGCGTTCATACCGGCGAGTCAATTGTTGTGGCTCCCAGTCAGACGTTGACTAATTTTGAATATCATTATCTGCGGGAACTTTCAATTAAAATCGTTAGGAGCTTGGGGATTGTGGGGGAGTGTAACGTTCAATTCGCGCTCAATCCTCATCCTTCGACGGGGCCTGTCTCGCCTCAAATAGAATATTATGTTATCGAAGTCAATGCCCGCTTATCCCGCTCTTCAGCCTTGGCTTCCAAAGCCACTGGTTATCCTTTAGCTTACGTGGCCGCCAAATTAATAATGGGTAAAAGTCTAATGGAGATAAAAAATCAGGTAACTCAAGTTACTCAGTCGTTTTTTGAACCGGCTTTAGACTATATTGTTGTGAAAATTCCTCGTTGGGATATGGATAAATTTAAAGGAACAACGGAAAAAATCGGCAGCTCAATGAAGTCAGTGGGTGAGATTATGGCGATTGGCCGCCGGTTTGAGGAAGCGATTCAAAAAGGAGTGAGAATGTTAGATATTGGCGTTCAAGGAATAACTGATAATAATTTTGATATGACCGAAGAGGAAGTTTTGGCGAATATTAAACAGGCTAACTCAAAAAGAATATTTTTTATTGCTAAAGCCTTAAAACTAGGAGTGTCAGTGGAAAAAATCTACCAGTTATCTGGTATTGATCCTTGGTTTTTATATCGATTAAAGGTGATTGTGGAGGCAGAACGTGAAATTTCTTCCGTAAGGAACAAAAATTTTTGTTCCTTACAACTGGAACAAATGTTACGCCTAAAACAATTAGGGTTTTCGGATAAGAAAATCGGGGAGCTGTTAGGAGTCAAGGAATTAGAAATTAGGAAATTAAGAAATAAATGGAAATTATTTCCGTCCGTTTTCCAAATTGATACCTTAGCCGGAGAATTTCCCGCCAAAACAAACTATTTATACACCACCTATAACGGTAGTCATCATGATGTTAAACCGATCGGTGATAAAGGAGTGATGGTTTTAGGCTCTGGGCCGTACCGGATCGGCTCATCAGTTGAGTTTGATTGGACCTGCGTCAATAGCTCTCTATTCTTAAAAAAATATGGAAAAAAGTCAATTATTGTTAACTGTAATCCGGAAACGGTTTCGACTGACTATGATATTTCTGACCGACTTTATTTCGAAGAACTAAATTTTGAACGGGTAGCTGATATCTATGAATTTGAACAGTCATCAGCAGTGGTGGTTTCGGTTGGCGGCCAGACTCCTAATAATATTGCTCAAAAGATTACTCAATACGGTATCAAAATTTTAGGAACGAAAGCCGCTGATATTGACCGGGCTGAGGATAGGAAAAAGTTTTCTCATTTATTAGACAGCTTAAAAATTAAGCAGCCGGTTTGGAATAGTTTTTCCATTATGGAGGCGGCTTTAAAGTTCAGTCAAACAGTTGGTTATCCAATTTTAGTCAGACCATCTTATGTTTTGTCCGGCGCGGCAATGAATCTTTGTTATAACGAAACCGAACTAAAACATTTTATTAAAAAGGCGACTGATATTAACAGAACTCATCCGGTCACAATCTCCAAATTTATTATCAACGCCCGGGAAATCGAATTTGACGGAGTGGCGGAAGAGGGTAAAGTCAAAGTTTATGCGATTTCCAATCACATTGAACACGCCGGCGTTCATTCCGGAGACGCAACGATTGTCTATCCGGCCGAAAGAGTACGGTTCTTTAGCGGTACTCGGATGGTTGAGATTGCAAATCAATTAAGCGCCTCTTTAAATATAACCGGACCTTTTAATATCCAGTTTATGGTCAAAGACAATGAAGTTTATGTGATTGAAATGAATTTACGGGCGTCTCGAACTTTTCCATTTATTTCTAAAGTCACCGGAGTTAACTTTGCCGAAGTAATAGTTGACAGTTTTTTTGGAAAGAGTAAAGAATACAAAATAAAATATCCCAATTACGTGGCGGTCAAAGCGCCGCAATTTTCTTTTGCCAGGTTGGAAGGGGCTGATCCTATTTTACGGGTTGAGATGTCTTCAACCGGAGAAGTGGCTTGTTTTGGTGAGACGGCTGAGGAAGCTTATTTGAAATCTCTGTTTTCCACTGGTTTATCTTTAAAAAATAAGACGGCACTAGTCACAATTGGCGGGGATGATTTTAAACTTCGTTTTGCCGAGTCAATCTGGCGTTTGAAAAGTCTGGGTTATAAACTGTACGCGACTTTGAATACTCATAAATTTTTAAAAACTAAAGGGGTTCGGACTAGTCTGGTTTATAAAGTCTATGAAGGCAAAAACCCGAACGTCGTTGATATTATCAAATCAAAACAAGTTTCTTTGGTGATTAATTTGAGTGAAGATTATAATAATGTTGTTTTATTAAAAAAACATCAGACCGACGGATATCTGATCCGGCGGGCGGCGATTGACAACAACATTCCATTGTTCACTGATTTAAATTCCGCCCGTTTTTTTGTCAATGCTCTGGACAGATACAAAATAAGCGATTTAAAGATTAAGAGCTGGGACGAGTATTTATAATGTAGGGGACGGATTTATCCGTCCCGAATGTAAGGACTTGACAAATAAGTGGTTTAGTCTTATAATCATTTCAGTTAAGTATAAATATGTACACTTTACTGAAACCAATTCAAATACGTGAAGAGTTACTAAAACGCAATCTTCGTGTTTTTACTGGGCAAGAATTTACACGCATCTTTCAAACTTCGTCTCACTCAACTAAATATTTTTTAGAGACACAAGTAAAAGAAGGCTTTCTTTCAAGGTTAAAGCGGGGAATATATATGCTAAAAACTGACCAACCATCGGAAGAAGAAATAGCCAATGCCATCTACAAACCATCATATATTTCCTTCGAATATGCATTAGCTTATTATAATTTAATTCCGGAGATGGTATATACAATTACATCGGCTACAACTAAGCCGACGCGGCTTTTTGATGTTTCTGGAAAAGTGTTTTCTTATCAAACCATTAAAAAAGAAGCGTTTACAGGTTATTCATTAAATAAAATTGGAGACAAGATTTTTTTGATTGCCGAAAAAGAAAAAGCATTAATTGATTATCTATATTTTGTATCGTTGAAAAAAAGCCCAGAAAATGATCGATTAGAGACAAAAGGTTTTGATAAAGAAAAAATAATTTTTTATGCAGCTTTATTCAAAAATAAAAAATTAAATAATTTAATCGAAGCTTTTATATGATTTCCAATCAATTCATCAAAGACTTATCTATAAAATGGCAGACAAGCGAACTAAATGTTCGTCGAGAATACATTCAACATCTTTTTCTCTCCTATTTTTATCGTCATTCGGAATCGAACAAAATATATTTTAAAGGCGGTACGGCTTTAAGAATAATTTACCATAGCCCAAGATTTTCTGAGGACTTGGACTTTAGTTCAAATACAACAACGATGAGCAAAATAGAGGATATTATTATTCAAACAGTCAGGGAAATTGAACGGGAAGGAATTAAAATTGATATAAAAGAGTCAAAAAAGACAACTGGAGGATATTTAGCTATCATTAATTTTTTTTTGCATGGTCAGAGAATAGATATTCAGCTTGAAATTTCTCAAAGAAAGGAAAAAAATATAGGAGAAATAGCTACAGTTGTTAATGATTTTATTCCACCATATACTATCATGGCTCTTAAGCAGGGACAACTTATATCAGGAAAAGTCCACGCTTTACTTGATAGACAAAAAGCCAGGGACTTTTATGATCTGTATTATATTCTGAGAGCTAATCTTCTACCCGCGAGTGGAAAAAACGTGCTAAAAAAAGTATTAATCGTACTCAGTAAGCAAAATATTCAATTTGAAAAAGAATTAAAGATGTTTCTCCCAAAAAATCACTGGGCAATTATTAAAAACTTTAAAAATATTTTGGAACAGGAAATCAAGAGGGTGATATAAATTATAGATTTATAGATAAAATATGTTGCGTTTACCAGGGTTAATTGATATACATGTTCATCTGCGCGATCCGGGTCAAACTTATAAAGAAGATTTTTTGACTGGGACTTTGGCCGCACTTGCCGGTGGTTTTACTACAGTTTTAGATATGCCGAATAATAAAACCCCAATTACTTCAATAAAAGAATTAAGGAAAAAACAAAAAATTGCCAGCCAAAAAATTGTCTGTGAACTTGGTTTTTATGCGGGAAGTCTTGGAGAGAATTTAGATGAATTAAGAAAAATGAAACCGTATGTTTTTGGACTTAAACTTTATTTAAATGAAACTACCGGCAATTTTATTATTAATGAAGAAAAACTAAAAAAAATTTTTCGAACTTGGAAAAGTAATAAACCAATTCTCGCTCATGCTGAGGCGGATGTCATTGATATTGTCATTAAATTGGCGGCAAAAACAGGAAAAAGAGTTCACATTGTTCATATATCAACTAAATACGAATTGGAATCAGTTATTAAAGCAAAAAATCAAGGATTGCCGATTACCTGTGGTGTTACTCCTCATCATCTATTTTTAACTGTTGCTGATGAAAAAAAACTCGGTCCATTCGGCATGATGAAGCCATCTTTAAAATCAAAAAAAGACGTTGATTTTCTTTGGGGCCACTTAAAAGATATTGATATTATAGAATCCGATCATGCCCCTCACACTATCGAAGAAAAAAAATCGGATAAACCACCTTTTGGCGTCCCAGGGCTGGAGACGACTTTACCACTTTTGCTAACTGCAGTTTCAGAAAAAAGATTAACGATTAATCGATTAGTCGAACTTTGTTTTGAAAATCCAAAAAGAATTTTTAATATAAAAACTGATAAAAATACTTTTGTAGAAATCGATCCAAAAGAAGAGTATATTATTGATAATAAAAACTTAAAGACAAAGTGCGGTTGGTCATCGTTTAATGGATGGAAAGTAAAAGGCAGAATAAAAAAAGTTTATATTCGAGGAAAAAAAGTATTTGAAGGTGGTAAATTATTAATTAAATCTGGTTTTGGAAAAGTTATAAAACCATTATAAATTAAATTATTTATAATTTTTAAAAATATGGATCTTAAAATAAAATTATTTAATAAGAAATTGGAAAATCCATTATTTCTTCCTTCAGGAATTATCAATGATATTCCCGGCCATCAATTAGCTATTGATGCTGGAGCGTCAACAGTTGTATTAAAATCGATTACTTTAGAGCCGCGAGAAGGCAATCCAATTCCTCGAGTGGCTAAATATGAATATGGCATTCTTAATTCGGTTGGATTAAAAAATCCAGGATTAAAAGAAGGAAAAAAACAGATAAAAATATTCTTAAGACAAGCAAAAGTTCCTGTGATAGTAAGTGTTTTTGCGGCCAGTATCAAAGAATTTAAAAAATTAGTGGCTGAAATTGCTGAAATAAAGCCTTTTGCCATTGAGTTAAATTTATCTTGTCCTAATGTTGAGGGTGAATTTGGTGAAATGATTAGTAATAAAAGTAAGTCGTCTTATCAAGTCGTTAGTTCAGTGAAAAAAGAAGCAGGAAAAATTCCTTTAATTGCCAAACTTTCTCCAAACGTTGAACAAATTAGCGAAATAGCAAAAGCCTGTGAGGAAGCAGGCGCTTCGGCGATTGCCGCCATAAACACTGTTGCTCCAAGCATGATAATTGATATTTACAAGCGGAAGCCGATTCTTGGGGCAAAAAAAGGTGGTTTGTCCGGACCTGGCATCAGGCCGGTTGCGATTGCAAAAATATATGAAATATACGAATCAGTAAAAATTCCTATCCTTGGTATGGGCGGAGTGGAGAAATGGCAGGATGCGGTTGAGATGATGATGGCTGGCGCGACTTTGATCGGCGTTGGATCAAGTGTATATTTACGTGGCTATAAAATATATAAAGAAATTATTGCCGGTATGAAAGACTTTTTAGTAAAAGAAAAAATAAAAAATGTTGAAAATTTAATTGGAATGGCTCATTAAAATGTTTTAATTTATTAAATATTATAAATTATTTATATACTTATGGACAATGTTGTTGATATCTTAAAAAAAGTCGGGGCGGTGATTACTGATAGCCACTTTGTTTATACTTCTGGAAAGCATGGAAGCGTCTATATTAATAAAGACGCTGTCTCCAAAGTTGTTAAAGAATCCGTTGCAACGGGTAAGACAATGAGAGAAATTATTCTGGAAAAAAAATTATTATCAGAAACAGAGTTGGAAAAATTATTAGTTTTAAAATAAAATCCTATGGATAAAATTACCCAAAGAGAAAAACTGATTCTCGATTTGTTTGCAGTTAATGGTATTAAATTTGGAGAATTTAAACTTAAGTCTGGGATAATGTCTCCATATTACATCGATCTCCGTATGATAGTTTCTTATCCATATCTTCTCAAATTAACCGCGAATGTATTTTGGGAAACAATGAGGACATTATACTTTGATGTCATGGTTGGTGTACCTTACACAGCCATTCCAATAGCTACTGCAATTTCCTTATACCAAAATCAACGCATGGTTTTTGTCAGAAAAGAAAGAAAATCATATGGAACTAGTAAATTAATTGAAGGCAACTATCATAATGGTCAAAAAGCTATCATAGTAGATGATGTTATAACCAATGGTGACAGTAAACTAGAGACAATTAAACCAGTTTTGGATGAGGGTTTGACGGTAAAAGACATCGTTGTTTTACTTGATAGGTGGCAGGGAGGACCAGAAATAATTGAGAAACAAGGATACAAGTGTCATGTTATTTATAATGTAAAAGAGGTTTTTGCAATATTACTTAAGCATAAAAGAATTGATAAAAAATTAAATGATAAATGTTTAAAATTTACTTTAGAATCAAGAAAAAATATTTTGAAAAAATAACATTGTGATCATTCAATAAGAACGAGATAAGATTATTTCAAAACAAAAAGAATCGCTTCGTATCTATAAACTTCATAGTAGTAATTTTAGACTGGATTTCCCCTAAAGGGGACTATAGCCCGCCTCCGCGGGAATGACACTTTTAGCAAAATACTCTTGACAAGCCGTTATAAAAGTAATACTATTATTACAGTATGAGTAAAAAAAGTAATGTTAATATTGTTGAAAGGGAGGTTTTTAGCCGTATTTTGCCCTGGATTAAAGAAAAAGAAATAATTGCATTAAACGGACCTCGTCAATCTGGTAAAACTACTCTTTTGAATAAAATTAAAGAAAAACTCCCATTGGATAATACCATATACATCAGTTTTGAAAATAATCAAAGTTTAACTTCTTTTATTACTTCACCAAAAGAATTTATATCAGCCTATTGTCAAAAAAAAAATAAAGTTTATTTTCTTTTTGATGAATTTCAATATGTCAAAAATGGAGGTAAGATATTAAAAGAACTATATGATACTTTTCCACAAGCAAAATTCATAATCACCGGATCAGCCAGCCTGGCAATACGAGAAATAGCTAGCGCTTTGGTTGGCCGAATAATATATTTGAATCTTTACCCTTTTTCATTCGGAGAGTCACTTTTATTACAAGAAAAACCGCTTTATCACTACTGGAAAAAAAATAATAGTTTTTTCAGAAATTATTTAAAGACGGGATTTGTCGATTATTTGCCAAAACTGATTTTTAACAATGAACTAACAAAATCTTTTGAATCATATCTGATGTATGGTGGTTATCCGCGGGTAAACACGATAGACTCTTCATTAAAACAGGAAACACTGACTAATTTATTAGAGACTTACGTAGAAAAAGATATTATTAAATATTTACGGATTGGGGATTTTTTGCAATTTCAAAATTTTGTTAAATCTCTTTCGGCGATTAATGGAGGAATGTTAAATTATTCCTCATTGTCAAAAGAAATGGGTACGCCATACCGTCAGGTAAAACAATATCTATCACAGTTGGAAAACACTTTTATTATTAAGTTAATTAATTCTTATGCGACTAACAAAACTACGGAAATAAAAAAAACTCCAAAAGCTTACTTCTTGGATATTGGCCTAAGAAATAGTCTAATTAATGATTTTCGGCCAATAGATTCCCGCCAAGATAAAGGAAATTTGGTTGAATGTTTTGTTTTTCAACAATTATATTTTCGTCGCAGATTAGAAAACAATTTTCGCTATGAAATTAAATATTGGCGGACTAAACAAGGAGCGGAAGTAGATTTTGTGATTGAGTTTCAAAACGAATTAATTCCCTTAGAAGTAAAATATCAAGAATCGCCAGACACGAATCTTACTCGGAGTTTTCATAACTTTTTAAATAAGTATAAGCAAAAAAAAGCTGTTGTAATAACGAAAAATTTATTGACTGTTAAAAAACACCAAGATATTTGGGTACTTTTTTTTCCGGCTTATTTATTATAAATTAATTTTAATCTTATGATCTTTCAAGAAAAACTTGACGCAATCGTCAAAAAAAACAAGTCTTTGGTTTGTGTGGGGTTAGATAGTGATATGGAGAAGATCCTTCGACTTACAACGTTCGCTCAGGATGATTCCGCTCCACGGAATCAGCTTTCGTTCAATAAGAAGATAATTGAAGCCACCCATGACCTGGTTTGTTCTTACAAATTGAACACAGCCTTCTATGAGTCTATAGGACATGAAGGAATAAATGCTTTAAAAGACACCTGTGATTATTTAAAAGCAAAATATCCGGAAATTCCCATCATCATCGATGCCAAGCGGGCCGATATTGGCAATACAAATAAAGGTTATGTTCAATTTGTTTTTACATACCTTGGTGCTGATGCCGTGACCGTTCATCCGTATTTAGGAGAAGAGGCTATAAGACCATTTTTGGATTGCATTGATAAAGGAATAATAATTTTATGTAAAACATCTAATCCGGGTAGTGATGAATTTCAAAATCTCCAGGTTTCTATACCATCTCTGCACGATCGAGCAAAGATGGTAAGACCTTTATATCAAATTGTTGCTAAAAACATTGCCAAAAAGTGGAACAAGAACAAAAACTGCATGTTGGTAGTTGGCGCTACTTATCCTTCTGAACTTAAGGAAGTAAGAAAGATAGTGGGGGATATGACGTTGTTGATTCCAGGTATTGGCGCTCAGGGAGGCGATTTGGAAGCGACTCTTAAAGCAGGATTAAATTCTAAAAAACAAGGATTAATAATAAATTCCTCCCGGGGTATTATCTTCGCCAAAAACCCGCGTGAAGAAGCGGAGAAATTGAGAAACGAGATAAATAAATTTCTAATTACCAATTACTAATTACTAATTGTGATTTTCGACAAAGTAACTATTCAATCAGGAAAGAATGGAAAAAAAATTAATGTCTCGCCTTATCTTTTAGATCCTAATGGTTTTTTTGGCAATCCTCTCGTTGACCACATTGTTAAATTTAAAGATTTGTTTAAAAAATTAATTGGTAAATATCATGGTCAATTTGGTCAATGGAATCTAAAAAATCTAGAAAAAAACCAGATCTTTATTTTGGAAAATTATTATAAAGACGCCAAACACTTGATGGATAAGATTAACAATATTGCTCAGAAAATCGTTTTCAATTCCAATCTCTATCATGATAGCGGCATTGCTGAAGAATATTTTCAACTGGCTAAAAATGGTTATGAAATGCTTCGAAAACATGAAAAACAGTTTAAAATAGATGATTTAAAATTACCGGCAATTAGTTTGGAAAGAGCAGGGTTAGTGACCACCCGATTAGCTTTAGGAAAAAGTAGGAACTCTTCGCTTAAAAATGAAATTCGGGTTGTCACCAAAAGAACTCATTTGAAAGGGGAGCCGACGACCAATCTATCTGTAACGGTTTTGTGGCGAAATAAAAAACAATTGGAGCAAATTAATAATCAGCCAATATTGATAAGTGATTTTGTTAATCCGGCCTCCGGCGCCTCAAGCTCCGCCTTCATAATAGCTGCCGAAAAACTTGGAATAAAGCCGTCTAAGATTTATCATCGGTCAATCAGTTTGACTCAAGCGGGAACTTTGCTAATGAAAAAAGCCTTGGAGGAGTTGGGGATAAAAACTTGTTTTTATAGTGTTGGAGTAGCTGACGAGCTAAACTCCAGTTATTATTTAATAGGCGACCGAGCGGTTGGCGACGCCGGTCACATTCTCCGCCACTTTTTGCCGGAAAGATAAACAGTTAAACTGTTATAATTAAATATAATTAATTTATTAATTATTACGAGTTTAGCGAGTTACCTATTTTTTTTAACTCGCTAAATAAATAACTCGTTAAATAGAATATAATAAATAATGTTTATTCCTTCAAAAAAAATTCTCGAAAACTACGCTAAAGTGTTGATTGACTTCGCACTAGGGAAAGGACAGGGAATTAAGGAAAAACAAATAATCTATCTTCAATATGATTCAGAAGCTCTACCGTTAGCCTTGGTGGTTTACAAAAGAATTCTGGAAAAAGGCGCTTATCCGATGGTGAAAAATATTGATGAAAGTTTTCAGAAAGTAATGTTTGAAAATGCCAAAGATCATCAACTGAAATTTTTTCCTAAAGAATATACTAAAACTTTAGTTAATACGATTGATCACAGGATATATTTGATCGCTCCGACTGACCCGTTTCTTTTAAAAGACATTGATCCGAAAAAGATTATCATTGCTAACAGCGAAAAACAACAACTTCGAAAATGGTTATTTGAAAAAGAAGATCAAGGCAAATTAACCTGGACTTTGTGTTTGTATGGAACCAAAGGAATGGCCCACGAGGCAGGGTTGTCAATCAAAGAATTCTGGCAAGAGATAATCAATGCTTGTTATTTGGGATCGGGAAACCCGATCCCTACATGGAAAACAACTTTTCGACAGATAAATGACTTAAAGAAAAAATTAAACGAACTGCCGGTAGAAAAATATCATATGGTTTCTGAAAAAACCGATCTATATATTTCTTTGGGTGAAAAAAGAATTTGGCAGGGTGGCTCGGGAGTAAATATTCCGTCTTTTGAGATCTTTACTTCGCCTGACTGGCGAGGTGTTAACGGAAAAATATTTTTTAACTTTCCGCTTTATAGATATGGAAATATAATTAAAAATATTCATTTAGAATTCAAAGATGGAGTCGTTGTCAAAGCACAAGCTGATCAAAACGAAGGATTGCTTAAAGCTTTGATTGCCCAAAAAAATGCCAATAAAATCGGTGAGTTTTCCTTGACGGATATTAGATTTTCCAAGATCTCCCGTTTCATGGCCAATACTTTATATGATGAGAATTTCGGCGGCCAGTTCGGTAATAGTCATTTGGCGGTTGGAACTTCATATCATGATTGTTATAATGGTGATATTAAAAAAATGAAAGAAAAAGATTGGGAGCATTTGGGTTTTAACGAATCGGTTGAGCACTGCGATATTATCAATACCAATGATAAGATGGTTGAAGCCATTTTAAAAGACGGATCAAAAAAAATCATTTACAAAAGCGGTCAGTTTGTGTTATAACAATCTTATGCGGCTTTTAAATATCTTAAAAGAAAATAATATTATAAAAGTTTCTCCGGAAGATCACCTTTCTAAAGTTTTAAGTAAATTATCAACTTCGCACGACGCGGCCTTTGTCTTTGACGATAATGATAAATATTTAGGAGTGATTAATCCGTATTTTACGATGATTAAATCTTCGTTTCCTGGGAATACTAAAGTTGAACATTGTTTGACTCATACTTCAAAAATTTATCTTAACTATCCTTTATCTAAAGTTTGCGAACTTTTTATTCAATCAAAAATTCATTATTTACCGGTTTTTGACCCTGAACCACTTAGGGTTCAGGGTAAATCCCCAGAGAAATTTTTAGGGATTATTTCCGCCCGTCGAGTATTATCTTATTTTAAAGATCAACCGATTTTTAAAGTTAAAGTAGAAGAGATTATTAGAAAAAGATGGCAAGGTTTAATCACGGTTTATGAAGATGACATGATTAGTCAGGCAATTCACCTTTTTAAAACCAAAAAAATCTCCAAATTAGTCGTCATTAATCAAGAAAGAAAACTAAAAGGAGTATTGAGTTATTACGACTTAATCAGACTAATGATTAGTCCAAAGTATTCTAATCGAGGCGAAAAAAGCAGTGACAGAATAAGCTTTTATAATTATCGGGTAAAAAATTTTGCCAAGAGTTATGTTCTAACCTTATCAAAAGAAAAACTATTAATTGAGGTGATTAACCTAATTGTCAATAAAAAGATTGGCAGTGTCATTATTGTTGATAAAGAAAGGCATCCTTTAGGCATTATTACTACTCGAGATATTCTGCGTTTTTATATTGATAATGAAAAAAGGAATTTTATTAAATCCTTAAATCCGTTTAAAAAAATTTTTAAGAAATAAGTTGATTCATGAAAAAAATAATAATTGGATTAGTGATTATTTTGTTGGCGTTTTTTTTCCGTTTTAATAATCTTAACTGGGACGCCAATTTTCATCTTCATCCCGATGAGAGATTTTTGACCATGGTAGGGAACGCAATGAAGTTACCAACAAATGTTAATCAATATTTTGACCAGAAAACTTCGTTGTTAAATCCGGCTAATATTGGTTACAACTTCTTTGTCTATGGCCGATTTCCCTTAATTTTTACAAAATTTTTAGCCGTTAAATTAAACCTAGATAACTATAATGACTTTACAATTTTAGGACGTCAGTTATCAGCTTTTTTTGATCTGTTGGTTATTTTGCTGATCATTAAGATAGTCAAATTATTTGAAAAAAATAAAGGATTTTCACCGAATATCAAATATTGGGCTGCCTTTTTCTACGCAATCGCCGTTCTGCCGATTCAACTGTCTCATTTTTTCGCGGTTGATACTTTCTTGAATTTTTTTATGTTTGGATCGTTCTATTTTGCATTACGATATTCTGTACGGAACGCATATATGCGTTCCGTACAATATTTATTTTTATCCGCCATTTTTTTCGGTTTGGCCTTGGCCAGTAAAATAACAGCGTTATTCATCTTACCACTTAATCTACTTCTTATCAGCCTTACCTATCTGGGACGGCCGTCACGGATAGGTAAGTGGCTATTGATTGTATTTATTTATTTAGGGATTTCTTATTTCACGTTAAGGTTTGCCGATCCATATTTGTTTCAATCAGCCAATTTTTTTAATCCTCAACTGAGCCAGAATTTTGTTGAAAATATGAAGTCATTAAAGAATATGACGGTTAAAGATATAAACAACTGGTTTCCGCCAATGGTGCAGTGGCTGAATAAGAATACGGTATTGCATAGTTTAGTTAATAATTCAGTATTTGGATTTGGAATAATACCAACAATATTTTTAATTATTGGAATTTTCAAAAAACAAATTTCTAAAAGCTGGCAATTATTAGCTATTTTGATCTGGATGATAGGATTTTTTGTTTATCAAAGTTTACAAGTAACTCCGACCTTGAGATATTTTATTATCATCTACCCCTTTTTGGCAATTTTTGCAGGCATAGGTATAAATTTTCTTTTAGAAAAAATAAAAAATAAAAATTTATTTGTTATTTGTAATTTATTATTTGTAATTTTTTTAATAATATGGCCTCTAATGTTTTCCTCAATTTATTTTAATAAACATACCCGCGTTGAAGCATCAGAATGGATTTACAAAAATTTACCCAATGGCTCTTATATTTTGAGTGAATCATGGGATGATTCATTACCGCTTCCGGTCACAAACAGTTATGGTAAACAATTTTCAGGAGAGCAGCTGCCCGTTTTTGATCCGGATACGCCGGAAAAATGGCAGAAAATCAATAAATCATTAGAAAAAGCTAATTATTATATTTTGTCCTCTAACCGTGGATGGGGGAGTATTCCGACCGTTCCCAAAAAATATCCCCTGACATCTAAATTTTATAATGAATTATTAGCCGATAAAAATCCTGGTTATAAAAAAATAAAAGAATTTACTTCATATCCATCTTTAAAATATCTAGGTATTCCATTAGAACTTTCTGACCAGTGGTCTGATGAAAATTTTACTGTTTATGATCATCCGAAAGTTATGATATATAAGAATGAAAAAAATATTAAATAAGAGATTGATTTTTTTGGGAATAATCATAATTTTTTTCATTATTTTAATGATTTCCTTTTCTTTTCCTGATTTATTTGCGATGTTTTATGTTCCAAATATGATAGGAAAAGGAAATATTTATTCTTTAGTAAGACTTAATAAAAATATATGTCCATGGCTAGATGCGACTTGGCCCCCTCTTTATTATTTAACAATTGGATCTTATCTGAAATTTTTACAATTTTTTAAAATTATTCCTTCATCTATTTTTTCTGTTAATCAATGCCCAATTTTTGAGTTAATCTTAAATAAGAATTTTTTATTTTGGGCAAAATTACCATTTTTAATATTACACTTTTTGTCTGCAGTCTTTTTTTCTAAGTTTTTTAATAAGAATCGTTTCTTTTGGTTTCTATTGTGGTTATTAAATCCAATTGTAATATTTATAACTTTTATTCAAGGTCAATTTGACATTATTCCTGCATTTTTTGTTTTAACATCGCTGTATTATGCAAAAAAAAAGAACATTTTTATTACCGCCTTTTTACTTGGATTAGGAGGAGCATTTAAACACTACCCATTTTTATTAGCGCTACCTTTTTTAATAATTTTAACAAGAACTTTTTTTGAAAAAATAAAATTTATTGTTATTTTATTGGCCCCATATTTAATATCAGTTATTCCTTTTTATAATAATGATTTTCTAAAAATGTTCTTATTCTCAGAAAATTATAAAATGTTAAACACTGGTTTATCTATTGGAAATTTTAAGGTAAGTTTTTATATAGTTCTTTATGGTTTATTATTGGGCAAATTATTATTAGAAAAAAAGAAAGACTTTAATTCTATCTTAAAATACGGATTTTTATTTTCTTCTTTATACTTTTTTACTTCTTTTTGGTTCGTCCAAAGATATCTTTTTTTAGTTCCGTTTTTACTGCTTAATGCAAGCGTTAATAAGAAACTATTTAATAGTTTACCTTGGTTATATTATGGTTATTTTATATATACCTTATTAATGTTCCCGGGTCTTTTTGATCATACATTATTACGTCCAATATCTTCTTTTATATCAACGATTGAATACAATAATCTTTTTTATTTTAATAGTATAACCAAATCAATTGTTTTTTTTATTGTATCGAGTTTTTTAATATGGATAGGTTATTTGATTATACGTGAATCTTCAAATAGTAAAATATTTAATATTAAAAAGAAAGACATATTAATTCAGGCTCTCCCTTTATTTTTTTATTTATCATTAATCTTAAT
This sequence comes from uncultured Gammaproteobacteria bacterium, assembly GCA_964543535.1. Lineage (GTDB taxonomy): Bacteria > Patescibacteriota > Microgenomatia > UBA1406 > GWC2-37-13 > GWC2-37-13. The sequence continues at coordinate 196,665 of CAZIYS010000001.1, read as the reverse complement.
TGTATTTATTAATTTGTTAAAAATTGGTTAATATTTTCAATAATTTTTTTGTTGTTCAATATTAATTTTAATTGCTTAAAATTATTTAATAACTGGGATTTTTTTTTGACAGCCTCAATTATTTTTGAACTTAAATCAACAGAATCATTCACATTTGCAATTAATCCAAAGTCGCTATTTTTTACCAAAAATCTAGCACCAGGGATGTTGGTAACAATCGACGGTTTGTCTTGAAGCATTGCTTCGGCCTGAACAAGATTAAAGCAGTCTGAACGAGAAGGAATAACAATAAAATCTATTAAATGATAAAAATTCTGTAAGTTAACTTCTTTTAACAAACCCAACATAGTTAAATGCGATTTTACTAGTGATATTTTATTACGATTTTTATTATAAAAATTTTCATAAGCAATATTAGTATCTCCGGCAAAAACAAAATAAATATTGGGGTTTTTTTTAATCGTTTCTGGAATTGCGTTTAAAAGAATATCAAAACCTTTTTCTTCTACAAACCTACCTGCAAATCCAAATAATATTTTTTTTTGTTTTTTTAGATTTAACAATTTTTGATATATGGTATTATTTTTATCAATACTTTTTTTATCAATAATCACTGGCATTAATAGGGGAGTAAATTTATTTAAAAAAGATTTCATAATTCGTGAATGTATGGCATAGTCTCTTGAGTAGGTGCTAATTTTATTTGATATATAAAAAGATATCTGTGATGAGATGTCAAAAATTATTTCCAATATTCTATTTTTTAATCCTTTAGGAAGAATCAAATCTCCCTGATGGAAAATAAATAATTTTATATTAAGTATTTTTGTCAATAAGGAAATAGGTAATATATTTGAGCAAGGAGAGTTTATAAGTACTCCGTCGTAATTATGGGCGAGTGAAATAAATCTAAATATAACAGCGATGGAATATTTAACTCGACTCATGGAAAAAATATATGGTTCTCTGTAAATAGTGGTTTGAAATATTCTTTCCTTACTTTTTAATTCTTTTTTGTATTTTGTTGTTAAAACGTCAAATTTGATGTTTTCTATCTTTGTTTTAACAAGGTAATATAACGATTTAGAGATACCGGTCCAGTGAGGATAAAAATAATCAGTAACGATCAGGATTTTCATTGACTTATAGATTTAATAAAGTTTTTTAATGAAGAAAGTTTATATTTATATTTAATATTTCTATCAAAGATATTGTAAATCCAGTAGATTTTTTGCCCAGAGGGCGATCGACTTTTGGTTAATAAATAATTTACAATATCCCAGTTGTCCTCAACAAACATATCAAGTTTCAGTTTTTTGATCATTCGTTCTTTAAAAAGATGTGGCTGTTCATCTTTTTCATTGTAAAAAACGCCGGAGAAATAATGATCTACATCTATTTTTTTTAACCATTTTTCCAGATCTTGTTTTAGAAAACTGTAACGGGCGGTAATAATATAAGCTTTTATTTTTTTTTGTTTGATCATGGTTTTTATTTCATCTAAACCGGGAGCAATAAAAATACTTGATCTGTGGAATAATTTCCAAAACTGTTTTTCCCAAGTAGTCTGAGGAGAGTAGAAGCGTAACCCTTTTTTTTTAAAAAGTAATTTCTTAACAATAGAAATAATCGGTCGTGAAATTCTAGCCGGATTGTAAAGAAGAACGCCATCAAGATCAAAGCCAACTCTTAATAATTTGTTAGCCATATTATAAAATTTGCCCTGAACCAGATCATAGATCGGTACAGGGCAATCATGAACCGAATTTATTCTGGTTCATGATTGTTTTTTCATTAATGATAAATTATACTAAAAACTATGTTGCCGGTACTTCTGAATTTAGGTTTTATAAAAATCTATACTTTTGGAGTTTTTCTAGTGTTAGGTTTTTTTTGGGCGACTTTTTTATTGTGGAAAAATATTCGCTTAACGTCTTTTAAAGAAGAGGATGTCTTTGACGGATTATTTCTATCTTTGTTGGGGGCTGTATTTTTTGGCAGATTGGTTTATGTGATTTTATATTTTAAAGACTTTGGTTTTAATCTTTTAAAATTCATTCTTATCAACGGTTATCCGGGAATATCACTCTATGGATCAATCTTTGGAGGCCTCTTGGTTTTGTATTTGTTTTCCAACATAAGAAAAATAAACTTTAATGAACTGATTGACTATTTTATCACCCCTTTTTTTATTGCTTTGGTTTTTGGTAAAGTTGGCGCTTTTTTTTCTGGAGTTGATATAGGGACAAAAACTAATTTTTTATTGAAAATCAAATATGTAGGTTTTGATGGTTTTAGACACTTAGTTGGTCTATATGAAGGCTTAATTCTGATTATTGGCGCTCTGATTGCCTACAAAATATTATTTGAAATAAGAAAAGAAAAGTATTATAAGGGATTTCTTATAAAATTTTTTATCTGGTTTTTAGCCTTGACAATTTTTCTGTTTGACAAAATTAAAGACAATCGTCTATACTTCTTTGGTCAAAGTCTTGATTTCTTGGTTTCATTAATAATTCTCTTGACAACCAGTTTTCACTTTGTATATTATTTTAGGAGCGGCATTTTAAGTTTTATAAAAAATTATGGACAAAAAATTTTCAAAGAAGTTCGTTTTAGAGCAAAAAAAAAGATTGGAGGAGGAAAGGAGAAGAAATCTTAATCAGATTGAAGAGTTAAAAAAAGATGATCCGTTTGCCGATCCAGACCACGCTTCAGATAACGCGGCGGTTGATACCGATGTCCGTGAACAGGTTGGTCATCATACGATAGAAGCTCAAGTTAAGGATATGCAAAAACGAGTCGAAGAGATTGATAATGCTTTGAGAAAGATCAATAAAAATCAATATGGTTATTGTGAACGCTGTAAAAAACCGACTCTTCAAGCAAGACTAAAGCTTATTCCAGAGGCCTCTTTCTGTATTGACTGCGAAAAGCATTTGAGGAAGTAATATTTGCTATACTCATATTCATGGGTGAAATATCGAGTCCGATCGTCATAAGTTTTTTTATTTATCTTTTTGTACCATTTATTTTTGGAGCCTTGGCAAAGAAGATAAAAATTTCCCCTTTAATCGGTTATATTATTGGTGGACTGGTATTAGGAAATTTCTTTCCTAACTTAATTAATGATCAAGCTATAAAAAACTTTGCTTACTTTGGCATTCTTCTTTTACTTTTTACCTTAGGTTTGGAAATAAACTTTTCCCGAATTTTAAGTTTTAAAAAAATTATTATTACCGCCGGTTTATTACAGATCTCAATTTCTGTCATATTAATTAGTCTTTTATCAGGTTTATTTCAATTCAATCTTTTACAATCATTTTTAATTGGAATTGCTTTAGCCTCTTCATCAACCACCCTGGTCGCTAAAATTATTCAAGATCGGGGAGAGGAGCAGTCTTTTATCGGTGAGATTACTATTGGCATGCTTCTTTTTCAAGACATTGCCTTTATTCCTTTTTTAATAATCTTTACCTCAATTAGCGGAGCAAATATTTCTCCTTTAGCCGTTAGCATAGATATTCTTATTAGTTTTGTCAAATCCGCCTTAATCATTACAGGACTTTACTATCTAGGTCTGAAAATTATTCCCTGGGTGTTTAATAAAATTGCCCGGAGTTCTCGCGAGCTTTTAAATTTATTTATTATTCTTTTTATTTTTTTTGTCACCAGTCTTTCTTTAGTCTTAAAAATTCCTACTTTAATCGGCGTTTTTATCGCCGGAATTCTTTTAGCCCAGACTTTAGAACATTATCATATTTTTTCCGAGGTCAGGCCTTTTCGAGACTTGTTGGGAGTGATTTTCTTTGTTTATATCGGTTCTAATATAAAGTTATTGACGGTAGCCGGTTTTCTTCCCCAGATCTTGTTGTTTACGATGGTAATAATCCTGATAAAAATTTTAGTGACTCTTTTTGTCTTCTTGGTTCTTCGTTTTCATTCTAAAACCAGTTTTAGCCTGGCCTTATATCTTTTTCAGGTCGATGAAGACGCTTTTATTTTACTTTCAGCAGCTTTATTTAATAAGGTAATTTCTTATGATAAATATTTGTTCGTCATTACATCGACGTTAATTACTCTTATCTTAACTCCGATTATCATTAAAAATAAAAATAAAATTTATGGATCAACCAGATCGTTTATAAAAAAATATCTGCCTTTTTTGGAAAAATTTATTGCTTACCGAATTGATAGCAACCAGTCGCCGATTGACACTCTGGAGATAAAAAATCATGTGGTGATTTGCGGTTATGGCCGGATCGGTGGTTATATTGGCCGTTCTTTAATGCTGGCTAATATTCCTTATGTGGCTATCGACTATAATCTTTATCAAGTGGAAAAGGCCAAAAAACAAGGAGTCAACATCATTTATGGTGACCCGACTGATATTGATATTCTTGATTATGCTCAGGTAGATGAGGCTTTAATATTAATCTTGGCCCTTCCGGAAAGATTAGCTCAAGAAACGGTTGTTTTGAACGCCAGAAAACTTAACCGGGACATTTTTATTATTAGTCGGGTTCATCGTCAGTCTGATCAGACGAGAATGAAGGATCTGGGTGCTAATTTGGTGGTTCAACCGGAATTTGAAGCTTCTCTAACGATAATAAAAAAAATTTATCTCTGGCATAAAATGGATAAACAGGATATTATCAATAAAATTAGAAGGCTTAAAATAGAACATGGAATAGCCTAAGTCAAAAGTCAAATGTCAAAAGTCAAAAGTTCAAGTCCCTCCTTCGCTAAAGCTACGGAGGGCAAGCAAAAATCAAAAGCTTTCTTCATAATATTCCTTATTTTTTTATTTGGATATTTTATCTACAAAAACTTTACTTCTTCGGTGTTTTTGAAGGGGAGGGATAAGATTAACGTAGTTTTTTATGGAAAAAATATTCGTTTTTATTCATTAGACAGGAAAAATATTAACTATTTATTATCTTTCCCTAATTCAGTTAAGGTAATTGTTCCCGGCGGTTATGGTGAATATAAAGTCGGTGCAGTTGGCAAATTAGCCAGTTTGGAAAAAAAACCGGAAATTATTGGAAAAACTTTCTCAGCTGCCACTGCAACTTTGGTTGATCTATATTTTTATCCAAAAAAAACTACTATCTATCATCATGATAGTCCAAATAATTCAAATGAAATACCAACAATTAAAGAAATATTTTTAACAAATTCTAATGCTGCTCTTATTGATCGACTGTTTCTATTTTATTTTTTTACGACCAGTAATCGAAAAAATTATCAAACAATAGATCTAAAACCTTTTGAATTAGGAGATGGTAACGACATTTTTAACTATAATGGTTTTTATAAAAAATTTCAGGGAAGTTTTTCCCAAAAGACCTATAGAAATTATGATATCAACGTTCAAATTATCTATACAAAAAGCTACAAAACCGCGCTTTTACTTAGTCAGATGATTGAAGGGGAGGGAATAAGAGTCGTAGATTTGTCTATTCAAGATGAATTTATTCCAGGCTGTCTATTGATTACTAGTAAAAAAATCAGTAGCACAAAAACTTATCAGCGACTGGCAGATTTTTTTAAATGCAGCTTAAGAATAGGGAAGACGACAGTATCTGATATAATTTTAGTGTTGGGAGACCTGGAGAAGGAATGGACGATTAATTAATATGTTCTTTATTTTTTTAATAATACTAATTATTGCTTTTGTTTTGGCCTTTTTATCTATGAAGGATTTTGATGTGCCAGGCGAGATAAAGAAAATCATTTCTGCCAGGAAGATGAAGGGAACGATTATTCTGACAAAAAAGAAAGCCATCCACTATTCTTCGGACTCAAAGAAAAACTTCGATTGACAGAGAAATTGGAGTTTGTTATATTATAGTTAATCGCGCCCCTGACTAAAATGTTGGGGGGCATTTTTTTTAACAAATAAATCCGTGTCCAATCGGTCAACTGCTTTTTTATATATTCCTTTTTTTATGTTCCATACCTCTTTTCCTAAATGGCCATGGGCGTAAATGACAATTACTTGCTTATTCATCTCGATCAATAACTTATATAAAGGTTCAAAATCACCGTCACCTGAAAAAAAGATATAACTTCGATAATCATCTTTAATTACTTCATGGACATCGATTGAAATTTCCATATCAAAATCACATTTGCGACGGAATACTCTTTGGTTGTTAATTATGGCAATAGTAATATATTTAACCGGCTTAGTAATTATTTTGTAACCGATTTTGCTAATTATTTTCAGAAAATTGATTGACTTGACGTTATTATCTGTGCCAAAATAAAAATTAATCGACTTAATTTTTTTATACGATCTTAAATATTTATACAATTTCTTCGGATCAACTTCTTTTTTAAGTGACTTTTGCCAGCCGTAGACATTAGCCCAATCAATAAAAACAGCTGTTTTTCCCCTAAGTTTAAGTTTGAATTTTTCATTCATAATTACTTTACTTGAAACCCCGAGCGTTAGCCCGAAGGATGCAGTTTATATAAAAACAACTTATCAGAAAGAATTCTCTTTGTCAGTCGCTTATAACCTACAAAAGTATAAGTTTAGGTTGTTGTGATAAGTTAAAAATATCGAAACATATATCCAACGCAACCTCGTAGGTTGTACGGTATTATTGGCAAAAAATGGATAGAAGTTCAAAATGTATTCAACAAAGAATGATGGGGCAGGAAATCAGAAATAAGCTGAGTGATTATTGGAAAGACAACGAAGTTAAAGAAAAAGATGAATACGCGATTTTGACAAACATTATCCATCAGGAATGGAGTGATTTGTCAGTCAGAGAACATAAAAAATTTAAAGGTGATTTATCCCATCCCAAAAATCTGAAACACTTAAGATGTGACAAATATTTTGACTTTGTTTATAATAGAAGAATATGAACAATTTTATTTTAATACATTTTTCTCAGAGATGGTCGTTGTGGAAAGCGACACTTTTTATAATAATTCTGAACTTTTTATTCTATTTTCTTATAAAAAACTTTTATACAGATACAATGTTTTTGCTCAAAATTCTAATACTGATAATATTGACTGGCTTTTTTAACAGAATCCTCGTTAGTAAGGGTATAAATCCAATATTGTGTTGGATCTTGGGATTGGTTTTCGCTTTTTTCCCAATTCCTATGATTTATTTTTTGTGGAAAGTAGGAAAAAAATAACCAACTGACCAACAAAAAAATTAGGAGAAGTAATAGAGATTTAAAATGCAAATGTTAAAAAATTTCAATATTAATACAATCCCACTTACATGGCTAATTTTTTCTGTTTTGTTTTTAATCATGACTGTTCGAGTGTTTATGAAATCGAGAAAAGGCCTTGTTGAAAGTATAAATTTGGGATTCCCTGATTTAAATAAGACTTATGAAACAACCCGCAAGGCAATAATAGAGGCAGATAAAAGTTCCCATAAGATTGCTGCAACATCATATTTCTTAGCTAGTTTAACCGCAATTGCTAGTTTTATTGTTTCGCTTTTATGAAATCTTTGCCAAAAATAAAATTAGCGAAATGTTAAAAAAAACAAAGTATGAATCTACAGCAATTATCGAAAAATGTTAAATTAGAAGAAACATTGCTCAATAGATTGCCAGAACATTTTAGAAGTAGCTTTCAAAAAAAGTTTGCTAAAAATAATAGTAGTTATTGGCAAATAATGTCAGAGGCAAGAGCTGTAGTTGTGTTTAACGATCTTGGCATACCAGTAAAAGAAATTGATTTTAAAACAGTCAAAAATAAAGATGTGGATTTTCTTGCTATGTTCAAGAGTGAAAAAATATATACGGAGGTAAAAGGCTCCATACCAGAAGATTATGAAATTGCTAAAAAGGGTGGCTGGTTGGGAACCGATGATGAAAAAATCTATAGAGCTCTTGATAGAGCGCAACCTAAATTTCTTGATTCTTCTTGTAACATTTTAGTTATTGCCGATGAAGATACGATTAAACCACCTCTTTATATGAATCCACTAGTGGATTTACAAAAAATACCAGAAATATATATGAATGACCCTGACTATGTTAAAACGAGTGCAGTTATGATTTTGGGTGGTTTTTATGAGGATCAATTATTTGAGTTTAAGATTTGGTATAACACTAATCCTCAAAAATCTTTACCTCAAAATGTGGTGAATATTTTCGATCAGAAAAAAACCAATAAGTATTAATTTATGAAAAAATCGCCGCCCCCAAAACTAGAAGGATGGAAGTGCACTTTGGGTAATGGTGATTTTAATAGAATGACATAAATAACAAAACGATTATCTTGTGGACGGCCGTCTTGGAGATAAATTAAAAATTGCGACTGGTTAAAATCTGATATACTGTAAACATGCAAGAGATATCTAATACTATTATTCCAATACTAATCAAATATAACGTTAAAAAGGCGTCATTGTTTGGTTCGTACGCAAGAGGAAATAATGATGAAAAAAGTGATATAGACATTCTTATTGAGCCTCCTGAAGAAATGGGATTATCCGTTGTCCATCTTAAACGTGAATTGGAGCGAGTACTTAATAAAAAAGTTGATCTTGTAAGCTTTAACGGAATAAACCGTTATTTGAAAGATTCTATATTAGCTAATCAAAAAATAATCTTATGAGGGACAAAGGGAAATGATTACATGGATATAGACGTAAAAATTGTGTGGCGGGCTATGACAATAGATATTCCAGTTTTAAAACAAAAGATAGATAAAATACTTGCATAAATTTTTTAATGTGGGAAACTCAGGACGAAGTTATTCTTCGGATTCATCAGTTTTTTCATCAGGATCAAAAGGCAGATAATCTTTTTCTTCGCTGTTTAATTTTTCTGCCAGTTTTTCTAGATCAAGCAAGCTGATTTCTTCGGTTTCTTCTTCAATGGTTTCTTCTCCGGAAGAACTTTCCAAACGAAAAAGATTAACATTTGAATTTATTGGAAAAGCAACAAATTTTGACATTCTACTGCCTTTTTTTTCTTCTTTAAGAAGGACAACAGTGTTTTTTAAAGAGGTCTCTTTGATATAAACGGAAAAAAAACCGCCATTTTTTATAAAAATCGCCAATCTTTTAGAAAGATCATCAGGGAGACAGCCGGCATATTCTTTATCCTCGGTTCTTATCTCGATTCTTCTCTTTTTACTGACTAAAAAAACTCGTTGACCAACTGTTAATTTAGCTAAAACGCTTTTTGGGCCACATTTTACTAAGTTGACTGTTTTGGTTTTTCCAGGAATATCAATAAAAAGTAAAGGATCAAGTGGAAAAGTTTTTAAATGAGTTAATTTTTTTGACTCCAAAATTTTTATTCTTTCAAGGTTTTTTTTGATAAGATTATTGCTAGGTTGTAACTTTAAGGCTTGAAGATAGCATTTTTTTGCCTTTTTAATTTTATTTGTTTGGAGATAAGCAAATCCTAATCTAAGATAAGTTTCAATATTTTTTTTATCGATTTTAATAATGGCTTTATTAAAACCGATGGCTGTATTCCATTGACCATTGACAGCATTGTCTATTGCTTGTTTCTCTAACTGAGAAATATCTTTCATTATGGACAAGTATATTTTAAAATTAACAATTGTCAAGTATAATAAAAATGATACGAATACAACGAATAAAGAAATACGAATGATACTAATATACGAATAAGAAAATCTTAAAAACAAAATTCGCATATTCGCAACATTCGTATAAAATTCGTAAATTCGTATCATAATTATGTCCGGACATTCGAAGTGGGCTAATATTAAAAGAAAAAAACAAGCTAATGATTTAGTTAAAGGTAATGTTTTTGCTAAAATGTCTCATTTGATTACTTTGGCAGTATTGGAGGGTGGGGGAATTATTGAGCCGGAAAATAATGTCAAACTTCGTTTAGCGATTGACAAGGCAAAAGCCGTCAATATGCCTAAGGAAAATATCAAACGGGCAATTGAAAAAGGATCTGGACCGAATAAAACGATGCTAAAAGAGATTATTTATGAAGGTTTTGGCCCGTACGGCGTTGTTTTATTAATTTTATCTACGACTGACAATTCCAATCGAACTTCCTCTGAGATTAAAAATATGTTGGAGAAAAATTCTGGTAAACTTGGTACTCCCGGTTCAGTCTCATATCTTTTCAAAAAATGCGCTTTTGTTAGTTTTATGAAAACCGAAGTTAATGAAGAAACGGTTTTTAAAATTGGAGAAGAATTACAGGCTTTTGATATTAATGAAGATGACAGTCATTTTTTCGTTTTTTTTCCTTTTGGCAATTTTGGTTTACTGAAAACTCATTTAAATAATATTAAATATGACTTAGCTGAGGTAGATTATCTGCCGACCATACCAATTACTCTTAATTCTCCTGATAAAGAAAAAAAGGTTTTAGATATTATTGAAGCCTTAGAGAGTTTAGATGATATTCAGCGAGTCTATACAAATTTAGGTTGATAATATTATGTTTAATCTAAAAATTTTAAGACAGTTTTTTGAGAAAAAAGCCGGCAAGATCGATAAAAGATTGCGTCTAGTCATCTCTGTTTTAATTTTAGGCTTATTAATGCTTATTTCTACTTTCTTTAATTTTGATAAAGCGTTTTTTTTCTTGCCGGTTTTTATTGTTATTACTTATTTTTTAAGCTATTTTTCATTACTTGAAGGGATAAAAAAGATTGGCTGGTTTGGTCTTTTTTTGATGCCGGAGTTAATTACCTTGTTCTTTTATCTGTTTTATTTTCTTTTTCCAGGCCGCTGGTTAACCCGCTTGCCGTTTATTTTTATTTACGAAGTATCAATCTACGCAGTTTTGCTTTGCGCCAACATTTTCAATGTAGGAGTAGAGAAGAACCTACAGCTTTACCGGGCCGCTTTTTCTATTAATTTTTTTTATCAGGCGGTCGTTTCATTCCTATTTTATAATGTACTTTTTTCTTTCAAATATAATTTTTTGATTAATATAATTGGGGCGGGGATAAGCGCTTTTTTATTGAGTCTGCAGTTGTTTTGGTCAATCAGGCTTAATCGATATCTTGATAAAGAGATTTTTATTTACTCATTATTTACGGCTTTATTAATGTTAGAAACAAGCTTGGTAGTTTCTTTTATTCCTTTAAGGACGGCCGTATACGCCCTGTTTTTGACAGCAACTTATTATAGTACCACGGGAGTTATTCATCATCACATTGATGAAAAATTATTTAAAGAAACGATTCGTGAATACGTAAGCGTGTGGGTTTTTGTCATAATTATTACTTTATTATCTCTAAGTTGGTAAAAACCCCATAGGGAGCAAGTAGAGAATAGGGAAGAGGGATAGTTTACGAACGTGAATAAATAACCTATAGTAGTTAAAGTACAGACGTGGAAAAAAACTATAGGACATATAATTGTAATATCAAAAATTAAATCCGCCAGCTGGCGGACAAAGATCAAAAATATATTTAATCAACAACAATTATGAAGCTAATATAGGGAAACAGACCGTCATTATACTCCAGATAGTATGTCTTCAATATGTGGATAGATTTGGAAAATCGAGGCTAAAATAACAAATTAGATGATTATGACAGGCTAAATATTTATTAGTCTGATTATCATTAAGAGAAGTGGTTGATTTTAGCAATAATACAATTAATAAACTCGTTCACTCTTTAACTCGTTAACAGTATTATTAACACATTAATCTGAGAGAAGCCTACGTCTTTGTTCCCCAGGAGATATTGACAAAAAACTGCAACTTAGGCAACTTGGCGTATTAATGGATATATATAGTCGGAGAAAAGAATCCATACAACGTCGTAAATTATATCTTTTACGATGTTAACCACGGTTGGCAGAAGAGGAGTGCTATATTGCTATAACAATCTAAATTAACAATTATTTATTAATTATTATTTATTTAAAATTAATTAATTAGTAATTATTACCTATTATTCTCTATTTTGGTTACTGGTTCTTCGGCTTATTTTTTAAGGATGAATCCCCTATTAGTTTTTAAGAATTTATATTGTTATTAAGCTCTAATATTGATTATTTTTTATTTTTTAGTCAGGTCTTCTCTACCTTTTTGAATCTGGGAAAGTGTTTTTATTGAGAAAAGAAGGCTAAAATTTCCTTTTTTAGCCTTGGATGGCAGGAAATGACATTATATGCTTGTTTTGGGCTCTTCAGGTTAAAGTTGATTGGTTGGCCTTTAAAATCAACCATGATGCCTCCAGATTCTTCGATAATTAGTTTTACCGCAGCAAATGTCCCAGATAAAGGTATGACCATTGGTAACAATATTAAAGACATTTTCCGCTAAAAGACAGTTATCTAGAGTTATACAGCTAAGATTTCGATAGCCTAATATACGAGAAGAAATTTTTTTATATATATTAAAAAGATTAGAGCTAATATCTGTTTTTGAACTAATGAGTCCATCTAATAAACAGTTTTTTAATAATTTATAAATTATTTTCAACGGTTTACTATTTTTGTAAGAACCTTTTCCTTTGGTTGCATAATAAAAATTTTTGTTGGTTGGTTGGTAAACTAAACCGGCATTTAATATGCCGTTATAAAAATAAGCAATAGAAATGGCAAAAAAATCAAATCCTGAAGCAAAGTTGGTGGTTCCGTCTAAAGGGTCAATGACAAAAAGATGTTTCTTATTATTTCCGAGTGACAAATTTTCCTCGCCGATAAAACCAATTTCGGATTCTTTGATGCCTTTTTTAACTAAAAGTTTAGTAATTGTTTCTTTAATAATCTTTTGGCTTTCAACATCAGCTATAGTATAAAAGTCCTTGTGAGAAGTCTTATAGTTTAGAGTCAGGTTCTTCTTATAGTATTTTAAGAGGATAGTCCCAGCCTCAGTTGCGGCTTGTTTCATAATGTTTATCATATTGGTATTATAAGCTTGGATAGGTTTTTTTGCAAAACTGGTTTGTTTGTGTCATCCCCGTGAAGACGGGGATCCATGGATTCCCTCCTTCGAGGGAATGACAATTTTTATCAATGTTCTTACATAAATTTATTGACAAATTATTTTTGATATATGATATTATTTTTTCACCTATGACAAAAACTAATAAAAATAAAAATGACTCTTTTGAAAATAAAATCATTAAAGCTGAAAGAAAATTAATTGAAGAAAGAAAAAAATCAAAGAAAAGAAAAAATGAGTTTGACAAAAAATTTAAAGCTCTCATGTATAAATGGAGAAAGATATTGATTAAATGTGAAATAAGTCGTGCTAAACGAATGGCGTTTTATAAAGGAATAACTTATCTGTTTCCTAAAGATGAAATTGCCGAAATAAGAAAAGTTTTTAGATGGCCATGAAGAAAGAATCTCCAGCTTAGAACAAAGAGTTGTTACTCCGTGATATAATCTTCCTATGTCCATTCTTCAGGTAAAAAATCTGACAAAAAAGTTCGGCTCATTTACTGCGGTCAATAATATTTCCTTTGAGTTAAAGGAAGGAGAAATATTGGGCTTGCTTGGTCCAAACGGCGCCGGAAAGACGACGACGATTCAAATGATTATTGGAGTGTTAACCCCTACCAAAGGTGAAATCAATTATTTTGGAAAGAATCTTAAAGACAATCGAGAGGAAATTTTAGAAAAAATAAATTTTTCCTCAACATATACCCAATTACCATGGCTTTTAACCGTTGAGGAAAATCTGAAATTTATTTCCTACCTTTACGGAATAAAAGACAGAAGTGAACGAATAAAAAAGCTGGTAAATCTCTTTAAATTAGAAAAACTGTTAAAAAAACAAATTAAAGATTTGTCATCGGGCGAAGTAACACGTGTGAATTTAGCAAAAGCTTTTATTAATTACCCTAAAGTATTATTGCTTGATGAACCGACAGCCTCATTAGATCCGGAAACAGCTGACTATATCAGAGACTTCTTGCTTAAAGAGCGGGATGAATTCAAAGTCTCAATTATATGGACATCGCATAATATGGCTGAAGTGGAAGAAGTCTGTGACCGAGTGATTCTTATTAACAATGGAAAAATAATAGCAGATAATACACCGGATAAACTGGCCAAAACCATTGAAATCTGTCATGTAGAGTTGAATATTCCCGACGGTTTAAAAAGAACAATCGAAATTTGCCAGAATAAAAAAGTCGTCTATAAATTGGAAGGAAGAAATATCATCATAGATCTTAAAGAAAGAGAAATTTCTGAATTTTTGAGGATGTTGATGGACAAAGGAGTTAACTATGATCAAATCAGTATAGACAAACCAACACTTAATGATTATTTTTTACAGGCAATATGAAATTAAATCGGATTTACGCACTAATTTTAAGATTTTACTATTTATTCGGGCATAGTTACGACCGGATCGGCGATGCTTTTTATTGGCCGACGATTGATCTTATTATTTGGGGTTTGACAAGTTCTTATTTTATGACTTTTGCTCCAAACGCCCCTCAAATAATTCTTATTGTTTTGTCAGGTCATATATTTTGGCAGATTGTTTGGCGCGCTCAGTATGAAATTACTGTTAACTTACTGGAAGATTTATGGAATAAAAACTTAATCAATATTTTTGTTTCGCCAATTAAATTTTCAGAATGGGCAATTTCTTATATTATTGTAGGAGTTACTAAAGCGGCTTTTAGTTTTCCTTTTGCTATGTTGGTTGTTTATTTACTTTATAAGATGAATATAGTTTTTTTTGGTTGGTATTTTATTCCCATTATTTTTTTACTATTTATGACCGGTTGGTCGGTTGGATTTTTTGTTGCCGGTTTGATTTTAAGATTTGGTACTCAAGTTCAGACTTTAGCCTGGACTTTTGCCTGGGCAATTGGGCCCTTTGCCGCGATTTATTATCCAGTGTCAATACTGCCATCATGGGCTCAGAAAATTGCAATTTTAACACCAGCCAGTTATGTTTTTGAAAATGCTCGGGAAATTATTAATAAAGGCTATGCAGATCCGAATAAATTTTATATTAGTTTTATTTTAAACTTAATTTATTTAGTTTTGTCAATGACTTTTCTTTACTTTTCTTTAAAAAAAGTAATGGAAAAAGGATTAATCAAAGTTTATTGATATGAAAATTTTTTTTATTTGGGGACTGCTTTATTATCTGCGATTTTTTGCCAAACTGTCTTTATTTATTAATAGACCAAAAGTCATTGGTATTACCGGATCGGTTGGTAAATCTTCAACGAGAAATGTTGTCTATGCGATTTTGAAAGACCATTTTTCGGTCAAGATGATTAAAGAAGGTAACTCGGAAACAGGAATTCCTTTAGGAATTTTAGGGCTCGATCCAGGAAATTATCAACCGATTGATTGGTTTAGAATAATAATCTTATCACCATTTAAAATATTTTACTTAGCCGGAATAAAAATTCTTATTGTTGAGATGGGAGTTGATAGTCCTTATCCGCCAAAAAATATGGACTATCTATTGACAATTGTTAAACCGAATATTTCCGTGGTTTTAAATGCTTATCCGGTCCACAGTGAACAGTTTGATGTCATGGTTACTGACAAAGTCAGTGATAAACTACGAGTTGAGTTGATAACCAGAAAAATTGCCGAAGAAAAAGCTAAAATTGTTACAAAAGCAAAACCGAAAATAGGCATTATTAATGAAAATTTAGCCTTGTACAACTGCGTCAGTTGTACAGGCATAAAATTGATAACTTTTGGAGAAAATAAAAAAAATAACGTTTATTATGGAAAGTATGATATTGATTTGGAAAAATCTTGTTTTGAATTGATATTCCCTCGTTTTCGTTCAAAAAAAGTGAACATTGAAATAAAAGGTTACTTTTTACCAAAAAAATACCAGGAAATTATTAGCGCCGGATTTTTAGTCGGCTTGTCATTGGGTCTTAATGTTGAAGAGATAAAAAGAGGTTTAATTAATAATTTTTTTCTGCCGGCCGGCCGCTCGTCAATTTTTGAAGGTATTAATGACTCGGTCATTGTTGATTCTTCATATAATGCGTCACGGGCTCCTTTGCTAACTTTTATTGAAACTGCAAGTTTGTTGGCAAAAAAAGAAAAAAGACCTTTGGTGGTTTTGATGGGTGACATGAGAGAGTTAGGACGGGAGGCAGAACAAGAACATAAAATAGTTGCCGAAGCTCTAAAAAATAAAACTGATTATTTTTACTGTGTTGGCGAACTTACAAAAAAATATGTTTTACCTGAAGTTTCAAAAAGTGTTAAGACAAGTCAATGGTTTGAAAACTCAGTTGAGTTAGGTCAATATTTGAAAACAAGTCTCCCCTATCATTCGATTGTTTTAGTGAAAGGGTCACAAAACACAATATTTTTGGAAGAAGCAATTAAATTTATTTTGAAAAATAAAGAAGACGAAAAAAAACTTTGCCGGCAGTCAGGGTTTTGGATGAAGAAAAAAATATAATTACACTCCCCTTTTAAAAGCAAGATATTTTTCGTACAAATAGGTTAGGTAGTATTTTGGGGAAATAATATAGTCTTGGGTTGGGACATAATCAACCTGTCGACCGCCAAAACCGGTCTTGAAAAGAGTCAATCCGTCCCAGTCTCTTGGAGTTCGTCCCTCCTGTTTGATACCCCAAAAATTATACAGAGTACATCCTCGTTTTTTTGCTTCTTTTATTGCTTCCCACTGTAAACGATATGTGACTGGTATTTTTGTATGGATAGAAGCTCCTTGATGATAGAATGCGCCATATTTTGTAAAAAGAATAAGGGCTGAGGCAAAATATTCTTGATTTACTTTTCCAAATAGAAATAAAGCGTTATTAGTCATGTTAAACTCTTCATATTCATGTTTGATGTAATTTAATGAAAAAGGAACGAAATGTTCACGGTCAGCTGTCTCTTTATATATTTTAATAAATTCCTCAAACATCTTTGCGTCTGACCGTTGTTCAATAATAACTTTTTCTCGATCAGCCCGTTTTATTAAATATCGGGTCGTTTTTCTCATTTCACTCAATAATATATCTTCAGTTTTATTAAGATCTAAAACCCAGGTTCTTTCAGCATGCATATAGATTGGGGCAATTTTAAATCCAAAATGAGAGAATAATTTTCGATTATTTTCCGTGTCTTCAAAAATCGGAGCAATTCTGATAAAAGAAAATTTTTCTTCTTCGGCTAATAATTTCAAATATTCATGCAAACTTTTTAGAATGATTTTAACATTGGAATTATTTTCTTTTGAATCAATCACCGGTCCATGAGGAATAAAAAGAAAGCTTCCTCTCCTCGACCGAATTTTTATGACGAGAGCAATTGCTGATATTTTTTGATTATCATAAACACCAAGTCGAACAATTTTATAGTCTTGTTTTTTTTGCAGTTCTCCCCATTCCCAGGTTTGGAGAAAAGAATGAGCTGTGTCTTTATTAATGAAATTGTTCCAAACAGAATATTCAATTATTTCTTTTATATTCATCATATAGATTGTTGTTCGACTATTTTAATTATTTTATAAGCATTTTTTATACTAATAGTTGTTGGAAGATTAACAATATGCTGACATAGATTTTCTGCAACTTTGCAACTACCACTTTCATATTTCATGCTTTTCAAAGAAACAGATTTTGGCGCCACGACTTGATCATACCATTTTCCCAAAAAAATATTATGTTTGGAAGCCTTATCCAATATTTTTTGAGGAGTACCAACAATAATAGGATATCTGATAAGGGAAAAGCCTTTTATTTTTAAGGATTGGTTTTTCAAATTTTTATTATATATTTCACATATTAAAGCCCTAAGTTTTCTTATTTGCTCAAATTTTTTTAGTTGATAATGTAGTAACATAGATAGAGCATTAGGATAAGCTTTATCTAATACAACGTCAAATGTGCCACCTTTTTCAATAGCTGAAATTTCTGGAACGAAGATCCGAGTAGAATTAATAATTTTATGCAACAATTTACCTAACCCGCTATCATAGGTTGATTTAATGATCATTGCCAATGGTTTATATAATAAGAGCCTGAAGATAAACCAATATGAAGAAGATGGCTTACGTTCAAAATGTTCCAATTTATTAGAAATTATTATGTTGTTAGTTAATATGGCACTACCAAATACAGAAGATAAGGCTTTAGACCGTCCAAAAGATAAAAGAAAAATATTTTTTAATTTTTGTCCGCCAGCTGGCGGATTGATTTTTGATATTATTCCATTACTATATCCATGGGCTATATCTTCAATTAGCACTAGTTTATGTTTTTTGACAATCGCCTGTATTCTGTCTTTATGAAAGGGTGGAATACCAAATGTATGCTGTAAAATGACGACCTTTGTTTTGGGTGTTATCTTTTTTTCTAATTCTATAGGATTCATAGAAAATGATTGCATTTCGATATCAGCAAAGATAGGCTTCAGTTTGTTGGCGATGATTGGTAGGATTACGGCTTCACAAGTAAATGCTTGAATAATCACCTCACTGCCAAGTGTTAATCGAAGTGACTGCAATATAGTATATAAAGCCGACCTTCCTGAAAGGAATAGGTGGGCACGGAAATTGTTTTTATCAACTTGAAATTCTTTTAGAAGTAATTTTTTTACAATCGCAGTATGTTCTCCATATTTCCATTTCCATGGTTGAAATAAAACAGATATAGAAATTAAAGCGTCTTTCCAATCCTCATTTGGGGCAAAATCCGTTGATATCATAGGTATATTGGGTGTTGTATTATATCGATTATAAATCTTTCTCCTTTAATATTAATTTTAAAATCTTCACCATAAGAAATAACCAGTCGATCATCAGGGATAACTCCAAATCCTCCCAATCTTTTCGTTAGTCTCTTTGTTCTTCTCCACTCCACCGCCGGATCAATTGGAAACCAGGTTTCATCTGGTAATTGGATTTCAATCCAAGCGTGCATAGAAAGCGAATCAAAATTCAGTGATTTAGATTTAATGAATGATAATATATTTGAGCAAAGATTTTTTTTTATTAAAAAACCAACAACCAGTCTCCCGGGTATTCCTATTGCTTGAAATAATGAGAGCAGATAAGTTGAAAATCCGCCACAATCAGTCGTTTGATTTTTTAATACTTGTGAATAAGAGTATAAACCAAGAATAGGATCACCGTATGTTAGATATTTTAGTGTATGTTGATATAATTTTTTAGCAATCACTAAAATATTTTTTTCATTGTTGAGAATGTTTTTTACTTGTTTTTGAATTTGCTTATTATTTCCGTCAATAAAACGATTGTGAAAATATTTTTTTATACTATAGTCAAAAAGTGTCCATGACGAGCGAATTTCTTTTTGAATACTTATAGGTTGTGTTGAAAAAGACACCGTAATTTTATCTTGAATATTTTTCAATGAAAATATTGAAATGCTATTATCCCAAGGATTTACAGACTGAATATCGATAAGTTTTGGATCAAATAAAACATTTTTAATGATTTGATATTGGTTGCTTTTTGGTATGCCGAAAACACAATATTTCCACATTTTTTTCTTGGGTATGTCGAGAAAAAATTGATATTGATTATTCATAAAACTTTTTTACAAACTGCGAAGTACTTGTTTTAATTCATTAAATGAATTAACGATGACCCTTTGGCCATTGAGAAAAAAGGTTGGCGTTGAATTAATCCCCATTTGTTCAGCATCTTTTAAATCTTCAGCGACTCGGTTTTTAACTTCGGTTAAGTCGGAGTCTTTTTTGAATTGGTCAACTTCAAGTTTAAGTTCTTTGGCATAGTTTAAGAAATAATCTTTTTGAGGATCATTGCTTTTTTCCCAAACGTTTTGATTGTCAAAAAGCAGATCGGCCATCTCCCAGAATTTACCTTGATTACCGGCGGCTTCGGCCGCATAGGCGGCCACATTAGCTTTGTTATGAATTTGAGAAAGTGGAAAATGTCGATAGACAAAAGTAACTTTTTTGGTAATTTCAAAATCAGCGCTGCCGGAGGCTTCAATTATCTTTAAGATATTATGGGCATTTTTGCAGGCCGGGCATTGAAAGTCGCTGTACTCAATTAAAAGATTTTTTTTGTCAGAAGACCATTTGGTATGATCATTGGCTTTTAATTGTTTGACTTGGGGAAAATCGGTTTGAACAGGCTGGTTAACTAATTTATAGACGCCAAAGAGAAGCAAGAAAGTTCCGAGGACAGCAACGATAGAGATTATTATGGTATTTTTATTCATATTGATCCCACAATCAACAGTCCGTACATGATAGCGATTCCGAGAATAAAGGTAAATATTTGGATAACGCTTTTTTTTAATTCAGTTTCTTTATGAAGCTCCGGTATCAGATCTGATCCGGCAATATAGATAAAACTTCCGCTGGCAAAAGCAGAAAGCATGTTGGTAGCGCCTTCAATTTTAGATGAAAGAAGAATAGCAATAATTGTCCCCAATATGGCAGTGGTGGCCGTAAGAAAGTTATACATCAGGGCTTTTTTTCTATCTATGCCGGCGTGAATTAAGACTCCAAAATCTCCTATTTCCTGAGGTATCTCATGAAAGATTACCGCCAATGAGGTCGCCATACCAACCGGAATGCTAATAAGATAAGCAGTACCAATAATTAGTCCGTCTATAAAATTATGAACAGAATCGCCAAACAAATTCATATAGGCAAAACGATGAACATGAGTTTTATTAACAGGCATATGGCAGTGGCGCCAATGGATGATTTTTTCAATAAATAGAGAAACAACTATACCTAAAAGAACGAAAGATGAAAGTTGAACGGTTAAGCCGGTTTTTTTAATAATTTCCGGCAAAAGATGAATAAAAACATCACCAAATAGAGCGCCGGCGGAAAAGCTGACAAAATAAATTAGAATATTTTTCAACAGGTTTTTTTTTATCGTCAGAGTAAAGATTCCCACCAAAGAAATTATGCTAACAATAAACACGCTGAAGAGCGAATATATCCAGATTTGCATATTAACTATTTTATCAAATTTATTTTCTAAAGTTATTGTTTTTCCTTTTTCGTCCTGATAACTAAAAATAAAATCTTGTTGATCATTAAAATTGATTTTTAAATTATTCATCTTTCCAAAAAATTCAGCAACATCTTTTTTTTGGATAATCCATTGGCCACCTTTTTTTGCCGGTGTTTTTAAATAAGGATCAGCTAGAGTTTTGTCATATATTCTTAGATCAGAAATAGAAAGTTCTCTGTTATCTAGTAAAAGTCTCAAACGATATTTTGGAGCAGTAATCCAATAAACAAATTTATCTAAATTATTAATAAGATCCTTGCCATAATAAACAGTGATTTTTTTCTCCGGCCAAAAAGTTTTTAATTGATTTATGTCAGGAAAAATTATTCGATTATCTTTTTTCAGAGAGGTAATGTAATCGATTTGTTTTAAATATTCTTCTTGAAATCTTAAGTCCATTGAGTTTTCCAGACCCAAAAGAATAAAACCGGTTTGACCTTTTGGTTGATTAAATAAAGCCTGATAAACTAATTGTTTGAAATATTCAAAAGTTTTTCCGTCATTGGCATAGTCGTTAGGTTGTGAAGTAAAAGCGTTTGTCTTGTCTTCAAAGTTGTGAAATGGATCAGTAACCGTTTGCCTGACAATCAGAGGCGCGTTGTTTCTTTGATAGTCTGGAACTAAAAGCCAGCTTTTTGAGGCGGGATATGGATAATGAGGCGGTCCACCATAAAGAGTATAAGAATCGGTTTCTTGTTGCTCACGAGTTATTTGATGAACTTTAATTCCATATTTTTTGTTGATATAGTTTAATGTGTTTGTATCAATCATCCAAGCAGATGTCAGAGATGGATAGTAGTTAAAAGTTGCAAAAAATTTTTTAAATAAAAAGTCGACCAATTTTTTTCTTTCCTCAGGACGATAACCAATGGTAAAAGCATTTTGCGCTTCAAACCAAGTTGATTCTTTTTCTTTATATTTGACTCCGGCATCTTTAGCTAATTGTGGAGTGACTTCAATCATTAACCCAAGTCTAATGATAGCTGGATATTTAATTGATTGTTGTTTGAGAAAATCAACATATTTCTTATTTGTTAAAACATCGTAACGTAAAGCAAAATAAGCAGGAACATTAAATTTAGTAAAAGTGTTTATTTGCAATTTTAAATTGTTCAAAGTTCCTTTGGCACAGCACTCCCCTCCTCTAACTTGGTTGATAAATAAAACTTGAGGTAGATTTTCTTTAGCCAAGATAGAAAATGGAAAGAGAATAAAGAAAAAAAATATGGCAAGAATAATAATTTTTTTCACATGATAATTTTAAAGTAAATCCTCAATTTATGATAGAATTAAAAATTCTTATATCAAATGAATAAAAAAATTCTAAACCATTTCAAAAAGTCCGACACCATTCTTCATTCATATGCTATTAAAGTTGGAGAACTTGAGGAAATAAAGAAAGACCGGCCGGAAAATTATTTTTATAGACTTTCCCGCGAGATTGTCTGTCAGCAGCTTTCGGATAAAGCAGGAGAAGCGATATTTGGTCGTTTTCAAAAACTATTTCCAAACGGATTAGTGACAGCTCTTGATATTCTTTCGATTTCCCACGAACGGCTTCGAGCTTCTGGTATGTCTCATGCAAAAGCCAGATATGTAAGGAATCTCGCAGAGGAAATTATTCATGGTGATTTACCCATTTTTCATCTCGATTCGATGGCGGATGAAGAAATTATTGAAGTATTAACAAAGGTTAAAGGAATTGGTCCTTGGACCGCTCAAATGTTTTTGATGTTTACTTTAGGAAGAGAAAATGTTTTTTCTCATGGCGATCTGGGACTAAAAAAAGGAATCATCAAAGTATATAAATTGAAAAGAGATCCGACCAAAAAACAAGTAGAAAAAATTATCGGCAAATGGTCTCCTTACAAAACTTTTGGATCAAGAATTATCTGGGCGAGTTTGGAGTTGTAAAATTCTAGCGGAACACTCAAGTCTGGAACTTTTTAATCTTTATAGTTCCTTCTGATAGAATGCGGTTTCCTCATTGATTCCCACCAGCTGAAACCCAAGATTAGTATAGATTTTCCGTAGTTTCGTTTCATGGGCAATTGTATCCAATCGCAGGAGAGAAAACTTTCTTTTTTTCGCTTGTTGCTGTGCGAAGTTAATCATCACCTTGGGCAAACCTATACCGGCAAACTGACGATTAACACAAAGCCAATGAATGTATAAGGCTGGCTGTTTTTTATCTTTATTAATACTTTTCCAACTCTGATTACGTTCATTATCTTGTAAGACTACTGAGGCAGCGGGTTTTCCGTCAACGAGAGTTGCATAGAATTCATTAGGCTCGATGTGCTGTAAAAGGAAGACGCGATTCATATTTTGCGGATGCCACCACTGAGAAGGATTTCTGCCACTTTCTTCAAGCCATTTTCCAGCATCCAACATGACTGAAATCGCCGTGTCTGCATCTTGAATAATCTTTATTGATCGAGGGTCTAATTGTTTTTTCATTGCGGAGAGGGGGGGATTCGAACCCCCGATGACATTTCTGACATATACGCTTTCCAAGCGTACGCATTCGGCCACTCTGCCACCTCTCCTACTTAAACTATAGTATAGCATTTAGCAGCAATTTTAGCCGTAAAATTAACCATATAATCTTATAGTTTAAAGTTATCCACAAATTATTAACGAAAATTAGTAACTTATAGTTTATTCTTGAACTAAAAAAGTACATTTTAGTTTGTTATAATTGATTATTGTAGCCGGGGTGGCGAAATTGGCAGACGCGCAGGTTTTAGGAACCTGTTCCCGTAAGGGATTGGGGGTTCGAGTCCTCTCCCCGGCACTATTTGGAATCACTTGCTATATAAACAATTTCTGTTATACTTTAACCAGATTGTAAGTTCTGCTTTTAGATTTTAAAGTTCTTCTTTATTGTTATTAGAAGAGCTTGCCGCTCTTACTTTCCATTAATAATTTCTTTATTTTATTTTTATGTATACAAGACGTTTTCAAACATCTAATAGGTTTAATCGGTTTAGCAGACCTAGTCGCGGCCCTTCCCGTTTTAGTCGTGGTCGCAATATGAAAGGCGGCAATATCCATGAATTTATCCGCAAAGCCAGTGTCAAAAACTTCAATATCTCCCCTACTCCAGTTACCGAAATACTTTTTTCCAGTCTTAATTTACCGGAATCACTTAAATTGACGATTGCTCGTCATGGATATACCACATTAACTCCAATTCAGGCCCAGGGAATTCCTGCGATTCGAGCCGGTAAAGATGTTATAGGCATCTCAAATACTGGGACCGGAAAAACAGCCGCTTTCTTAATCCCGCTTATTGAAAATATTCTAAAAAATTATTCATATCAAGCACTTATCATCAGCCCAACCCGTGAACTGGCTTTACAGACTCGAGATGAACTGAGAAAATTTACAGGAAATATGCCGATCTTCAGTGCTTTTTGTATCGGTCAATCATCAATGCGGGATCAGACTTATGAACTAAGACGTAACCCTCATGTGGTCGTTGGCACCCCAGGAAGGCTAAAAGATCTTATTGAAAGAGGCGTTTTAAGACTAGAATTATTTAAAATGATCATCCTTGATGAAACTGATCGAATGCTTGATATGGGATTTATCCATGATATCAAAGAAATCATCTCTCATCTTCCGACTAATCGTCAATCATTGTTTTTTTCAGCGACCGTATCCCCTGCAATTAGCAGATTAATCGAATCATTTGTCAAAAACCCGGTGACCATTTCTGTCAAAACTCAAGAAACGCTTAGCCATATTAAGCAGGACTTGGTTCGATTGGATAAAAAGATTGGTGCAAAAATGGAAAAACTTTCCTCACTTTTGAAACAAGAAGAGTTTAAGAAAGTTTTGGTTTTTGGAAGGACCAAACACGGAGTGGAAAGAATTTCCAGAAATCTATTTCAGAAAGGTTTTAAAATCACCTCAATTCACGGAGATAAAGCTCAATTTCAACGTCAACAGGCAATCAGAATGTTTAAGGAAGATGTTGTCAAGATCATGGTGGCGACTGATGTGGCCGCCCGAGGACTTGATATTGCCAATGTAACCCACATCATCAATTACGATATTCCCCAGACTTACGAAGACTATATTCATCGCATCGGCCGCACAGGTCGAGCAAATTTAAGCGGCGTCGCATTGACATTTGTGGAGGAATAACTTAGGAAAAGTCAAAATTCAAAAGTTAGAAATCAAAAGTGAAAGTAAAAAGTCAAAAGTAAAACAAACGTCATTCCCGCGTAGGCGGGAATCCAAGCTAAAATCACTTTTTAAAATGTAATTATCGACTGGATCCCCGTCTTCACGGGGATGACATTCTATTGAGAACTTAGAATTATATAATAATTTTAGATTTTTGATATAATTTTGAGTATTATCTCAAGTTTATATTTACTAAAATGAATGTAAATGATTTATCTTGGTTAAAAGTATTTTATATTGTTGGTGCATTAATGCTTTTAACAATATCTATTTTGGTTTATCCAACTTTAAGAAAGAAAAATAAATAAAATTTGACTTATGAATATTAAAGATTTAACCAAAGAGGTTGAAAAAATCTCCCAGATATATTCAAAGAGATTTAATATTGAAAGAGATGGTGATTGGTTTATTTTAAAATTACAAGAGGAACTCGGAGAGCTTATTCAATCTTATTTGATGATGATTAAGCAAGGACGACATAAAGGAAAAAGTCCAGAAGAAATAAAAGATAATTTTCGCAAAGAAGTGGCTGATGTTTTTAGCCATGTTTTGCTACTGGCAAAGTTTTATGATATTGATTTGGAAAAAGAAGTTGAAGAAAAGTGGTTAAAGTGGAAGAAATAATTTGATAAAAAATATTTCCGTTTGACTTTTGTTTTTAATCATTTAAAATATTCTTAACTATGTACTATGAATCCTAGAACTGATGTCTTAAACAACTACTCTCCTCATTCATAAATTGTCTTCTTTTTATTTAGACTAAATTATTAATTTATAAAAAAATAATATGTTTAAAAAAATCAATTTACAGATAAATAGACTTGATTTGGTTATTGCCATCTACATAGCTTGCATTGCTATTGCCGAGCTGATGGGAGGAAAGACATTCCCCATTTTACAAATTGGTAAATTTATCTGGAATGCCAGCGTCGCTATTTTTGTTATTCCAATAATTTTCTCAATTAACGATGCGATCGTCGAGGTGTTTGGAGTTGCCAGGGCTAAAAGCGTTTATCGATCCAGTTTAGTGACAATCGTTATATTTATGGTCTTTGCTTTTTTGGCGATTAACCTACCGCCGTCTTCTCGATTTAAGTCCAGTGAAGCTGCCTATGATTTGATTTTCGGTCAATCGATCCGGATTGCTTTTGCCAGTCTAACCGCTTTTGCTATCGCTGATTTTCTTGATATTGTTATTTTTCAGAGAATCAAGGAAAAGATTGGCAAAAAGGCTTTATGGTTACGAAGCAATCTTTCCAATTTTATTTCCCAGTTTATTGATACCTGTATTTTTATGTTCTTAGCTTTTTATGCTTTCAATAAAGGTTTAGGTGATAATTTCTCATTTTTATTCAGTCTGATTATTCCTTATTGGCTGCTTAAATGTTTTATGTCTATCATTGAAACGCCATTTGTTTATATTGCCGTCAGATGGTTAAAGGGAGATCGTAAAAAATGAAAATCATAATGGTAATGTTGGCTAGTGTCGATGGAAAAACTACTAAAGGAGACGATCCAAATATCTATACTTGGTCGTCGAAAGAAGATCAAAAACACTTCTTTTCGTTAATAAAACGAAATAACTTAATTATCATGGGTAGGTCGACCTATGAAGCTTCCCGTCAGATAATAAAATTAGAAAAAAATAAACTGAGAATTGTATTGACCCGAAGTCCGAAAAAATATTCCGGTCAGTCGATCAAAGGTCAACTGGAATTTTCAGATGAAATTCCGGAAAAGTTAATAAAACAACTATCGATTTTAGGTTATAAAAAAGCGTTACTGGTTGGCGGCAGTATCATCAACGGTTTATTTTTAAAACATAAATTGGTAAACCAATTATATCTGACGATTGAGCCAAAAATTTTCGGATCTGGCAAAAACATTGTTGATGGACAATTATTAGATACCTCGTTGAAACTGATTAGTGTCAAGAAAATGAATAAGATGGGAACGTTGCTTTTAAAATATAGAATCAAATAATGTAAATCGTACATTTTTTATTGATTTTATCTGTAGCGTCGTTTAATATAAGGTAATGGGAATTAAAGAGGCAGTGTTGCGTTTTTTGGAATACTGTGAATTGGACAGGAATCTTTCGTTAAAGACGGTCAGGATGTACGGATACTATCTAAATTTCTTTCAGAAGTGGTTGCTTTTAAGCCATAAGACGGAAGATTTTGCAGTAGAAAAAATTGACGATAACATTGTCAGAAGCTTCCGATTATTCCTCAGCCATGAATATAAAAACCCATATAAGGGCGTCCTAAAACGCCAAACTCAAAATTACTTCCTGGTAGCACTCAGAAGCTTCTTCCGCTATTTAATTAGACAGAAGTTGGCGGTATTATCTCCTGAAATGATAGAATTAGGTAAAAGTCGTGACCGCAACATCAAGTTTCTTCTGCCTGAAGAACTGGCAAGATTATTTAATGTAGTTGAAGTGAATGATGAAATTGGGCTTAGAGATAGAACCATTTTAGAGGTGCTTTTCTCGACTGGCCTTCGTGTTTCCGAATTAGTTTCATTAAACCGAGAACAAGCCAATATCCAGTCCGGCGAGTTTGGTGTAATCGGTAAAGGCGGTAAAGGCCGGGTAGTTTTCCTATCAAAACACGCTAAAGATTGGTTAACGCGCTATCTTGGAAAGAGAACTGACCCCTATCGTCCTTTATTTATCCGCTATTCCGGCCCCAAAGGTAAGGAAGACTTAACCGATGAAAGATTAAGGCTTTCCGCCCGTTCGATTGAAAGAATGATTGATAAGTATCGAAAAAAAGCCGGAATTCTTTTCCGAATTGGTCCCCATATTTTGCGCCATTCTTATGCTACAGATTTGTTGGAACACGGAGCTGATTTAAGATCGGTTCAGGAGATGCTTGGTCATAAAAATATCTCAACCACTCAAATCTATACTCATGTGACGAATTTACGTTTGAAGGAGATACATGAGAAATTTCATTCAGGCAATAAGTAAAAAGTCAAAAGTTTTTGACTTAATCTATGTCTAAATTTATTAGAGAAAATATATATAAAATTTTACTCTGCTTATCTATTCTTTCTTTTATTATCATCTTTTCTTACTTATCAATCCGTCGATATAAAACATTAAATTCCTACTATTATGATTTAGGGATTATGAATCAGGTGGTTTATAACACCTCAAAGGGCAGGTTTCTTGAGATGACAAATCAGGAACTAATAAAGAATACCAGTCGTTTAGCAATTCATTTTGATCCAATACTGGCATTATTTGCTCCGTTTTATAAAATTTATTCAGGTCCAGAAGTACTTTTAATTGGACAAAGTATAATTTTAGGTTTGGGAGCTTTGACAGTATTTTTAATTAGTAAGCAAGTACTAAATAAAAATTTAATTAGTCTTGTTTTTTCCTTGTTTTATTTATTGTATTTTCCTATTCAGCGAGTCAGCATATTTGATTTTCATGCGGTAGCATTGTCAACTACTTTTTTTCTTTTTGCTTTATATTTTAATTTAGTTAATAAAAATAAATTCTATTTTCTTTTTATTTTTTTAGCCTTATTAACTAAAGAGCATGTTGGATTAGTAGTTATATTTTTGGGTTTATATTTAATTTTTGTAAAAAAGCAAAAAAAAATAGGAATTGCTACTTCTATTTTTGGATTAATTTTTTTTATTAGTACGATATATTTTATTATCCCCTATTTTCGTGGAACAGAACATTTTGCCACTAAATATTTTTTTGATATAAAATCCAGACTAACAACGATTTTTGTTGATGGATTTTCTTATGTTAAGCTTTTGATTTTGCCAAATTTCTATAGCATCTTTTCTCCTTTGACTTTGGCAATCAGTCTGCCGGAATGGGCAATCAATATATCAAGTAGTAATAATAATATGCGGTCAATTTTTTTCCATTATAACTCGGTTATCGTAGCTTTTATTTTTTATTCGCTTATTTTAGGATATAAAAACTTTTTAAATATAGTTAAAAATAAAAAGTTACAAATTATATTCTTCGCGATTTTTATTTTTCTAAACTTAATATCAATTTACAAATATAATCCTGTCCCCTATTTCGTCAAACAGCCGATTTCTTATCAAGAAATAGATTCTATTAAAAATAATTCAATCAAAATTTGGCAGAATAATTTGAAGGATGAAAATATTAAAGTGTCAACAACGCCAAAACTAGCCCCTTTTTTTACCAATAGAAAATATTATTATAATTTTTTATATGACACGGCTTTTAGTGAAATGGGATTAACGGAAAAAGATATTTTAAAAAATGAAGTGAATAAGTATACTTTAGCCGACTATGTTATCATAAATAAACCGGAAATAGGAAATATTAATAAAGAAATATTACCGGTAAAATTTTATCAAGAATTAATAAAAAATTTAGATTTTAAATTAATTTTTTCTGACGGTCAGGACATCGAAGTCTACAAAAAAATATGATTTCAGTTATTATTCCCTTTTACAACGAAAAAGAAAGTCTCCCTGTTTTAATTAATCAATTAATTGATACATTAAAAAGTGTTAAGGAAAAGTGGGAGATTGTTTTAGTGGATGATGGATCAGAAGAAATATCAAATATCAAATATCAAATATCAAATATAATATTAGTAAAACATAGAAAGCGATTAGGAAAGGGATCGGCTTTGAAGACTGGGATTGAAAACTCGAGCGGAGATAAAATTGTTTTTATGGATGCGGATTTGCAAGATGATCCGAAGGATATTTCAAAATTCCTTAAAAAAATTAATGAAGGCTATGATTTTGTTAATGGAATAAGAATTAACAGACAGGAAAATAGTTTGGTAAAAATTTATTCAAAAATTGCCTCATGGTTTTTAAAAACTTTTCTCCACTCCCCTTTTACAGATATTAACTGCGGTTTTAAAGCTTTTAAGAAAGAAACGCTTTCGGGATTTTCTTTTTATGGAAATAATTTCCGTTTTTTCCCGCTGGCGGCCTATTTAAACGGATATAAAGTTGCCGAAGTTCCGGTTACTAATAATTTGAGGAAATTTGGGAAAACTAAATTTGGCAAATCAAAAATATTTATTGGAATTTTAGATACTTTAACTGCCTATTTTCTTTATAAATTTGCGGAAAAACCACTTCATTTTTTTGGAATAATTGGAGGGGTTATATTCTTGATTGGTTTCCTGATCTCTCTTTATCTAACGATTGAAAGATTATTTTTCGGAGTTTTGTTAGTAA
Organism: uncultured Gammaproteobacteria bacterium; assembly: GCA_964543535.1. Classification (GTDB taxonomy): domain Bacteria; phylum Patescibacteriota; class Microgenomatia; order UBA1406; family GWC2-37-13; genus GWC2-37-13. Next base: position 166,318 of record CAZIYS010000001.1, on the reverse strand, counting down.
CTCGACCACTTCTTTGGCTGGGTTTACTTTTAATTATTGTTGGAATACAGATAATTATGACAGGGATAATTGGAGAGCTGATAGTCTATCTTAACAAAAGAAAGAGTTAATTGGTTATCCAGTTAAAGAGTTAATGTGTTAACGGGTTTGTTTTTTTCTAACTCGTTAACTTTTTAACCCGTTAACTAAATAACTAAAACAACTATGAATCCAATTTTAGCCCTTATCATCACCAACCTCATCTGGGGAGCGGCCTCCCCTATCTTTAAATTTGCCCTGCAAAACATTCCTCCTTTTACTCTGGCGTTTATCAGGTTTTTCTTTGCCGGTTTAATTTTTGTTCCTTTGGCTTTAAAGCATTGGCAAAAAATTAACTGGCAGGAATTGGTGAGAATTCTTTGGATTGGATTTTTTGGAATAACCATTAATATTTCTTTTTTCTTTTTGGGATTGCAAAAAACCGAGAGTATAAATGTTCCGGTAATCGCTTCTTCAGGTCCAGTTTTTATTTACCTTTTTTCGGTATTATTTCTTAAGGAAAAACCCAAGTTAAAAGTATTGACTGGTATGATGATTGCTTTAGTAGGAGTTTTAATAATTATTTTTTCACCAGTACTATTTAATGGAAAAAAAATTCTTTTGGGTGAAATCGTAGGTAATCTTTTTATTCTTATAGCAACTTTAGGAATGGTATTTCAGACTATTCTTAGCAAGGATATTCTAAAAAAAATTAATCCTTATATTGTGTCAACTATTTCTTTTCTTTTTGCCAGTTTAACTTTTTTACCATTAGCTATAAATGAATTAAAAATTTGGGATTTTAGTCAGCTTAATATTGCCGGGTGGACGGGAATAATTTTTGGCGTATTTTTTTCTTCAGCAATTGCTTATTTTTGCTACTACTATGGTATTTCAAAATTACCAGCGCAAGAGGTTGGTATTTTTGCCTATATCGACCCGGTTATTGCAGTCTTGATTGCTATCCCGCTTTTAGGAGAGTTTCCCAGTTGGTTTTATTTGATTGGAACATTGTTCGTTTTTGGAGGGATATATTGGGCAGAAAGAAGAATACACTGGCACCCATGGCACAAACTAAGAAAAATGTCTAAATAATCAAATACTAAAAAAATATTATGTGTGTCATTCCCGTGAAGACGGGAATCCAGTCTAAAATCACTATTTTAAAATGAAATTGATAGACTGGATCCCCTCCTACGAGGGGATGACAAAATCAATGCATTAAATCATTTATTTTCTTATTTGATTATTTGTTTATTTAATCATTATAATTGAGTATGTCCAAAATCCTGATTACCGGTGCTGGTGGCTACATCGGCTCAGTTGCAACTGATTTATTTTTAAAGTCAGGCTATCAGGTCGTAGGGATAGATAATTTTCAAACAGGATATAAAGAACCGTTGGAATTTTTAAAAAATAAGTACCCCAATACATTCAATTTCTATGAAATAGATTTAGCTCAGGACCTTTCCCCTATTTTTAAAAGAGAGCCGGATATTTCAGCCGTTGTTCATTATGCTGCGTCTTGCTTGGTTGATGAGTCAATGAAAAATCCTGGGAAATATTTTTTAAATAATGTTGTGGTTACAGCAAATCTCTTGGCGTCAATGGATAAATTTAACATCAAAAACATTGTTTTTTCATCCACCTGTGCGGTTTACGGCGAGGCAGAATATTATCCAATTGACGAAAAACATCCGCTTAATCCAACGACTCCTTATGGTGCTTCCAAAAAAATGGCTGAAGAAGTTATTCAATGGTATGGAAAACTAAAAAAATTTAATTACATGATCCTTCGATATTTTAATGTTTGCGGCGCCACTGACGACGGATTAATCGGTGATTCGAAAAAGCCTTCGACTTTATTGGTTCAAAATGCTGTCCGAGCTGCTTTAGATATCGAAAAATTTTTTCTCACCTGCCCTGAAGTAGATACTCCTGATAAAACTCCTATTAGAGATTATATCGATGTGGTTGACTTGAACGAGGCTCATTTAAAAGCTTTGGAATATCTGATTTCAAATAAAAAAAGTGAAATTGTAAATCTTGGGACAGGGACCGGAAATTCAGTTCTTGAGGTGGTTGATCAGGTTAAAAAATTAACCGGTATAGAAATCCCAATTGAAAAAGCCAATACAAGACAAGGTGATGATGCCAAAAAAATCGCTGATATAAAACTGGCAAACGAAATATTAAATTGGCAGCCAAAAAGAACGATTGAAGACTCGGTTAAGTCACTGCTTGTTTGGTATAAAAGTCACCCTAATGGATGGGAAAAATAATTGGTATAATATTAGTTATAGCGGGATTAGTTCATCGGTAGAATATCTGCTTTCCAAGCAGAGGGGACGGGTTCGACTCCCGTATCCCGCTCTTTAGGTTGTCCTGACAAGCTAAAATAATGTTAAATAAAAAAATTCTTCTTATTTTTTTAGCGGCATTTCTTATTCGTCTAATCGCTCTCAATCAGTCGCTTTGGTTGGATGAAGCAGTAACCGCTAATGTAGTCAGGAACTATGGAATTACACAGATAGTCAGTAAATTCTCACCGACCGATTTTCATCCACCGCTTTATTATCTATTTATGAAATTGTGGACGAATTTGTTTGGTTATTCGGAAATTGCTTTACGAATGCCATCGGTTTTGTTTAGTTTATTGACGGGCTATGTCATTTATTTGATTGGTGGAATTTGGTCAGCCGCGTTTTTTCTTTTTAACCCGCTAATTGTTTATTACTCACAAGAAGCGAGAATGTGTATGATGGTAACATTATTTTTAACGGGAGGGCTTTATTACTTTTTGAAAAGTCAAAAGTTAGAAGTCAAAAGTCAAAAATACAATTCAAAATTCAAAAGTTTATTATTGATGAATATTTTTTTTACAGCGGCTTTCTTTAGTTTCTATGGTTCAATATTTTTAATCGCTACAATATTTATTTATTTACTTTATAAAAAACAATATAAGATGTTTTTTGTTTCTTGTTTTTTGTTCCTTGTTTCTTTTGTTTTAATCAGTTCCCTGCTTTATCAACAGTTTCTTCATTCAAGAATTGCTTTGAGCAATGTCACTAATTGGTCATTAGTTTTGGGAAAAGCAAATATTAAAAATCTACTTTTAATTCCAATAAAGTTTTCTATTGGCAGAATCAGTTTTTATCCAAAGTGGCTGTATTGGGTAGTCGCTGGAATTTGGACGGGGTTTATTTTATATCAAATATCAAATATCAAATATCAAAACGACAAATCAAAATTTAAAAATATTTATTTATTTTATTATTTGCTTATTTTTCCATTAATGCTTGGTTTTGGCGTTTCATTCTTCGTTCCTATGTTACAGTATTTTCGATTTCTATTTTTGATTCCAATAATGGCCATAATATTGGGTTCAGCTAACAATAGTTCGATGTATCGATACATCGAAGTAATTGGTTTCACGATTTTTTCTTTGCTTTATCTTTTAAATCCGGCATTTCACCGGGAGGATTGGAAAAGTTTAGTTAAAAATTTATTGAAGGATAAGCCGGTCTATATGATTACGGCGTCAAGTGATCCGGTTAACTATTATTCAGATAGTTTGGAAGTTAACGATTTAACGAGTTTACGGGTTAACGAATTAAAACAAGAAATTATTGTTATTCCCTACACGGCTGATATTTATGGATATGATTATAAAAAAAGTTTAAGTAAAAACGGATATCAACAAAAAGAAGTAAAGAACTTTCGCGAACTATCTTTTGAGATCTGGAGAAGAAGGTAACTTTTTATATTCGTAAATTGAGGCAATCGTAGTAATGCTTGTACCAACAATAAAACCTAAGGTTAGAATATACACAGGAGCCATGACTCCAAGACGGGGAATCAGTAAAAAATAGCCAATAGAAACAACTGCCAGAAAAGCAATATTGGTCCATAAGATATAAACAGGCTTTTTAATAGTATAAAGAACAAAGAGGTTTGGTATATTGCCGAGAATACTGATTAAATACGGAATACTTAGTGCTCTGGTAATTGCGGCTGCTTTAATGTATTTTTCGGTAAAAAATAATTTAAAAATAATATCCGGAGTTAAAAAGAGCAATATAAAAATTCCGGCGGGCATTATTAAATAATAAAAACCAGTTTTTACCTGATGACGAACATCATCCGTAGTTTTTAGATGAGAGAATTGAGGAGATAGAACTTGAGTGATGCTGACAATAGCCATGGTGACCGTCAAGAAGATAATTTTTTGAGCTGAACCATAATAGCCGATTTGAGCTGATCCGGGAAAGAAAAAAGAAAGGAGAAAAAGATCCATTCGGGACGCCAAATTAAAAAATTGGGTGGCGATAAAAAAAGTTAAAGTATATTTAAAGCGAAAGTGTCTTTTATTTATCTTAGATTTCATAAAAAAATCCAATCGCTCTCTTTTTTCGTAAAGAATTAAGATAAAAAAAACCAACGGGCCAACAATACCAAAAACAAAGATAACCGTTCCTACATATAATCGACCAGCTAAGGCAAATCCGATGATAACGACTGCCTTAACAACGTTGGCGATTAAAGAATATAAATTAGCTTTCAAAAATTTCTTTGACGCATAAAGGATGTTAATAAAAAAATTATTCCAGATAAAAAACAAAACCGAGATTATAGTCACATACAATTCCCATTTCGGGGCATTGGTTTTAAAAAATACTTTATCAAGAAAAGGAAAGGTAACAAAAAGAACGGCAATGATAATCAATGAAAATAAGGTTTGATAAACAAAAATAGTTTTAATAAAAACATAAGTATTCTTTTTACTCCTTTCAATTAACGGTGGAAGATAAGAATAAATAGTCGCGGTTGTACCAAAATCAAGGACATTAGCCAAAACATAAGCAATGCCCATTAAAACACTGAAAACTCCGTATTGAGTCGGACTAATAATGCGAAATAGTATGAAAGCAAAAAAAGCAATAAAAACTACATTAAGATAATTTCCTATCGTGTTGATGATAATATCTCGGCTGGTAGGTTTCTTGATAAAGTTAAGAATTCTTTGAATCATCTTACAATTATAATTGAAATTAAAAAAATCTGTTATAATTTATCCTAATATGGCAAAAACAGCACTAGTGACCGGTATTTTAGGTCAGGACGGACCTTATTTAGCTAAGTTTTTACTTGAAAAAGGTTATAAAGTCTATGGATTGATCAGACGTTATTCTAATCCAAATTTTTCTAATCCTGACTATGTTGGAGTGACAAATGATGTTGATTTTGTTGAGGGTGATATGAACGATGAAGCATCCTTGTTAAATTTGATTCGTACCCTACATCCTGATGAAGTTTATAATCTGGCCGCTCAATCATTTGTTAAATCTTCTTTTGAACAGGCGAAATTGACGACAGAGGTTAATTCTTTAGGTCCTCTATATCTTTTGAACGCCATTAAATTTTTTTCACCGACGACCAAATTTTATCAAGCCTCAACGAGCGAGATGTTTGGTCTGCAACACACCAATGGTTATCAGGATGAAAAAACGCCTTTTCACCCCCGTTCTCCTTATGGTGTCTCCAAAGTCTATGCTTATTGGATGACGGTTAATTACCGGGAGTCATACGGTCTTTTTACCTGTAATGGAATTCTTTTCAATCATGAATCTCCTATTCGAGGCAAGCAATTTGTGACCAGAAAAATCACCGATGGGATAGCCAAAATAAAGATGGGTTTAGCTAAAGAATTACGTTTAGGAAATCTTGATGCCAAGCGCGACTGGGGTTTTGCCGGTGATTATGTTGAGGCGATGTATCTGATGATGCAGGAAAAAAAACCCAATGATTTTGTTATTGGAACCGGTGAAAGTCATAGTGTTCGTGAATTTGTTGAATTAGCTTTTAAATACGCTAAAATATCAGATTGGAAAAAATATGTAGTCATTGATCCCCAGTTCAAACGACCGGCTGAAGTGCCAACTTTAAAAGCAAAAGGTGATAAAGCTCGAGACATTCTTAATTGGGAACCAAAAATATCATTTGAAGAGTTGGTTAAAATGATGATGGATGCGGATTTGAAGAGATATAGTAAAAAATAACCAAGATACAATAACCAAGTACTCCAAACAATGACTAATTACCAATATTCAAACAGTTTGGTTAATTGGTAATTGAATATTGAATATTGTTTGTTTCTTGCGATTTGGTTATTGGTTATTTGTGGAGATTATCTTTAGGAACTTCTTTGCAGCTTCTTGCCAATTAAATCTATCTTGAATCTCTTTAGAATTAATCTCGATTTTATTTTCCAGCAAATACTTCATTTTTTCCAGAATTTTGTTTTTGTCATTGACGTCGACCAAGAACTCCGGATCAATTGTTTCTTTCAAGCTGGAATTATCTCCGGCAATTGCTTTGGTGCCGCAAGCTAATGACTCCAGCGGCGGAAGACCAAATCCCTCATAAGCAGATAAATAGACGGTCAGACTGGCGGCACTATATAGATACGGCAAATCTTCGTCCGCAACGTATCCGATAAATTTAACTTTATTCTCTAATTTTAATCGTTTAATCGATTGAAAAACATCTTCATTTTTCCAACCGGCTTGGCCGGCAATAATGAAATTAAAATCAAAAAATTTATTATTTTTTATTAGCTCATTAAAAACCTCAATCGCTAAGGTCAGATTTTTTCTTGGTTCAATCACTCCCACATAAAGAATGTACTTTGGAATTTGGTGATTGGTTATTGGTGTTTGTTTGGAATACTTGGAATTTGGTGATTGGTTATTTAAATATTTTATAATAATTTTTTTTGTTTTTTCTTTGTCATTAATTGGTCTAAATTCTTCTCCGATTCCGGGATAAATAACGTAAATTCTTTTTTTATCTACTTTGGGATAATATTTTATTAGATCATTTTTTGTGCTCTGAGAGTCAACAAGAATAATATCTTGATACTTAATTGTTTTTTCCAATTTAATTGCGTGAGCGTCAATAATTCCCTGTTCATGAAATTGAGGGTAGATTGTCCAAACCAAATCATGAACTGTAGTTATACCTTTTGTTCCGGATAAAAGTGGTGGTCTTAAAAAATCTGAAAAATAAAACACATCCATTTTTCCAATAAGCCATTCAACCGGCATGATATTTAGTTTTTCCCAGCAAAACTGGAGGAATTTAAAAGGAAAACGATAGTGATATATTTTTGCTCCGAGTTTCTCAAACTCTTTTAGATAATCGGCATTTTTTTGTTTATGAAACGATGAATAAAAAAGCCGGTATTCATTCTCTTTATCGTATTGAAGCAGATTTTTAACCAGATTATAAGTATAGTTGGCAACTCCTGAACCGGTGTAAATAAGCATAGTGATATCAATACCAATTTTCATAATAAATATTTAATTTTTAGTAAAAAAACAATTAATCTTCCAACAATGGAAAAATGTTTCTTTGCATATAAATCCATTGAAGTAAAAAATATTTTCCGTTTATTTTTATCACCCAGTTTTTTAAAAGATGCGCCTCCAATATGATTTACTTTAATATTTAACCAACCGACTCTATAATTATTATCATATAATCTTCTGGTTAAATCACTGTCCTCAAACCAAAGAAAAAATCGCTCATCCCAACCGCCTAATTGTTTCAGTACTTTGTTTTTTATCAACAGACAACCGCCAAAAAGAGTTCTTAAAGTTATAAAGTTCTTAAAGTTATAAAGTTTGTTTAGCGGGGTGAATTCAATTAAAAGGGAAAACCAAGACGGGAGTGGTTTTTGGTAATTGTTTGACCCGGGTTCACACGACGCGGCATCAAAATTATTTTTTTCCATTTGATCAGCCATCGCCAATATTTGCTTATTAGTTATCAATACGTCAGGATTAAGAAATAACAGCCAATTGCCCTTGGCTTCTTTAGCCCCAGAATTACAACCGCCGGCATAGCCAAGATTTGCAGAATTTTTTATTAAAGTAATATTTGGAAAATCTTTTTTTACCCAATCAACTGATTTTTCCGATTTATTATCAACAACAATTATTTCCAGATTTTGCTCAGGTTTCAGGAGAATTAGCAGTTTTTTTAATAGTTCCGGTGTATTCCAATGAACGATAATAATTGATACAAAGTTCATAAAGTTAATTGATTCCCCAACTATATAAAGTGGCCGGCCAGATGGAATAAGGATTGTCATCAAGATAATAATGATCAAGATATAATTCTTTTTTTAGATTGCTTTTGGCATATTTAATGACATCTTGAGGAAGAGACGAATCATCAATAAAAATAAATCCTTTATCATATTTATTGATGGCCTTTTTAAAATCTGAGAGATTACCAATGATTCTCAAAGAAGAATTAGGAGCAACTGTTTTTTCTCCAGCGTCATTATAAAAAAAGGCTGTCTTTTTTTGAAGACCGTTAACCAAGCCTTCCTCATCAGTCCAGCGAAATAAATATAGCGGTTCATAATCATATCCCAAATACCACTGGGCTCGATCGGGCAATGTTTCTATTATGGCAACAGGTAATTTTTTATTTGTAATTTTTTTCCTGATTAAACTATAGACTTCATTATAGTCAATATTGGCAATTTCACGAAAATCATGATTAACAGAATAATATTGTTTTGGTTTATTAACAAATTTATATCCGTTAGCGATAAAAAACAGACCAATAAGAAAAGCAATCACAATATGATGACGGTCATAAAAGAGTTTTTGAATATTGGTTAAAGCATAACCGGCAAAAATAAAAAGAAGCGGAAATATTGGCAGTAAATAGCGTGATACATAAGGTTTGAAAATGAAAGATAAAAAAAATAAATGAATAATCAAATAAATAAAAATAAGGGAAGTTTCTTTAAATTTATTTTTGAAACCAATTAAAAGTCCGATTATTGCTAAAAATAAAATTAGACCGTACTCTCTCCATAAAAATGAATGGTAGTACCAGAGATTGTTGGTAAAGAAAGTTTTGCTGTTATAAAAATACAATAAAGTATTGACGATTCCGCTTAAGTATACAAATACGATTCCTGCAATAAGAAAAATATAAAAATAATAAGATTTTAAAAACAAATTTATTTTATTTGGGAAATTAAAAATAAGATAGTGAATTAACAAAGAAGCGATTACTAAATAAAACATTGTGTGGGTTAACACTCCCAGTATCAAAACAAAAGCGAGTAATAAATATCGCCAGACAGAATTTTTTTTGTAACTAATTATTTTAAAATAAAGATAAAAAGCGGCCAATACTAATAACTGTTGTAGCACGTATCCTCTAGCCTGCCTTGACCAGACAATTTCTAAATAGGAAAAACTAATCAAAAGAGAAGAAATAATACTGGTTGGTAAATTAAAAATAAAACGGCTGAAAACAAAAGCAGCTACAGGCACCATTGAACCAATAATGACAAATGGTAGTCTGGCTACCCATTCCTGTTGCCCGAATATTTTAAAAAATAAAGCCACTAAAAAATGAGAAGAGATATTATGATATTCGAAGTAAATCTTGGAATTGTTAAAAACATTTAATCCGTATTTTAAGACAAGATTAGCTTGACTGGTAGTAAATATTTCATCAACCCAAAAAGGCGGATTAATGGAGATAAGCCCACGCAGTCGAAAGAGCAAGGAAACAACAAAAATTGCAATTACAAATAAAAACACAAACAATTTCTTTTTATTCATATCAGATGTTATAATTTTACCATGAAAACGGACCTAAATCTTTAATAATATCTACTGTAAACACTATAGAAAGTTGAAAATATAAGAAAAAGAATTATTAAAAAATAAAGAATCTTTTGAAAGATTACACTATCTTTTATCTGGACAATAAGTAGAATTATAAAAGGCAAAAAAGGAATAAAATATCTTCCCTGAACTCCATGGGCTATTAGTGTTCCCGGAACTGTATTAAAAACATAAGCCAGAAGAACTATATAAATATAGGAAATTAACAGAACGCCAAAAAGTAAAAAACTTTTCTTTTTGCTCAGCACATATCTCTTTGGTAAATTAATATTCATCAATAAATAAACAAAAAATAATCCGTATAATAAATAACTCAAAGGATCCAATCCATATTCAAGCCAACCAAAAATTCCAATCAGGCTTTGCAAATAAAAACTCAGACGATGAATTGTGGTAATTGTTATGACTGTAATAATATTTATTGGATTAGATAACAAAAAATTTAGCTGATGTATTGGATTAATTACTTGATTAGATAATAAACCTTGTAAATCGTAAGATCCGGTCAACTTCGATAAAAAATAAAAAGGGATAAATATTAAACTCGATATCATCATCGGCTTTATTTCAAAGGGGATCAAAAAAAGAAATAAGAAAAATATTTCATAGCCGATTTTTTTACTCGATAAAAACAAAAATAACACGAAAAATAATTTGAAATACTGCCAAAAATCAACTTTCTTTTTTAAACGGTAATTCATTATCAAGACAAAAAAAGTCAATGCCAACATAATGTGAATCGCGTCATAACTAAATGAGGAAATCTGGTGTAAGGTCATAGGCAGGGCAAAAGTGAAAAGAAGTATCAATTTATAATTATCAGCAATTTTTCGGTATAAATATAAAAACCAAAAATAGCCGAGGATACTCATTATTAATCGGACAAAATATATTGACTGGATAGAATTTATGTTTATTATTGATAGGATCCTTAGCGTTATGGCTTGTGGTAGATAAGAGACAAGGGGAAAACTGCAAAGATGGTCGATATTAAAATCAATTTTTTTATCTGATTGATTATTAGAAAATAAATCCCTTAAAAACATTGGCACGGGAAGTTTTGATGATCCCCCATGAGTAAGCAGATCAAGATAAGGGCTTTTAATAAAATCGATGTATTTTTTTTCGAGCTTAACAGTGTTATTAAATTTTTTTTGACAGAATAAATATCCTTTACTGATTAATAGGGATTTTTCAAAATGTGGCTGTTCATCGGGTTTTTGAAAAGGAGGAACTAAGAACGCGAAGATTAAAAGTTGGAGAGGGATTAAAATATACAAGATAAATTTGGATAGTGAAAACTTGGACATGAAGATATTATAAAACATTGGAAAACTATTATTTATTTTGAGAGTTTAGCGAGTTTTGCGAGTTTATTTTAACTCGCTAAATAAATAACTCGTTAAATAAATTAATTAATAATATAGTAAAATGTAGTCATGAAAGTAATTATATTATGCGGCGGAGTTGGAACCAGGCTCAAAGAAGAAACGGAATACAAGCCGAAGCCAATGATTAATATTGGCAATCATCCAATTCTTTGGCATATAATGAAAATCTACGCTTCATACGGTTACAATGAATTTATTCTTGCCCTTGGTTATAAAGCCGATTACATCAAAGATTATTTTCTAAATCAAAAAGCCTTTACTTCGGACTTTACTTTGGAAACCCGTCATCATAAAACAAAATTTTATCTTGAAGACCGTCAGGAAATTGATAATTTTAAAATAACATTCGTTGATACTGGACTTGAAACTTTGCCTGGTGAGCGTATCTTGCGTTGTCAAAAGTATATCCCAAAAAATGATAAGTATTTCATGGTTACTTACGGTGACGGAGTTTCTGACGTCAATATTGACACATTAGTAAAATTTCATAAAAAACAAAAAACAATCGGTACTCTGACCGGGATTCATCCCAAATTTAAATTCGGCGCGGTGAAAATTGATAATAACAATCTGGTGAAAGATTTTTCTGAAAAACCTATTCTTCAAGATTGGGTTAATGGCGGATATATGATCTTTGATAAAAGATATTTTGAATACCAACGCCCTGGAGAGTTAGAACATGCGGCTTTAAAAAGATTATCGAGTATAAACCAGCTATCTTTATATAAGCATGGAGGTTTCTGGTTTGCCGTTGATACTAATAAGGAATATGAAGAGTTGAATAAGATTTGGAAGAGTGGGAAGGTGCCGTGGAAAATTTGGCGGTAATTTAAAGCGTGACACTAAATTTTATTTCTCCGTGGGAACCCTCCCCTTTTCGGGGACTCCCAAGTCGAAAAAAATTAAGCGTCCCGCTTTTGCGAACTATTTTAAAATTATGTTTAACTTAAAAAATAAAAACATATTGGTAACAGGCGGGGCTGGGTTTGTTGGCTCTCATTTAGTTGAAGAATTGATTAAACTGAAAACCAATGTTTTTATCGTCGATATAAATCTTGATAAACGATCTTATCTATTCACGGAAAATCTTCATAAAAAATCCAAAGTCATAAATCTTGACATCTGCGATTATAAAAAACTTTTGATTTTGATCAAGAAATATAAAATTGAATTTATTTTTCATCTGGCCGCTCAAGCTTTGGTTGAAGACGCTTATAAAAATCCAAAACACACTTTGGATAACAATATTTTGAGTACGATAAACATTCTTGAGGCAACGAGAATTAATCCACAGATAAAAGGGCTTGTTGTTGCTTCATCTGACAAGGCGTATGGAAAGTTGAAGGTGGCAAAATACCTCGAGTCTTCTCCCCTATCCGGCGATCATCCTTATGACACTTCAAAGTCGGTTACCGATTTGATCAGTACAACTTATTATAAAACCTATAAAATTCCCGTTGTGGTTACCCGGTTTGGGAATATTTACGGCGAAGGCGATTTGAATTTTTCGAGGATTATCCCGGGAATCATGGAATCTATAATTAAGAATTCAGAATTAAGAATTAGAAGTGATGGCAAGTATGTTCGCGACTATCTTTATGTTAAAGATGTAGTTAACGGTTATTTATTATTAGCTGAAAATATTGAAAAAGTTAAAGGAGAAGTTTTTAATTTCGGATCGGATGAAACCTTGACCGTTCTTGACGTGATTAAACAAGTTGAAAAAGTTTTAAATAAGAAAGTTGACTTTAAAATTTTAAATACCGCCAAAAACGAAATCCCCTATCAATCTCTTGATTATTCAAAGATAAATAAAACGCTTGGCTGGCAACCAAAAGAAAATATTACATCAACAGCGAAGAAAATATTTGAGTGGTATAAAGTGACATAAAAACTATTTGCTTTTTTTCTTTTTTACTTCATTTATTGTTTTAGTGGGCGTCATATCAATCCCTCTTTGATATATTGATTTTTTGAGGTCTTCATTATAGGCATAAGGACTATCAATCATATCTATAAAAATTGGTTCATCTTGTTTAACAGACTTGATAAGTAATTCCCCATCCATCAGTTCTCGACATGAAATCTGACCTTTCAAAAGAGGTACAGCCAAATATACATCTTCATCCCTTAACTTATGATTAACAGGTAAATTTTTTTTTACGTAAACACCTCTAATAAGTTGGTCTAAATAAGCAATTTCTTTTTTTGGAGGCACTCTTTTATTATTACCTGAGCTTCCGCACATTTCTCGAGCTTTATTAAATGCTTTAAACCAAACATCTATTTGTTCTGGTAGCGAACAATAAGAAGATACTTCTTTGTCCGGAGTTTTAATATCAATATGTCTTTCAAAAGTACGAGCTCCTTTAGCATAAGCGATTAACATTGATGAAGACCAATCGTGATATTCATGAGAAGAAAAGCCAATCACATGACCTGGGTAGCGGTTTTTTAGAAAGTCAATCTGATTTAATTCTAATTCGCTATCTTCAGAAGGATATAATGACACGCAATGATTAAGTGCTAAGGGAATATTTCTATTTTCAAAAAATTTAACTAAATCATCCATGTCTTTTAAAGAAGATCCCCCAGTTGAAGCAATGACCGGTTTTTTGGTGGTGGCAATTTTTTCGATTAAAACCCAATCATTAATGTCAGAACTAGCCAGTTTAATAATTTCAATTCCCAATTCCGTACATAAATCAACCGATCTTTCATCAAAAGGGGTGGCCATAGGAATACAACCATTTTTCTTAATAGCATTGACTAATATTTCATAATCACCATCTGATAGTTGAGTGGCTAATGTTTTTTTTATGTATCTCACATCAGTTCTATTTCTATAATTTTTATGAATAAAATTACTAACATCTCTAAACTGAAGTTTTATAGCTGCCCGGACACTATTAAACCGAACTATTTTGGAAAAATCACTGATTATTTTTAACCCCCTATTAATATCTCCCCAATGATTATTAGCTAATTCAAGAACAAATAAATCATCAAAAACAATTTTATTATTCATATATGAACTTAATAAATTAAACAGGTTATTTTTAACACAGAGCTAAATGAAAGTCAAGTCTATATAAAAGAATTATTTTATTTGAGGAGTAAGAATCATCGCAGAGGAAATTATACCCATAGCATAAAGTTTATTTTTTATTTCTTGAGCATTCCCAAGATTCTGTCGGAGATCTGAGATTGTTTGTAAGGCACTTTGATCATTAGGATATATGTGAAGCTGTTGAACCGCTTGTGATAACTCACCAGGATAGATATTTCCAGGGGCAAAAACCCCTCCTTTAGCTATTCCCCATTCTTTGACAGCGGTTGTTATACTGCCATGAAAGACTGGTAAATTTGGGACAGTCATTACTTGATGTGATCGGCCTTCATTTTTTGAACTATCTTTGATACCAATAAAATTATCAGGATATTTTTCCATAACTTTGATAATTAAATCTAGAGAAATATCTTGATTTTTCCATTCTCCGGTATGAATAGGAGGGTTATTATAGATTAAAAAAGGCATGCCGGTTTTAGCTACTAATTCAATTTTTTGCCAAGGGTCTCCATCTCCATGATAAGGAGTAATCACTAAGGCAGAAGCGTTATATTCTTTAGCGATTTTTGATAATTGCTCTGTTTCTTGTAAACTGTCACTGGAAACTCCAACTAAAAGAGGCAAACGACCAACAATTGCTTGGGAAGCAGTTTTGATCACTTCTGTTTTTTGTTTTATTGTTAACTCACGAAATTCACCAGCTGTTCCCAAGATAAAAATTCCACCACCGACGGAATCGTTTTTTCTTATCCCTGTTATGATATGATTTATAAGCTTAGTTAAACTTTCTCTATCAACCATAGGAGCGCTAATATCATTTAGCTTGAACGGAGTAACAAGAGGAACGATAAGATTTTGAAGAGATGATGGAACAAAATTTTCTTTTGATAATATTCGTAAAATCTCTCTAATAGACTTATGTACAGGACGAGCACTATTAATTAAATGAACAGGAACAGGAAAGTCGGCCGGAAAAGTTGTGAAGAGTGTTTGAGCCCATTGCCATAACTCTTGTGTTTTAATATTGGATAGATTTCCATGAATTTTTCTCTTCTTAATTCTTCTTTCTGCGATTGGCGGGTCATCCATAACTAATCTAAACACTGCTACAGGTATTCCATATTGATTGGCTTCATTAATTAATTTTTTCATCATTTCTTTTCTTTTATCTCTTGAAAATGTAGCTGTGATTATTACCGGCTTTTTTCTTCTCGCTGTATTTAAAGCCCAATGACAAAGAGCTGAGGTAGCAATATCTGTGTGCTTAAGTTCAACATTTGTCTCAAGTATTTTATCAGGATCATGTAAAGGATGTTGCTCTAATCTTACAGCATCAATATCTTTATATGAAACATTCGTTATTCTTGTCAAAGACTCTGCCAATGTTGATTTACCAGTTAATGGGGGTCCACAAAAAATAATTATTGATGGTTTCAGAGATATCTGAGGTTTTTCTATTTTAACTAGTTTTTCCGGATGACCCATAATTTTTATCCTATAATTATACAAAATAATAGCTAAAACTATCAATAGATTAAATTTAATAAGCTAAAACTTAAGAGAGACAAAGATTAATAATAGTATGAATAGTATGAACGGGTGATTGGTTTTTAAAAGAGATAAGATATGGAGGATTTTTTTTAATTGATTTTTGGTTGGTAAAAGTATATGGCAATTTTGATTCAATTAGTATTCCTTTATCATTATCTTCGGGCATGTTTCCGAAAACAGCCACCTGTTCATTCTTCAAATTTAAATTTTTCATAATTATTTTTAAGGCATAAAGTTTTGAATCGATTTTAGATGAACGGCTAATTTGCAAAAAAACATCATCACCTTTTACAACCGAATATTTATTATTTAAATTTTGACTAATTTTATTTCTGAGTAGATTAATAATTCTTTTATGACTTTTTATATTGTTAGGTAAAACAAAGGCAACTTTTGCTTCTTCTGAAAAACAGATTCCTTTATACAATTTATTTTCCTTAATAAAATTATTAGAAATTAATTTTAACCAACTTTTTTTCAAAAATGATTTATGAATTTTTATTCCTAATCCATTTAAATCTATTATTGATATTTCAAAGTCTTCATAAATTTTTTTTCCTAATTTCATAATTTTTTTGGCTTCTTCAAAAGTAAGACCGTTATCATAAATTTTTATGAAACCTTTATTTGAATATTTATATAAGATACTTCCATTGCCACCTCCTATAAACATCGGTTTTATATTTTGATTATTCTTATAAATTTTTTTGAAATTTTCGATATGCAAGTCAATAAATGACGAACAACGGGCAGATAATATTAAACAAGAATTATTTTTCAACAAAACTTTTTTAATTAATAGGAAGGCTTTTTTATGATCAAAATTTTTGTCTTTGATATCAAATATTGTTCCGTCATAGTCAAAAACATAAAGTTTGACTTTATTTTTTATTTCTTTTATGAATTTAGATATATCTGTAGATTTTTTCCACATAAATATGAATAAATGCTGATATTATAGTATAATTTCATTATTAATTTTATATATGCAACAAGATGTTGTTAAAATCTCCGATTATGTTATTGATTATTTAATCTCTCTTGGTATTAAAAATATATTCCTTATCTCTGGAGGAGGATGTATTCATTTGATTGATTCAATTGGGAAAAATAAAAAAATTAAATTTATTTGTAATCATCATGAACAATCTTCATCAATTGCCGCCGAAGCTTATTCGCGAGTGACCGAGAAAATAAGCGCCTGCTTAGTGACGACTGGTCCAGGAAGTACCAACACCTTAACAGGATTAATAGGTGCATGGCTGGATTCAATTCCGGTAATTTTTATATCCGGTCAGGTAAAAAGGGAAACAATAGCTGACTATTCAAAATTAAGACAGATAGGAGATCAAGAAGTAAATATAATCGATATGGTGAAACCGGTTACAAAGTACGCTATGACTGTTTTTAAAGAAGAAGAAATATCCTTTCACTTGGAAAAGGCTGTGTATTTAGCGACTCATGGTAGGCCGGGACCGGTTTGGATTAATATCCCGCTTGATATCCAGGGAGCAAAAATTCAAAAATCTTCATTAAAACATTTTAGTCAGAAAGAGATTGAAAAAGAAATCATTAGCAAAAAGGAACTAAAAAAAGAAGTGGAATTTGTTATAGAAAAAATTAAAAAAGCAAAACGTCCCCTACTTTTTGTAGGAAATGGAGTAAGATTGGCAGGGGCCCAAAAAGAACTTTTAAATTTAATTTCTTTGTTAAAGACTCCGGTTGTAACTGGTTTTGCCGGTTTTGATATTATTTCTTCCTCAAATCCTTATTTTGCCGGTAGACCTGGAACAATTGGCCAACGATCTGGTAATTTTGCAGTTCAAAACTCAGACCTTTTACTGGTAATTGGTTCAAGATTAAATGTAAGGATGATAGGATATAATTTTAAATCTTTTGCCAGAGGGGCATATAAGATAATGGTTGACATAGATAAAGAAGAAATGAATAAATCAACTCTTTCAATTGATAAAAAAATACACTCTGATGCAAAAGAATTTATAAATGAAATGATTTGTCAATTAAAAAGTAATCAAACCAAATTTTATATACAAAATTGGATAGATAAAACCAAATATTGGTTAAAAAAATACCCTGTTGTTTTGCCTGAATATTGGAAAGATAAAAAAGTTAACCCTTATTGTTTTATTGATACTTTATCCAAATATTTAAACAAAAATGATATTGTAGCAGTGTCGAATGCTACAGCGGCAATATGTACTTACCAGGCGATTCGTTTTCCTCAGGGTTTAAGGATATTAAATAATTCAGGATGCGCTGCGATGGGTTATGGACTACCGGCCGCTTTAGGAGCAAGTATTGTCAATAAAAAGGGTAGAACTATCTGTCTGGAAGGCGATGGAAGCATTCAATTAAATATTCAAGAGTTCCAAACGATAGTTCATAATAGATTACCCCTAAAAATATTTGTTTATAACAATAAAGGTTATGTATCAATACGATTGACGCAAAATGGTTTATTCGAGGGAAGATATGTGGCATCAAGCGAAGATAGTGGAGTAAGTTGTCCTGACTTTATTAAGGTGGCAAAGGCTTATGGAATTCATACTGAAAAAATTACCGAACACAAAAACATGGATAAAATAATAAAAAAAGTTCTATCATATGAAGGTCCAGTCTTTTGTGAAGTAATGGTTTCCCCAGAAATGAAGTTTTCGCCTAAGTCAGCCAGCATGCAATTAAAAGATGGGTCGTTCGTTTCCCGACCGCTTGAAGACATGGCTCCTTTCCTATCAAGAGAAGAATTAAAAAACAATATGTTTATTCCATTATGGGAAAAATAAAAAAAACAATTTTTATTACCGGAGCGGGGGGATTTATTGGTAAGAATTTAATGGAGCAGTTAAATAAAAAATATAATTTATTAACTCCAGGTCATAAGGAACTGAATTTGTTGGATGAAAAAGCCGTCGACCGTTTTTTTAAAAAAAATAAAATAGATGTTGTTATCAATTGCGCTGTCATCGGGGGGAGCCGAAAAGAAGAACACGTTGACTCTTCCCTGTCAGGAAACTTAAGAATTTTTTTTAACCTACTTCAAAACAAAGATAAATACAAAAAAATGATTCACTTAGGGTCGGGAGCAGAATATGATAAAAGCAAGCCAATTATAAAAGTAAAGGAAACCGATTTAGGCAAAACGATTCCAAAAGATGAATACGGTTTTTTCAAATATATTTGCTCTAAATATATAGAAAAAGAAAATAATATAGTTAGTCTGAGAATATTTGGGCTTTTTGGAAAATATGAAGATTACCGTTATCGTTTTATTTCTAATGCTATAACGAACAATCTAAAAGGATTGCCAATAACCATGGATCAGAATGTATTTTTTGATTACGTTTATATAGATGATTTTGTAAAAATAGTAGATTATTTTATCAATAATAAAGCAAAACATAAATTTTATAATATCGGCCGGGGAAAAAAAATCGACCTAATCACTATTGCTAAAAACATCAATGCGGTTGCTGCCAGAAAAACCAAAATCAAAATAAAAAATAAAGGATTAAATAATGAATATACCTGTGATAATCAAAGATTAATTAATGAGTTGAAGAGATTCAAATTTGCTTCTTTTGATCAATCGCTTAGAGAATTGTATTTATGGTATAAAACAATATGGAAAAAAAATTAGATGATTTATTATCAAAACCGGTAAGCTACTACAAAAAATTAATACTGAAAAATAACCCTAAATTTGATTTTAAAAAACCAGTTGTTTTGTTTGGCGCCGCCAAACTATCTCCTTACTTTATTAAATTCTTTTTAGATAAAGGAACACAAATTTTATCTTTATCTGATAATGATAAAAATAAAATTGGAAGAAAACTATTGGGTCTAAGGATTATTGATAAAAAAGAAATAATTAAGAAGTTTGGTAAAAATATACAAATAGTTGTCACATCAGTTTATTATGAAGAGATAATTAATGAGTTGAAAAAGATGGAATTTAGTTATGTATTTAATCCAATGTTCTTTTTTACATTAGATTATAAACATTTTGATTTATTAACTTGGAAGAATAATATTAACTTGATCTTTAAAAATAAGAAAAAAATAAAATACGCATTTTCCTTATTAAAAGATACAAAATCAGAAAAAATATTCACAGAAATAATCAAGTTTAGATTAACTTTCGATAAGTCAATTTTTAACAAGATTAAAGATGATAAAACCGAATATTTTGATGAAAAAATTATAAAGTTATCTCAAAAAGAAATATTTTTAGACGGAGGTGCCTACGACGGAGATACTATTAGAATGTTTGTTAAGGAATCAGAAAATGTTTTTAGAAAAATTTATGCTTTTGAACCGGATGACAAAAGTTATATTCGGTTAAACAAATATTTAAATAGGCTTTCCGACGGACGCATAATCAGTTATAAAATCGGACTAGGTAAAATTAAAGAAAAATTATATTTTACAAACGAAGGCAATCTTCAATCTAAGATCATAAGCAAAGGCAAAACGACTATAAAAATATTTCCGATTGATTTTTTGAAGGATGTAGCTTTTACGTATATAAAATTGGATATCGAAGGATTTGAGAAACAAGCATTGATTGGCGCACAAAAAACTATAAATAAATACAAACCAAAACTAGCAATTTGTGTATACCATAATATTGAAGACTTGTGGGAAATTCCATATTTAATAAATAAAATTAAAAAAAATTATAAATTCCATTTACGTCATTATACAAATTTTTTATTTGATACCATTTGTTATGCTACTTGATATTTATGAATAAAATAAGATTTTGCCCAATTTGTTTGCACGATAAAAGTGAATTATTACATATTCAAAAATTTGCTGAGCATTTTGAACATAAAATTGTTTCGTGTTCTTTTTGCGGCTTTGTTTATGTAAATAACACCCCTTCCCAAAAATATTATGACGAATATTATAGGAATGAATCTAAATATGAAGGTACCAGACAACATGAAATGCATGACATATTTACTTTCGATAATTTTGAATATATTTTAAAAAAATACATATCAAAAAAAGCCAACATACTGGAAGTAGGTTGCTCTATCGGAAAATTACTTTATTTAATCAAACAAAAAGGTTATAAAAATTTATTGGGGGTAGAACCGGCTCCTGAGTGTAAAAGGATCGCAAAAGAAAAATATAATATTGACATTATAACGTCAACTTTGGATAATTTTAGAACAAAAGAAAAATATGATTTAATAATATTTTCAGCCGTATTAGAGCATTTAGTTGACATAAGAAATTCTATTATAAAAGCATATTCTTTGTTGAAGAATAATGGAAAGATCTATGTTTGCGTACCCGATGCAGGACAGTTTTTTAAAAAGTTTAATGAACCATTTGGTGAATTTTCAACCGAGCATATAAATTTTTTTACGGAACATTCTCTCTATCAGTTAATGAACAACTGTAATAATATTTTTATGGATAGTGATGGCAAGGCCATCGTTTCGCTATGGAGAAAAAAGGATATTGAGGAATCTAGTGTTAGTCAGTATATTTTGTTATCAAAGGAAAAAATGATTAATATTTTAAAAACTGTTGATTTAATGCCAAAAAATACTATTATTTGGGGTGTAGGAGCATTAACTCAAAGGTTATTAAAGTCAACAAAAATTAAAAATAAAATATTTAAATTTATAGATAGCAATAAAAATTTAATAGGAAAAAAGATAGACGGAATCGATATATTATCACCAGATGAATTAATTAAATATAATAATCCAGTATTGATTTCTTCCTTCGGTTTTAAGGATGAGATATCTAAAGAAATAAAAAAAAGAAAATTAAAAAATAAAGTTTTGACATTTTAATTATATGAAGAAAAAAATTTCGATTGTAGTTCCGTGTTTTAATGAAGAAGAGAATATTGAATCAACGTACAAAAAAATAGAATATTTTTTGAAAAAAATACTTTCTTATGATTTTGAATATATTATTGTTGATAACGGCAGTACCGATCTTACAAAAAGCATTATTAGAAAATTAATAAAAAAAGATAAACGTATTTCAGGAGTATTTTTATCAAGAAATTTTGGTCCAGAAGCTTCAGCTGCCGCATGCTACAAGTTTGCGACGGGTGATGCTATCATTGCTTTACCGGCAGATTTACAAGATCCACCAGAATTAATTCCTCAATTTATCAAAAAATGGGAACAAGGACACGAAGTTATTATAGGAATATATAAAAAAACTGAAGACGATTTTTTTACAAGTCTATTAAGAAAAGCTTTTTATTTTATCTTTAAAAAGATATCTAATATTAATGTTCCGGTTAATGCTTCGGGAGTAGGCTTACTTGATAGAAAAGTAGTTGATGCTTTAAATTCTTTACCAGAAAGATATCGTTTTTTCCGTGGTCTTCGCGCTTGGATAGGATTTAAAACAGCCTATATTTACTATGATAGAGTAAAAAGACAAAGAGGTAAAAGTTCATATAATTTTATTAATTATTTTAAACATGCAGAAAGAGGCGTTTTTGGTTTTTCTTATTTAGTATTAGATATGATGTTCTATTTTGGAATATTAATAACTTTATTATCTGCGCTATTTTTAATTGCAAGATTTTCTTTATACAGTTTAATAATCTTTATTGGGTCAGTTCTATTATTTGCAATCAGTATTATTGGAAAATATATTCAAGTGATTGTTGAGGAAACAAAAAATAGACCTATCTATATAGTCGAAGAAACTGTTAATTTAAATGAAAAAATAAAGAAATAAAAAATTAGTTTGCTTTAAACGCTTTTTCTTCTATACGTTCTATTCTTTTTTCGTATGAATTAAAACCAGTTGTAATAAGTTCAATTAAATCTTCAGTGTTTTTTTCCTGACTAATTGCAAGACGTTCAACTTTATCTGAAAGACTATCAATTTTACTTTCAAATTTCTTGTCCATGCTTTCAAACCTTTTATCAATACTGTTAAACCTCACATCGATACTATAGAATTTCTTATCAATACTATCGAACCTCTTATCTATACTACTAAATCTTTTATCCATACTATCAAACCTCTCATCCATACTACCAAACCTCTCATTTGTTTCTTTTCTTGAGTAATCAAACATCTTTTGAATGGCTGCAAGATCGCTTTTAGTTAACATAGAGTAATAATAAATTAATAATGATAAAAAGTCTACACCTTCATTTTTATTTTGTCAGTAGGTTATAGCCAACAAAATAGTCGAATTAGATTATCAGAGCAATAAAATACAATCGATATATGAAAATATAATAAAAATGTTAAAATTGTAGGGATGAATCAATTTATCCCCGGCGAAACCTACGTTCCTGTTTCTGGAAAAGTTTTTGATGAAGAGGAGATTAACAATGCTATTAAAGTGGCCAAAGATGGTTGGTGGACTGAAGGGGAATTTACAAAACAGTTTGAAAAAGATTTTTCTCAGTTTACCGGTTTGAGATATGTTTCTTTAGTTAACTCCGGTTCAAGTGCTAATTTAATAGCTCTCGCTTCTCTGACTTCAAAAGTTTTTGGAGAAAGACGGTTGCAGGCCGGTGATGAATTCATTACGACGGCCGTTGCCTTCCCGACCACCGTTAATCCCGGCATTCAATACGGTTTAACGCCAATATTTGTCGACTGCAAGCTAGAAAACTTGAATATCGACGTTTCCAAAATTGAAAAAGCCATCACCAAGAAAACTAAGTTAATAATGGTTGCTCATACCTTGGGAATCCCTTATGATCTGGATAAAATTGTCAGATTGGCAAAAAAATATAATCTTTGGGTCATCGAAGATTGCTGCGACGCCTTGGGGTCTAAATACGACGGAAAATTGGTAGGGACTTTCGGCGATATTGCTACATATAGTTTTTACCCGGCTCATCAAATAACCATGGGCGAAGGCGGAGCCGTTGTCACCAATAATTCTCTCATTCATAAATCAATCAGACAGTTTCGAGATTGGGGACGCGACTGCTGGTGTGATACTGGACGAGACAATACTTGTAGGAAAAGATTCGGTTGGAAACTCGGTGAATTGCCGCTCGGATATGATCATAAATATATTTATTCGCAGATTGGCTACAATTTAAAGTCGACCGACTTTCAGGCGGCGATCGGAGTTGCCCAACTGAAAAAACTCCCCTCTTTCATCAATAAAAGAAAAGAAAACTACAAATCACTTTATAATTTTTTTAAAAAATATGAAAAATATTTTGTTCTGATGAAGATGGACAGAAAAGAAGATCCTTGCTGGTTTGGGTTTCCTGCTATTGTTCGGACAGGTGCTCCTTTTACAAGAAATGAACTGACAGAGTATTTAGAAAAAAATAAAATCGGCACTCGCAATATCTTTTCCGGTAACCTGCTTCGCCACCCCGCCTATCTTGATCTAAAATATAAAACAGCTGGGAAAATAATCAACGCTGACATCGTCATGAATAATGCTTTTTGGTTGGGAGTTTGGCCGGGGATAAACAAAGAGATGATGGGTTATGTGAAGAAAACGATAGAAAAGTTCTTAACTGAAATTCAAAATTCAAAAGTTAGAAGTCAAAAGTTAAATTAAAAAGTCAAAAGTATCGTTTTGCTTTAAGCTTCATTACTCCTGAGGCAATCATATTACTAATTTCCGTTACTTCTTTTAAAAGCTTTTCTGTTTCTTCTTTATTACCTTTTCTCGAATCTCTAAGTAGTCCTAACCAATATTTAGTTTCATTAGAAGATTTCAAAGCAATCTCATGAAACTTCTTAAACTCGAGTCTTGAACTTGAAGCGGTTCCTTCAACTAAATTGGCTCCAATACTTGTGCCGCTTCTTAATACTTGATCACTAATGATCCAACAGCTTCTTTGATTTGGTAAAGTGTCTATGAAAGCGATTAAACTTAAACTAAATTTGTAACATCTACCTTTTAGATCGATTGAATAACTCATATTAATTAAGGCAATATAAAAACTTTTTAATTTTGACTTTCATTTTTGACTTTTGCCTTTTGACTTTTAACTTAATAAAAGTTTTTGAAGTTGTCTACCGCTTATAACCTACAAAAGCAAGCTTTCAGATTATTGAGAAGCTTTAAAAAACTTGATAGACACTACTATCAGACCGCCTACCAATGAAGCTAAAGTAAACAGGCTGATGATTCCTCCCAGATACACATATGATTGCGGGGCAAAATAAAGAGTAAGATTGATATTACAGCTTGTCCCATCTTGGCAGACTGATTTTGGATCGATTAAAAAAGAATTAAAAAGGGCGTCATTTTTAAAATGATATTGATCAGGTAAAAAATAATTCTTTTCCGTCAATGTTTTAAACCAATTAAACTCCCCTACTCTAATTTTCCAATATGGATGGTAGCTTTCGGAAAAATTAATATAAATAGGTTTATTAACATTGGTTAGATTAATCTTATATTCAGTCGGATTTACATATTTATAATCGGTTTTTATATAAGGAATATTTTTATAGATAGTTTCTTTTTTATCGGTTAAATAAATATGCGGCCGGTAATCTTTGTTTTCATAGATAATAATTTCTTTTGTCCTGATATTAATTTTTTTTAAATAACTTAATTTATTAATTTGAGATATAAGTTTTTTTCGTAGACCCTTCGCAAAAAAATTATCATCGTTAACTTTATCTTCAAGGGGAATTACAACGTATTTAACAGATGTAAGATCGAATAACTGATTTGAATAATTTCTCAGATAAAGATCATTTTTATTATCTGTAAAAAAAGTGTTCCAATCTGCATTCGCAATAGTATTGTAACTCATAATTGGCATATTATTAAGACGAAAACTCCATCGGGAGTTTGTGGGAATCCAGAAAGTTCGAAAATATTCGTTTTGTTCAGAAAGAAAATTATTAAGAATTAAATAATCATCTGGTATTTTGCGCTGAACAAATAAGGTACCCAGTTCGCCGGTAATCATCGGTTTGGCATTCCATAAAAAAAGGAATGCGGTTAGAACTGTCATAATTAAAGAAAATATAATTCGTTTTTTATTATTAGAAATTTTCCACAACCAATCAATAAAAGCTCCAATTAAAATTGCATATGAAATAGTTGAGTAAAGAAGAAATTTACCTGATTCGCGGAAGGCGTTAAATCCTGGAACATGATCAAACAGCCATTGATAGATGTCTGGAAAAGGAAGAGTATTTTGCTTGGTTAAAAATATTCCTAAAAGTCCCAAAAAGGCGAAAAATGGAATCAGTTTATTTTTTTTGCTGACAAGGAAACCTAAAAAAGCTAAGGTAGGGACTAAAAAAAATTGCCATTGAATCGGCTGAATTTTCCAGGGAATCATTTTTTCACCGGTCCAGCCAAAGTGAAGAATTGTCATAACCTTAGTTAGCTTTATATACCAAGCGCCGAAAAGAGGCTGATTAAAGACAAAATTATTAGTAAGTGATCTGGCGCCGTAAATTCCTAAAAGAAAATATAAATTGAGTAATAAGACGAAGAAAATTGGAATAGTTGAGAAAAATCCTAATTTTATCAGTTGACGAAAGCTTTTAATTCGTTCGATAATAATTAAATGATAAATAGTGTAAAAAAAGGTTAACCAAACAACTAAATAAAAAATACGAAATTCATAAAAACTAATGATGAAGCCAAAAAAGGCACTGATTACAGCATATAGAAGTTTTTTTTCATTAAAGGTTTTTATAAAAAAAAGAAGAAAAATAGGAGTAAATGTAATGGCCATAAGTAGTGTCAGATGCCCCCCTTTCAAAATAATTGGATAGATATTAAATTCAAACACTATTGCACTTATAAAGGCAGCCCTTTTTGAACGTAGAATAAAATAGGAGAGAAAGTACATAGAAATAGGAATAAGTAAGGCGATCGGCCATAAAAAAATCAATCTTTCTATAAGATTAATATCTATATTTAATTTAGCTAAGACTCCTGCACTAAATATAAATGGCCAAAAAGAAATACCAAAGTTAAGGCCGCCTAAGCCTGAGTCAGAAAACCATATACTTGGCAATGAAAAATATTCTTTTACTTTTTCTAGGCTATCTACAATCCAATCTCCATAAGTAATAGGTGAAAGATTAAAAAACCAAACATGATGAACAAGGAGAGATATTATTGCCAGGATACCTATGGGAAGTAGATGCCGTATTATTTTATTTATCATAACAAGATGCTATAATGAGAACTTAATTATAACTTAATTATGGCACAAGTTAAATCCAATATTACTTTTATTATTTTCACTTGCAATGAAGAAAAAAGAATAGAGTATCCAATTAAATGCTTTTTACCATACGGAGAAGTGATTATCTCCGATGATTCAAGTAAAGATAATACAGTCAAAATTGCTAAAAAACTTGGAGCTAAAATAATAAAACGCAAAACCCATTTACCTTTTATTGAGAATAAAGAAGAGACAGAGTTCATTTTCAATCATGTAAAAACCGACTGGGTTTTTTGGGGCTTTGTAGATGAATTGGTACCAAAAACTTGCTTAGACCTTTATAAAAAAATATCCTCTGAGTCTAAGTATAAGATTGTCATTCAAAAAAGAAAAACAATGCTCTACGATTCAAATAGTGAATTTGTTCCCTGTGATGTGTCAATTAATTTCTTTCGAAAAGATTCGCTTGATTTTTCAAATAATACAATTCATCAAATGGGAAAATTTTCTTCACATGTAAAATCTTCTGAAGTACTGTATTTGCCACCGGTTGATGAATATTCTGTTTATCATTTTTCTCGCTATAATACCGAAAGCGTAATTAGAAATTTTAATATTTATTCCTCTCTTCATGCTCAATCTACCTCAGGAAAATTTTTGGGCTTAAAATTAATTTTTATTCCTATTTATACATTTTTAAATACCTATTTTTTATTAGGAGCATTTAAATATGGACTTAGAGGCTTAATTGTTTCAGTTCAATTTACAATTTATTCCTTTTTAACCTTATCAAAAGCGTATGAAAAAAGCGAAAAAATTACCCTAGACTCAATTGAAAAAAATTTTATTTCAGGAAAAGAAAAAATTATTAAAAAATCGCCAAAAACAAACTTATTTGAATTTTTTGTAGCCAAAATTAAAGTGGCTGTTATCTCTCGAATCCATAAATACTATAAATTCAGGCAGATTAAAAATAATTAATCCTTCTTATTAATTTCAATTAAATAATGTAGAGAACCAAAAAATATTAGCAATAACGATTGGATTATATTTATTTTTTCTTTCTTGATCTTAATGATTTTTGTCCTTAAACCAATATCGGGAAAATATTTATTGATTTTAAATTTTATATTTTTGATTGGACTTATTACCTCGGTTAATTGTTTTTTGCTTCTTAATAATTCATTTCCAAAATCACGATTTGGATAATTTTCTGCAGGAATACTGATTAATATTTTTTGAGTATATGGTAAAAAATTATTGATTATGGTTTGAAAATTATTTTTGTCGAAATGTTCCATTAAACCCTGAGAATAAATTAAATCAAATTCGTTTTTAAGAAATTTTTGTTTTAATACATCTTTCTTATTAGTAATATTACATATATAAAATTTTGTAATTTTATTAAAAAGATTTTTTTTTAAACTATTAATAATCTGATTGTCATTATCAAGAAGAGAAATTTTAGTTTTAGGTTTTATATAAGACAGAAAAACTGAATGGTCGGCTGGGCCGCAGCCGATTTCTAGCATCTTTTTTGGTCTTAATTGAACAATCCGTAATAAATACGGCCAGTGTAGTAATATATTTGACAGTGCGACTCCTTTATGATTTTTGTAATACTTAAACCAACTTTTTTTCATAAATTATTAAAAACTTTTAAATATTTTTTGGCTGTATTCTGCCAGGTAAATTTTTTGGCAAAATTGTAGTTGTTATTTAATAATTCTTTTCTTTCTATTTCCGATAGAGAAAGCATTCTATTTATTTTATTTAAAATATCTTGATTGCTATATGGATTAACTAACCATTGTTTACTTGGATTTATTTCTATTAAAGAACTATTATTTGAGCTAATAACCGGACATTTACAGGCAATTGCTTCCAGTACTGGCAAACCGAAGCCTTCATAAAGAGACGGATAAATAAAAAATTCGGCATTTTGATACAAGTTTTTTAATTGTTCTTCGGTCGCATAACCAAATATAATTACCCTATCATTCAATTTTAATTCATCAATTTTGTTTTGAAGTAATAAAAGTTGCTTATTTTCAATTAATCCCGCAATGACATACTTATAATCAGACAGGTTTTTATTATCAGCAAAGACTTCCAACACACGATAGATATTTTTTCTTTTAGGGTGGGTGGTTAAGGAAAAAAAATATTGATCCTTAATTATTCTTTTTGCCTTTTTTGGAGAAAAATAAATATCATTCACACCTAAATAAATTACCTTTATTTTACTGTCAGCAACATGATAAAATTTTTTTATATCCTCCTTAGTATTTTGAGAATCAGCAATAATAATATCGGCATTATTTAGTGATCTTGGGATAGCATACTTATAATACATATTAAAGAGCAAAGACTCGTTCTTTCTAAAGATTAAAAAAGATAGGTCGTGGATAGTTAAGATATATTTGACATTCTTTTTTTTCAAAAAAGGTAAGATATGAGCTGGTCCGTGAAAAATATCAATTTTTTCTCTACCGATTAATTTGTTAATTAAAAAGTTATCAAATAGAAAGTTGTTAAAATTATTTCTTGATAAATTGATAATTTTTGTTTTATCAATCGTTTTGTTTCGTTGAGTTTGAAAAAAAACATATTCATTTTTTTGGTCGGCTTCTAAAAGTTTTTTATAAAGACGCTCAATGTAGTAAGGGATACCGGTATTTTCATTTTGATATATCCGTGAGTTAACTCCTATTTTCATGTTTTTTTTCAGATTTTATAAATTTTACTATTTGCCAAAAAATGAGGATGTAAAAAGTTCCAGATAAAATGATTGAGAATTTGTAAAGTAAATCAGGTTCAAATTGCGGGTTCAAATTTGTTTTTTTGTCACAAGCCACTCCGGTCGCAAAAAAATTAACTCTAAAGACAGAACGGTCGCAAATTTTCCAGTAAGGGGAAAAGCTTTGGGAAAAAACATAAATTGATTTTTGGTTTTGTTTCAAAGAATCAATATTTAGTGATTCAGATTCACCAAGCGTAATAATCTCTTTTGATCTGATCACTGAATAAAAATCTTCTTGTAATTTTTTATACTGATCGACGGGAATGATCAATAAATAATCAAGATAAACAGAATTATCTTCTAAATTTTCAACAGCGATCATAGGATTATCATTTTTAATCTCAACATCACCAAAATCAACCCATTCAAAAGTGTTATTCTTCTTACTGAATTTGGTTCTTTTTATTACAGTATTATCAATCGTTACTTTAATGGCGTTAGTAAAAAGGTTTTCGTAATTTAAGGAACTTAGCAAGATTTTATATTTTCCCTTTGATAAATTACTTTGTTTGCTGATATGATTAGGTCCATTCGTTGCTATAATTTCCGGATTATAGAAACTAATTCCTTTTAAAGTCATCTCTCTTAAATACTCCCCAGGAATGTAAAATTCTTTAGTCCCGTCTTTTGTAAATCTAACTTCCGGAAAGAAAGAAAAGTTAAATTTATTAAGAGAAGAATAAAAAACATCGTCTAAAGAGGAATCGTACAAAACGACATTATTGGAATAATTTTTTGATAATATATCAGTTGTTGAGTTTAATCCTAAATTAATCAGGGCTAAATCTGAAGGAAGATTCTTTATTCCCTTGATATCTCCATAGTAATAAACAGCCGGTTTTTCTTTTAAAATTTTTTGATTATAATTTTTAATCCCAAAAATAGTCAAACCATTAATCTCATTATTCTTTTTTATGGTTGGATTATTTTTTAATAAATTAAAAAATGCTGCGTAATTAGAAAGACTGTGATCAACAATGATATAACGAGTCATTTCTTCTCCTAATCGCTCCACTGCCCAAGATTGATCTAGGTTTGATTCGATGTAGTCAAGATAACGAGAAGACCAATCAGTGATTGTTTTATTTGAAATAGCGAGATTTTTTGATAATGGAAAGAGATTGAAAAAAATATTAGCATAAGGAGAGCCATTGGCCACTTTAGGCATCCAATCGTAATCAAAAATGGTTTGATTGTTGGGATAGATAGCCACTCGATAATCATCATCAGTTTTTGATAAAAATTGACTTAACCTTTGATATTTTTCCGGAAGTTTGAAAGGAACAATCGTCATTCCAAAATTACCCGAGGTGAAATTCGGATTGATATATAAAATAAAGAAAGTAAATATGAGTAAAGTCAAGAACAAAATTTTTTTATTTAGAAAACGGGAAACATAAAAGAAGACATATGAAATAAGAAGCGATAGACTAAAAAGATATAAAATAGCAAACTTTCCTACTTCACGGAATGGCTTAAACAAGAAAAAATTTTCAAAAAGAAAATTATAAATTTTTTCAAAAGGGTAATTGACTCCAAGGGAAAAAATAATTCCCGTCAGTCCGACTAAGAAAAGAAATAAAGACTTCCTTTTTTCTTTATTTAGTATTAATCCAATAACTGCTAGTGTTGGTAAAATTAGTTTTAAAAGGATTAAATTTTCGTAAATTATTTTTTTAATAAATTGCTGTTCAAATCCACTAGCAAGAGTAATCAGATTGATTAATTTTATAGCATAAGAAGTTTGATAGACATAACTAGTAACATATTGAGGATCAGCAATATACGCTAATTCTGCTTTAAAAAATAGAGCTGGTAGCCAGACATGAATGTTTAATAAAATTCCGGTAACGACGGCAAGAAAAGTTACAATAAAAAACCTTACGACCTTCTTTTTATCGCCTAAGACAAATATAATAAAATAAAATCCCATTACAATTATATAAAGACTAAGCAAATGAGGCATCAGCCAGATTAATATTCCTATGATTAACCCTGAAGCAAGTACAAATAATTTCCTAGCCTTAGGGTTATTTTCTTCAATTGATTTAAAGGTAAAAAGAAAAAGCAGGGGGAATAGGCCGTGAGCCAGATTATATTTCTGATGTCCAGCCGATATTCTATCTCCCATCATTACATTTATGCTATAGACTAAGGCACTGATGAAACTTAAAGAATTTAAAATAAAAAGATTATTGCTAACTTTTTTAAACCAGAATCGAGCAAAAAAATACATCCCGATAAAAGGCAGAATCAGAGATAATAAAATATAGACTTTCATGGTAAAAGAACCAAAGATTAACTGAAAAAAAGAGAGAAGGAATAGGAATGGAATATTATATGCAGGTGGAAGAATCCAAAAAACTGGATTTAATCCGTAGCTGGTAGTTAGGCCAATATTAGATTGACCAAAAGTAGTATAGGTTCCCCAAGCATTTAAAAACTCTTTTAAAAAGAAAAAATAATTAGTCGATCCGAAAAACTCTCCATAAAGCATATTTTCATCTTTAAATAAAAATTTTCTGGTTACATAAATAATAATTATGAAAAAAATAATAAAAGGATAGAAATTAATTAGTTTTTTTATTATTTTATTGAAATTAATTTTCATCATTTTTTTTAATCTAAATTGTTAAGAAATCTACTATTAATAAATATCTTCATTTTTGAGCGGCAATAACATAAAAATGTGAATGATTTGCATCAATCTCTCCTATCTTTGCTGGAAGAGGATGATATCCCGCTCCCATTGTCTTGAGAATTTTAAAACCATGGCATACTAATAATTCAGCAAGCGCTTTAGGAGTAAGCAACTTGTTATGTTCCCATGCCGCTGTTCTACCTTCTGCCATTTCATTAAATTGTTTTCCTCTATGCAATGCTAAAGGATTGCCTATACCTAATTTTTTAATTGAGATATTTGTTGCACTAAACATTTGCCAACCGAACAACAACGCGAATATATTGTGCCAACTTGCCGGATTTTCTGTACTTATTATTAAAATTCCATTTGGTTTAAGGACTTGATAAATTTCCGAAAGAAAAAGATCTAAATCAAACAAATGTTCAATAACCTGATTGCTGTGGATCAAATCAAAAGTATTATCTTTATAGGGTAATTTTTTTTCCAAAGAAGACATCGTGACTTTTATCCCTTTCTTCTTCGCCAATTTTACCCTTGACCTAACAACTTCCACGCCATACCAATCTATTTTTTTCGACGTTATTTTTTTTGTCCACGAACCATCATCACATCCCAAATCAAGCCACTTACCCTCTTTACCATATTTATTGCTTATATGAATAATATGTTGGTTGTTAAGAACAGCTGCATTATTAAAAAGTTTTAAAAAATATTGTTTTATAATCTTGTTCATAAATTTATGACGGAATTTATTTTCAAAAAATATTCCTCTCCTAAGAATTCATTTAGCTACATACATCTTAATTATAAAAATTAACGTTCATTCTTTAATAGATATCCAATGCCTCCTGCAATAAACTCTACTGTTTTCATAAACAACATTCCAAAACCAATAATTGGATTTTTAAAAAGTTTTACAGGATGAGAAAAAAATAATTTATATCTCTTGATTATGTTTAATTGGCTTGAAGAGTATTTATCGTTTACTTTTTTTTGCTCATAATGATTAATCATTTTCCCATAGTATAATTTTTTTTCCAATAAATCAGTTAGTTTTAATTTTCCTTCATTATGATAAATAAAACTGCCGATTCTTAAGATTCTATATTTACTTTTTATGCTTTGGTTTAAATCCCAATCCTCTGCACTGACAAGATTCTCATCATACCCTTTTAATTTATTAAACACATTTTTAGGGAAAAATCTTGCCGCTTCTATCCAATTAATTTCAACATAGAAACTTCTCTCAAGCGCTTTACACTGTGCCCAAAAACCTTCTCCTACGGATTTTTCAGGAATTATAATTCCTCCAATAACTTTATTAGTTTCAGAAATATTATAATTTTTAACTTTTGCCATGCAATCTTCAACCACTTTTTTAGATAATTCCATATCGCTGTCCATAAAAAATAGATACTTTCCTTTTGCATTTTTTGCTCCAAAATTTTTTTGGCTGCTTCGTTCAGGCCCTTTATTATAGACTTTATTTGTATATTTTTTAGCTATTTCCTTTGTGTTATCGGTTGAATTATTATCAACAACAATAATTTCAATATTTTTATATGTTTGATTTTTGATTGATTGGAAACACGCTTCAAGAAAATTCGCAGAATTTTTAGTAGGTATGACTATAGAAACAATTTTATTTATCATAATTTTTGAGCTAAAATTCCGAAACAATTATATTTTTTTGATGGAATCAGTCTATCAAAATACAGCATCATTCTCAAGAGAGGAAAAAGGAGTGCGCCGACCGGCGGCAAACGTTTAAATAAAATAATATTAAGCTCCCAAATAAAAGAACCAAGAGCTCCAAAAGTATTTACTTCTTTTATAATTTTAAAGTTTTTTAATAATCCAATGATTTCTTTTTT
Source organism: uncultured Gammaproteobacteria bacterium (assembly GCA_964543535.1). Taxonomy (GTDB): domain Bacteria; phylum Patescibacteriota; class Microgenomatia; order UBA1406; family GWC2-37-13; genus GWC2-37-13. The sequence continues at coordinate 132,101 of CAZIYS010000001.1, read as the reverse complement.
TTGAAAGCCTTCCCGTTCATGAGTTTCATGAGTCCATTGTTTAAAAGATTTAAACCAGCGCCGTTGATTTATAAGCGGAATATGTAGAATTAAATAACCATTTTTTTTAACCATTAAGGCCAGATTTTTTATGGCGTTTTTATAGTCTTTAATATGTTCTAAGACATCAAGTGACCAAACAATATCAGCCTTATTTAATAATTGGGTATTTTTTTTAGTTAGATCATGAGTAAAAAAATTAATTCTTTTTTGATTAGTCAGCACTTTAGCTAATGAGACTAATTTTTTTTCAAAATCAAAAGCCATTATTTTACTTTTAGGATATTTATTGGCCATGAATCTTGAATAAGTTCCATTACCACAGCCGGCATCAATAAACACTTTTCCATCAAGGTTTTTGATGCATCTTTGAAAAAAATTAAATCTTTCCTGAAAGCCGATTTCCGGTATTCCAAATAATCTAATATATAGACTGACAAAAAATTCCGATGATTTAGGATAATTAATAGAAAGATTAAGTTCTTTCCCTTGGCTTTTTAAATAATTAATTTTTTGTGATAGTTCTTTTCCGGCAAAAAGCATAATTTTTAATTACTGACTAATAATATCTGAAAATTTTTTAGCACTATTATAATAAGTTAATTGCCTACTCCAGTTTAATCCGTTTTTTTGAAGTTTTGAATATAAAGATTTATTTTTGTAAAGCTTACTAATATTTTCAGCGAGATTTTCTGGAGAATTGACCTCGCATATTAAACCGGTTTTATTATTTTTAACACTATCCCGCAAACCATCGACATTATAGACAATCGATGGCGTTCCTTGACTGGCTGCTTCCGTGACCACCAATCCCCAACCCTCTTTAATGGAGGCAACCAATAAACAGTGACACTTTTGCATTAATTTTTTCTTTCTATTTTTTGAGATATGACCTAAATAGATAATATCTCGACGATAAATACTTCGGTGAATTAAATCAAATACTTTGGCAGTGTACCCTCCACCGGGTGAACCGGCAATATAGAGTTTTAAATTGGGGGTATTTTTTTTAGCCATCTCAAAAGCTTTTATCTGATCAAGAGTTCTTTTCATTTCCCGGATATTCCCTAAGCTTAAAAGAGAAAAATCCTTAAATTTTTTTAAACTTTTTAAATTATCTATAGGTTTAATATCAATACCAACGGGAATAATTTTAATATTTTTTTCTCTAAAACCAAATTTAAGCAAATCGTCCTTTGTACTTTGTGAAATAGTGATGACCTTTTTATTTCTTAGAAGCCAAAGATAAACCGGCTCAAAAATCAAATATCCAAACCAGGCAATAATTTTTGGCAGTTGATAAAACCAGTTGATACGGCAAAGTTGATTAATATAGATAATGGTATTTTTTTTGCCATATAGAGAAAAAAGAAATGGAATGTTGTTTATTTGTTCAATGACAATGTCAAAATCAATTTTTCTTTTGTTAGTAAACCAATAATGTCGGAAGACCGTAAAATAAACTCTCCAGTTATAGGGACCGATAAAATTAAATTTCTTGCTCCCCATCCGGATATACTGAATTCCATCAATTTTTTCAAATCGCTTGCAATTGGGAAAAGCCGATGACCAAACTGTAATGTCATATTTACTTTTTAATTCTTTTAAAATATGATGGGAAAGAATTTCAGCGCCACCGGAAAATGGAGATTTGATATCCCGCCAAGTAATCATCAGGAGCTTTTTTTTAGTTTTCATCTTTATAAGGCAACATTATACCTAATTTTGGTACAATAATATAAATCAAATGAATAAAAAAAAATTAATTATTTCAATAATTTATTTAATCTCGGTATTTTTATTTTTGCGAACCGATCTTTCCTTTTTTAAGTTCTTAAACTCTGATCCGTCAACAATGTTGTTTTTTTCGATACTGCCATTGATGATATGGTTAGCTAATTCAAAAATAGCTATTTTAGGGGCAATATTTTTTATGGTATTGACGGCCCTTTTTGACTATTTTAAATATGAAAAAACTTCGGAAAACTTGGTCATTCTATCATTTTTTTTCTTTGCTTATGCAATTTTTATTAGTATTAAGGAATTAAAACAAAGATGAAATATTTTTATTCACTTATCCGGTTCACTAAAGAAATTCTAAAAATAGTGATTTTTATTATTTGCATTTTATTCAGCGGATATTTTATTTTAGGAACGATTCTTCCAACCATCTTTACTGAAACACGATTTAAAGAACAAATTATTTCTTCAATGTCGAATAGGGAATTGAGTCTGCTATTATTCGGGATATTAGGAGTATTAGGGATTTTAGGGTTTAAAAAAATTACAAAACCAATTCTGTCAAAAGGCGAAATAATAATCTATCTTTTTTCTTCATATTTTTTGAGCTATTTCATCGTCAAAAATTTTCAATTTCCCGGCCGATTGTTTATCATATTAATCCTATCTATCTCCGCAATCCTTTTTTTTCTATTACTGCAGATAACGGATTTTTTTTATAGTTTTAACGTTTTATATCTTAAGGAACTAATTTTAAAAGAAAAAATAAAATTAAGCCAAAGCATATCAAAACTTGTTTTTAATTTTATTCAAGAAAGTAAAAAAATTACATTTAACAAGGAATCAGTAATTAAAATAGTCGCTTATAGTTTGCGTCTGATTATCTCGATGGCTTTCTCTCTTATAATTTTTTTAAGCGTTATTATTCTCACAATCGGATTAACAGGATTAATTATTTTTAAGGTTAACCAATACTTTGACTACCAAAATCAACTACGAAGAAGTTTTGTCATCACTAAAATTGTTCCTAAAAACACTACTTACGCTCAGGAAGTAGTGTTACAAGGATATAACTTCGGTTGGCGTTTGAATAATCTTTCTCAACTGATGACAAGAGACGGGGCCATTAACGATATTAAGTTATGGACTAATAATGAAATAAGATTTATTGTTCCTTTGCATCTATTAGAGGGGAAAGGTTTTATCTGGTTGGAAAAACCAGAGAATGATAGCAGCCACTCGGCGATTTTAAAAAGTAATCAAGTTTTCTTAAATATTATTTCCCGCTTCGAATTTTACCCTTCCCAATTAAATTATGACGACTCTTTTTATCCAATAATAAAAGAAAGTCTGTTAAAAAGAATTAAAAGATTCTTGTTCTTTAAATTAAAAGTAGGAGATATACTTAAGTTTTATTGAATCACTTCCTCACCTTCAAAAATAATCTCTTCTCCTCCACCTCCTGTTGTATTAATGGTTGGCTGGGGAGGTTGAGTAAAAATAAAACTGGAAACAATTTGTTGATAAGCCGGTAATAACAGATCAGTGGTGATCGAGATTAAAACTCCTCCCTGATCAAGAGCCAACGTGATTGTCTGGTTCCCGTCAGTAAATTCTCGTGCTTCCAGATCAGCCAGTTTAACTTTTTTTATTTTTCCGGCACCAACCCAGTCATCAATTTTTGCTAAATCGGAACTTTCTAATTTTATTGAGACGATTCCTTTTTTTTGAGGAGGGGTTAATTCAACCCAAGCATAAATTGATTGATCGTTAATTTTCTTTTCAGTCAGGAGCAAAGATTTCGGATATTGAAAACTAAAACCCGCAGGATTAGTATAAGTTTTTAGTTGAGCTGGTAATGAAGGAATTTTTGTCGGTGCTGATTGATTTTTTAAGACAGGAGAGATAGGAATTTTAGGTTTTTGAGTCAGAAGAATAGTGATAATTAATGCCGCTGAAAAACCTCCTATAATGAGGATTACCAGTTTTCCCATAAATGTTATAATGATTATAAAGATTATAATCTAAAATGAAAAGACTGATTTTTTTCCTACCCATATTAGCAGTGTTTGTTGTTTTTGGATCTTTAGTTGAGGCAAAGCTTTTGCCGCGATTCACAAGGACTAGCAAAATTGCTGGACAACGGACAGTTTCCAGCGGACTGGTTGTTTCGCCAAAACTTCGCCGCGATCGACTAGCGTTAATTCTCAGCCTTTCTAATCTACAAAAAGTAAATAATGTCACTTACACCTTGATGTATCAGACTAATGGGAAAGATGAAGGCATCAGTGGGACGATTGATTCTTCAGCTGGAACAAGCGTCACGAGAGAATTATTGTTTGGCACCTGCTCGGCCGGTGTTTGCCGTTACCACCCGAATATTACAAATATGAAATTAGAGATTGTTTCGGAACTTTCTAATGGAAAACAAACACTAAAACGGTATAGAATAAGAGTTTAAAATTTTTAGCCCAGGTGAAAGATTTTAGCGGCGAAGGTGACGACTACGGCAATAGTGATAATAATGGCGGAAAGGCGGAGAAACCAGCTGGCTAAGCCGCGGGAAGCGTATTTTCCCATAATTTCCTGATTTTCAGAAAAGCTGATGAGAAAATAAAAGATGATTGGCAGCATGGCGGCGTTTAAAAAATCCGCATAAAGAGTCAAGCCGAAAAGCGAAGTCTGGGGTAATAGAGTGATTAATAAAGCAATAACAATCTGAACAATAAAAAAGATATAAAAAAGCCGACCTTTTTTAAAGTCGGCGTCAAGCGATCCTTCGAAGCCAAACATCTCTGAGAAGACATAGGCAGTGGCTAAAGGAACAATCGTTAATCCAAAAATAGAAGCACCTAAGAGTCCAAAGGAAAAAAGAAGAGTTGAAAGAGGGCCGGCCAAAGGAGTCATGGCCAGGGCGGCCGAATAACCGTCAGCCACTTTTATATTATTAACAAATAAAGTATAGGTAACAGCAACTGCCATCATCCAAGAGAAAAGACTGGTGATGATTGATCCAAAAACTATATCGGTTTTTTCCGCCTTAAGATGGGATGGGGTTAAATTTTTATCAATGATAAAACTGGAAATAAAAAACTGCCCCCAGGCAGTTATTGTTGTTCCTAAAACAGCAATTCTTGAGAACCAAAACCCAAGGTCATTTAAGTTAATTTTTTTCGGTAAAATAAAACTTTCCTGAATAGCTTCTCCCCAATTAGGTTTAGCGAGAATCGCGGAAATGATATAGGCGATGTAAAAAAGGATCATAAATAGAAAAATCCGCTGCAGCTTTTTATAGTTAAATTTGACAACGATGAAGATTAGAGCAGTACAGCTTAAGATAAGACTCAATTGCCAGTTCATGTTGAAAAGCTGGAAAGCCGATTTTAATCCGGCGACATTTTGGAGAACCACTCCTTGGTTAGTGATAAAATACAAGATAAAAATCAGCATGGAGATTGCTACGCCATATTTTTCGCGGATAAGACTACCTAATCCTTTACGGGTGACGATAGCGATGCGGGAACCCACCTCCTGGGTGACAGCTAGTAAAATAATCTCGGGAATTATCAAAAAACGGGAAGCCATTCCATAGATTGATGCGGCGACTGTATAAGTGGCTACGCCTCCGGCATCATTGTTAGCAACCGCGGTAATAATACCTGGGCCTAAAACAGCAAGAAAAATGAGGAAACGATATTTAAATTTTTGGAAGAATTTATTAAGATTATCCATAATCTTTAGGTAAGATTATTTCCAAGTATCAATAAAGGTTAGGATACTACTAAAATATACGCTAGTCAAGGTATAATATCTTATGAATACCTACAAGAACGTCTACGTAACCGGCTCAATCGCCTATGATACGATCATGAATTTTCCCGGAGAGTTTAAAGATTATTTTCATCCGGAAAAGCTTCACCAGATTAATATTTCTTTTGTGGTTGATAAATTGAAAAAACAAATAGGAGGAACGGGAACTAACATAGCATATAACATAGCATTAATTACTAATTTCAAATTTCTAATTTCTAATCAATTTCAAATTTCTAATAACAAATTTCTAAACGGAAATTCAAAAGTAAAATTACTTGGGTCAATTGGGAAAGATGGGCGGGGGTTTATGAAATTTTTTAAAAAAAATAAAATTGATGCCAGCGGGATTATCATTGACAAACATTTATATTCTTCAGCCGGATCAGTCATCACTGATAAAAAAGATAACCAGATCTGGGGATTTTATTATGGTGCTTCGGAAAAAATTCCTCACACTGATTTTAATAAATTAAATAAAAAAACAGATTTATTGGTTATTTCCGCTAATCATAAAAATTCTTTTTTATATTTTCAAAAAGAAGCAATTAAAAATAAGATTTCTTATTTTTACGATCCGGGAATGACTTTGACTTGGATTAAGGATAAGGATCTGGAAGAAGGAGTAATGAACTGTTATTATTTAGTTGGGAATGATTATGAAATAGCGATGATTTTGAAACGGTTGAATGTATCAATTAATCAATTAATTGATACAGGAATACACGTGATTACCACCCTTGGGGAAAAAGGGGTAAGATATGAAGAAAAATCCATTGTAGGGAACAAAATTTTTTGTTCCGTACATGTAAAAGCATTCAAGGTAAAAAAAATGGTGGATCCGACGGGGGCGGGAGATGCTTGGAGGGGCGGATTTGTGGCAGGTTTATTAATGAATTATTCAATAAGAGATTGTTTAAAATTAGGAAACGTAATGGCGAGTTTTGCCATAGAAAAATACGGAACAGTGAATCATAAGCCAACAATAAAAGAAATTGAAAAGCGAATGGCTAAATTAGGTTGATAAAGCTTGATAACGAAATTTTTTGACGGAAAACAGCAAACCGCAAAAAATTTGTTATCTTCGCTTTACTTTTTTTAAAATAATTTGTTATAGTATTATCTTATGAAATCCGATATCAAAGATATTAAATTGGCACCTTTGGGAAATCAACTGATTAACTGGGCATATCTTCAGATGCCGGTGTTAGATCTGATTAGAAAAAGATTTAAAAAAGAAAAACCCTTAGCCGGAATTGTTTTGGCTGCTTGTCTTCATGTCACTTCAGAAACTGCCAACTTAATGATTACTTTAAAAGAGGGTGGCGCCAAAGTTTTTTTATGCGCTTCCAATCCCCTATCAACTAATGACGCAGTGGCCGCTTCTTTAGTCAAAGATTATGAGATTCCGGTTTTTGCCATTAAAGGCGAAGATAATAAAACTTATTATTCTCACTTAAATAGTGTTCTTGATGAAAAACCGAATTTAACGATGGATGATGGGGCGGATTTAGTTAGTTTACTTCATAGCAAAAGAATCGACCTGTTGAAAAACGTTATTGGTTCAAGCGAGGAGACAACCACAGGTGTCATTCGATTGCGGGCAATGGAAAAAGATAAGGCTCTAAAGATTCCGGTCTTGGCTGTTAACGATAATTTAACCAAACATTTATTTGATAATCGTTATGGGACCGGTCAGTCAAGCATTGATGGAATTATTCGGGCGACCAATATTTTGTTAGCCGGAAAAAAATTTGTTGTTTGCGGATATGGTTGGTGCGGACGCGGAGTGGCCATGCGGGCCAAAGGAATGGGAAGTCAGGTGATTGTTTGTGAAGTTGATCCGGTTAAAGCCCTTGAAGCCTTAATGGATGGATTTTTAGTGATGACTTTAAAAGAGGCCATTAAACAAGCTGATGTTGTTTTATCGACGACTGGTAATAAATATGTGGTTGATGAAGAGCATTTAAAAGTAGCAAAACCGGGTGTAATTTTGGCCAATGCCGGCCATTTTGATGTCGAGATTAATAAAGAAGCTTTGAAAAAATTAGCCAAGAAAATTAGACAAGTCCGTCCGATGGTAACAGAATATGATTTCGGAACAAAAAAAGTTTATTTGTTGGCTGACGGAAGATTAGTTAATTTGGCGGCGGCCGAAGGCCATCCGGCATCGGTGATGGATATGAGTTTTGCCGGTCAAGCCATCGGGGCAGAATATTTATGGATTAATAAAGGAAAATTAAAAAATAAAGTTTATTCTCTACCTCAAGAATTAGATAGGGAAATTGCCAGATTAAAATTAGAATCAGAGGGAATAAAGATTGACAAATTAACCAAAGAACAAAAGAAATATTTAAATAGTTGGAAAGAGGGCACATAAGTTAAAAGTCAAAAGTTAGAATTCAAAAGTTAAAGTAAAAAGTCAAAAGTTTTGAAACTTTTTAATTTTGACTTTTATTTTTGACTTTTGCCTTTTGAATTTTGACTTAAAAATTAAGTATCAAGAGAGATAGTTAGCCCTTCGGCGAAAGCCTCAGGGTAAAGGATCTAGCCTTAAACTATTCACCAACCGAAAAGAGTTTATAAAGTTCATAAAGTTTTAAAGTTATAAAGAACTAAAAACTACTTTAAGAATTCTTTCAGCGGTGGTAAAGCTAGAAACGATATGCTCGACCGCGAGAAATTAATAACCTGCAGTTGAGCAGGTTTTTTTGTTAATAATTATTAATTATATTAAAGCTCGATACCAAAATTTGGTATCTTCGCTTTTTATTTTTTATGAGAAATACTTTCACTTCGGAATCTGTTTGTGCCGGACATCCGGATAAAATCTGCGATCAGGTGAGTGACGCGATTTTGGACGAGGCTTTTAAGGTTGATAAATATTCTCGAGTCGCCGTTGAGACGATGGTGACAAAAAATTTTATAGCTTTGGCCGGTGAGGTAACCACTAAAGCAAAATTAAACTATAAAAAGATTGCTCAACGAGTAGTAAAGGATTTAGGCTATACAATTCCGGCGTTAAATTTTTCTGACAAATCCGAAATTGTTGTTAAAATCCATACCCAGTCTCCGGAGATAGCCGTCGGGGTTGATGGTTTAGGTGCGGGAGATCAGGGAATGATGTTTGGATATGCGTGCCGTGAAACTAAAGAGTTAATGCCGCTTCCAATTATGTTGGCCCATCGATTAGCGATGGGAATTGATAATTTAAGGGAGGCAAGACGCCTCCCCTACTTGAGACCGGATGGAAAAACCCAGGTAACAGTCGGTTATGAAAAAGGAATTCCCAAAACAATTGAAACAGTCGTGTTGGCTGTTCCCCATGATGAAAAAGTAAAGCTTTCCCAAGTAAAAGAAGATCTATTTAACAAGTTAGTGAGACCGGTTTTAGAGGAATATGGATACAAGATTAAACGTCAGCAATTGATTGTTAATGGGACCGGTGTCTGGCATATTGGTGGACCATCATCTGATACCGGGGTGACCGGACGAAAAATAATTGTTGATACTTATGGAGGTATGGCCCGGGTAGGCGGCGGTGCTTTTTCCGGAAAGGATCCAACTAAGGTTGATCGGTCAGCTGCTTACGCGGCCCGATACTTGGCAAAAAATATCGTAGCTAATAAATTGACGGATCGCTGTGAAATCAGACTGGCATATTTTATCGGGGCAAAAAAACCAGTCATGCAAGAAGTAGAAACATTCGGAACCGAAAGAAAATCTGCAAAAGTAATAAAAAGTTTTATGGATAAATTATTAGATACGTCTTTAAAAGGAATAATTAATGGTTTGGATTTAAGACGACCGATTTATTTTAAAACTGCTTCTTATGGACATTTTGGGAGAAACGAGTTTCCTTGGGAAAAGATTGCTAAGTATTAAGTTTTTAGTTAGACTCGATACCATTTTTTCGACCGCCTCACCCCAAAGGGGCCCCAGGCGATTGTCTCAAAAAGGTATCTTCGTCTTCTGCTGTGATAAAATAGAATAACATGAAAACAATAATAAGCCTATCAGTAATTATTCCTACTTTAAATAACGTTAAAGGTTTGAAAAATTTATTAACGTATTTCAAAGATAAACCTTACAAGGTCATTGTTGTTGATAATAAAAAGAAAAATATTGGATTTGCCGGAGGGGTAAATAAGGGAGCTAGAAATGCTAATACGAAGTGGATGCTGATTTTGAATGATGATATTGAGTTTGAAAGTCAAAAGTCAAAAGTCAAAAGTCAAAATTACAATTCAAAAGTAAAAAGTTATCAATCAAATATTCTTGAAGAATTAATAAAAGAAGCTGAAAGCAGAAAATTAGATGCCCTATCCCCTATTCTTATTAATTCAAATGGAGAGGTGGAAAATTATGGATATAAAATTCTTCCTTACGGAAGAGTTAGTTTAGTTAAAGAGTTAACGGGTTTACGAGTTAACGAGTTAGACGGATTGACGGCGGCGTGTTTGTTGGTAAAAACTTCGGTGTTTAAGAAACTTAAAGGATTTGATGAGAGTTTTTTTGCCTATCTTGAAGACGTGGATTTTTTTCTTAGATTTAAAAAAGCCGGATACAAAATGGCAATTTCTGAAAATATTAAAGTTCTTCATAATCATATGACGACTTCAAAGACAATGGGGAATTTTAAAGCCCGTCAGGATATGATTAACTGGTGGCGGCTTTATTTTAAGCATAAAGATAGATTTAAATTTAATATTGCTTTTGTTGTTGAGAGACTAAGAAACTTTTCAGGGTATGTGAGAGCATCTATTGGAATAAACAAATAAAGTTGACATGAGGTTCAGAATTGTTTAATATTTTTATTATCCGCTAGTTTATAATATGTTAAAAAATATTATTGCTTCTTTTTTTGTTTTAATTGTTTCTTTGTTTGTTTTTTCTTCGTTTTTCAAAATTGAGGCAGCGACTTTGACTTGTAGTGATAGTCTTAACGGAAAAGTAATTGTCAGTGAATTTTCTTCGGCAACTACTGCGGAATGGGTGGAGCTTTTGAATGTTGATTCTCAAGAAAATTCAATTAATTTGGCAAACTGCAGTTTAAAAGACGCTAGTAATAATACTTTAAAGGCTTTATCCGGTACTTTACCCCGACGCGGTTTCTTAACTTTTGCTCTAGATTCTAGTTCATTGGGAGATGCAGGTGGTCTAATCAGACTAACGGATGCTACCAGTACTTCTCTTTCAGCTGTATCATACGGAACAGATACTTCGGTGACAACTTTGACAGCACCAAATTCTAGTCAAACTGGTTATTACAATATGTCAACCAGTAGTTGGGCGACTGGAAGTTCAACCAAAGGTTGGTGTAATCCCGGAACAACCGGCTGTCCAACCATCGCAACAATTGTTTCTGGAATGAATAGTTTTGGGGTAAAGACTAACTTGGGTGATCAGACGGATTATTCAAGAATTACCGGACTTTACTTCCAAAAATCTGAGACTAATGATCCTAATGGTAATCCGATTGGAAAAATTACCTTTTTGTCAGAAATGAACTTTACCGATCAGGACGCTTTGTCCTGGATGCAAAGTATGGATTCAAATATTGATATGTCAACTAAAGGAAAAATCGGACTGAACGCAGAATTGATTAAAAATTTAACTTCAACAAATGCTTCTTTGACAATGTATGGATTGACTCTGCAAAATCCCACTCTTCAAGTAGCTAACACTGATGGTTCAGCCGGAGACAGTAGTATTGTTTCCGGTATTACTTATAGCGGTGGGGCTCTTACCTTTACAGCAGCGCACTTTACCACTTTTACTGCTGTTGAAAGTTCATCCGGTGGATCATCAAGTCCAAAAGCGCCAACTTGTGAGAAAGAAGCTCCAAATAAATCACCCAATTTGTTTCAGATAGATACAACCAAAAATAGTGCTAAATTATTTTTTTCACCGGTTAATAATGCGGTTGATTATTACTATATTGCCTATGGTTTGAGCGAGGGAGATGAAAGATATGGAGTGAAGTTTGATAAAGGATATTATGATGGAGTTATAAATTATACCGTAGGCGAATTAACTCTTAATACAAACTACTATTTTAAAGTAAGAGCAGGCAACGGTTGTGCAACCGGTGCTTGGAGTAATTGGTTAGTCGCCAAGACGGAGGGCGGTTTTGCTAAAACAGTCGTTAATGATTCTTCAACGATAGCCATTAAAGAAACTAATAAAGAGATAAAAAAAGATGTTGTTGAGCCAACTAAATCAATTCAATCGCCAACTCTTGGAGCTTCTGATTTTACTCCACCTCAGCCAACAGCTAAGAAGTCTTGGTGGCAGAGATTAATTGAGTTTATAAAGTCTATAAAGTTTATAAAGTCATAAAGTATCTTTCCACTGTCTCTTTTTTCCAAAAAAATCTTCAGAAATTGAGATTTGGGCAATATGAACCCACCACTCTTGAAAAATCTTCAACAATATTGAAGCTGATAAAGAAAAGAGGAAATACTTTTTATCTAATAAAAAATTTAACTGCTTAAAGTTTAAAGAAAAGAAAATCAAAAAAAATATATTTTCAAAGAAACTAGGAAAAAGAAAAAATATTCGGCGGTCATTTTTTAAAAAAAATATAATGCTCCCCGTTATTCTGAAAATAAATAATATTAATAACAAAAATTTGTAGTCAGGTAAATAAAACCAACTGAAAGCCATTGCATTAAAATACCACCATAAGTCTAGGGCTTTATCATATTTTTCATATTCTGATAAAGTAAGTACTTTCCGAGATGCAAATTCTATATCAATAATGTCTAAAAAAAATGATAGAATTATTGCTAGTAAGGGCCAGATAAATATTAAGGGAGCAGATATTATACGTAAGGTAATAATAAACACATAAATAATTATGCTCATAAGTCAAAATTCAAAAGGCAAAGATCGTCGGAATGACAAAGTCACTTTTGACTTTTAACTTCATATTATCATATGAAAAAAAAATTAAAAATTGCAATGTTTTTTTCTAGTAATCCGGAAAGGCCGGATGGACTACTTCATCATATATTTTATCTTGTTCAAGAATTAACAAAACTTGGTCACTCAGTATATATCTTTGGACCAAATAGAAGGAGCGCTCTTCCATTCAAAAACTATAAAAAAATTATCAATTTGGTCGAGATTCCCTTTTTGAAGGAAGCAACAATTTTCATAACCGTTAAATCAAAAAAATTTAACGATCCAGTTAAAACAATTGAGGGTCAAGAAAAATTTGACATAATTCATGTTCATGATCCATATTTACCTTTGATTGCTTGGGAGATATTAAAAAAAGCAAAAATACCGATAGTAACCACCTTTCACACCGCCTGGGATGAAAACTCCGGTTTTAATATTATTAAAAGTTTTATTCCGCTTTTCCAAGATTATTTTACTAAAGTGAGTGGGTCTATATTTGTTTCCAAAATTGGAAAAAAAATATGGGGTTCTCTCTTACCGACGAAGGTAAAAAAAATTGTCATCAATAATGGTGTTCATTCAAATTTGTTTTATCCACTTGAAAATAAAAATAAAAAAATAACCCTTCTTTTTGTTGCGAGAATAGTACCGAGGAAAGGACTAATGATTCTTTTAAAAACTTTAAAAGAATTAATAAAAGATGTTTCAAACATTAAATTAATTGTCTTAGGGGACGGGCCGCATTTAATTACATGTAAAGAATATGTAAAAGATAACAAATTAGGAAGTTTTGTCGAATTTAAAGGATATATTACAGGAAAAAATAAAATTAAATACTATCAAAACAGTGATATTTTTTGCGCTCCATATAGAAATGAAAATTTTGCCATTACAATACTGGAGGCAATGTCTTGTGGAATACCTATAGTTGGATTTGATAGTAATGGTATCAAAGAAATATTGTCTGGCTATCCGGATTCCGATCTGATCGTTCCCTATAAAAACACTAAATTGTTTGAAGCGGCCATAAAAAGCTTAGTATTAGACGATTTGAAAAGGAAAAGAATAAGGAAATGGTTGTTGACAAAGAGAGAGAAATATAGTTGGGAAAAAATTGCCAAAAAAACAGAAAAGTTTTATTACAACGTTTTAAATAATATATAAAGCTCGATACCGAAATTTTTTATCGGAAAACAACAAACCGAAAAAAATTTGATATCTTCGCTTTATTTTTACACAATATGAAAAATATTAGAAATTTTGCCATTATTGCTCATATTGATCATGGGAAATCAACCTTGGCCGATCGTTTATTGGAATTAACAGAAACAGTTGAGGTTGGTCATCATGAAGCACAGATGCTTGACCAAAATCCGATTTCACGGGAGAGAGGGATCACGATAAAGCTAGCTCCTGTTCGTATGACATATTCGTTAGACTCGATACCAAAATTTTTTGACGGAAAACAACAAACCGCAAAAAATTTGATATCTTCATCTAACTATGTACTAAATCTTATAGACACCCCAGGCCATGTTGATTTTTCTTATGAAGTTGACCGGACTCTTGCTTGTGTTGAGGGAGTTGTTCTTTTGGTTGATGCAACCCAAGGAATTCAGGCCCAAACAATTGCCAATGCTTATAAAGCGATTGAAAAAAATTTAGTGATAATTCCGGTTGTCAATAAAATAGACATGGCCAACGCTGAAGTTGAAAAAACGAAAAAACAGTTAATAGATTTTTTGGGAGTGCGCGACGAAGAAATATTTTGTGTTTCGGCAAAAACTGGAGTTGGGGTAAAGGAATTATTGGAAACAATAATTGAAAAAGTCCCCTTTCCAAATGAAAGCTCGGTATCGAAATTTTTTATCGGAAAACAACAAACCGAAAAAAATTTGATACCTTCGCTTTCTTTAAACAATGAAGCAATGAAACAATCGAACAATGTACAGGCTCTGATCTTCGATTCTTACTACGATTCTCACCGGGGCGTGATCGCTTTTGTTAGAGTTTTTGACGGTGAGTTAAAAAAAGGTAAAAAAGTTCGTTTATCAGCTGCCAATGAAGCTTTTGAAGTCCAAGATGTTGGTTATTTTAAACCGGAACTAACTTCACAAGAATTTATATCAGATGGTGACATTGGATATGTTGTTACTAACTTAAAAGATATTCACAAAGTATCTGTTGGAGATTCAATTGTTCCTGTAGGGGACGAATTTATTCGTCCTATTTCTGGTTACAAAAAAGTCAAGCCTATGGTGTTTGCATCAATTTTTCCTACTGACACTGGGGACTATCTTAATTTACAAAAAGCCTTGGAAAAACTTTATCTCAATGATTCTTCGCTTGAGTTTTCATCTATTCATAGTACGGCCTTGGGGGCCGGATTTAGAGTCGGTTTTTTGGGACTGTTGCACGCCGACGTAGTTCGTGAAAGATTGGAACGGGAATTTAATTTATCTTTGGTATTGACGCCGCCTCAAGTCAATTTTAAACATGAAAACAATATTTTTTTTGAGCCATACGTTAAAGTCATGATCGTTTCTCCAGATAATTATGTTGGCGTAATTATGCAACTTTGCCAAAATTACCGGGGAAAATTTCTAAATATGGATAATAAGAATCAAACAGTTTTGGAATATGAATTACCGATGTCAGAATTAATTTCCGACTTTTTTGATAATCTAAAGAGTGTCTCGTCCGGCTATGCGTCCCTAGATTGGGAATTTTTACGTTATCAACAGGTTAAAGCAGATAAGCTGGAACTACTTTTGAATTTAGAACCGATTGATGAATTTAGCGAAATCGTCGTTGAAGAACGAGCTTATGAAAAGGCCAGCTTTTTGACGACCCGTTTAAAAGATTTGATTCCCCGTCAGCAATACGAAGTAAAGATTCAGGCGAAGTATAAAGGAAAAATCATTGCTTCGTCCCGTCTGGCTCCGTTCCGTAAGGATGTTTTGATTAAAAGTGGTAAATTAGTCGGTGGGGGTGACTTTAGCCGGAAAAGAAAACTTTTAGAAAAACAAAAAGAAGGAAAAAAGAAGATGAAGATGGTCGGTAAGGTCGAAATACCAAAGGAAGCTTTTTTTAAATTGTTTAAAAGATGAAACTATTTTTTAATAAATTTAAAACCGCGCGCCTGCAGAGAAATTGCAATTTGTTCCGATCGAATAAAACTTTTAGTAAATATTGGTAAAAGAATAGGTAAATAACTTTTAAAAATATTCCAATTTAGTCGGTGACCGCGCGCCTGCTGGGCAATTATTATCTGCTTCATTTCTCTTGTCAATTGAGGAATCATTCCCAGACTTAGACTAAGAATATAAGATATTTGTATTGGTAAAAAATTAAGAGCTTTAATAATAAAACTAAGTTGGGTAGTATAAATTAAAAGAAAGATAAGGCTGGATAAAGACAAAATTCTTAAAGAGGAAAGGATTCCAAAAATTAATCCTTCTTGACTAAATCCAGAACCATTAAACGTTAATAGCTGGATGATAAAAACAATTATTACGGCTATAAAAAGAGGTTTTAACCAAAAAATATAGATAGAGAATTTTTGCTTAATAAAAATATAACTGACAATTAATAGATAAAGCAATACATTAAGATATAATGCTTCTTTATAGAATAAAAGAATATTGCTGATTAAAAATACTAAACCTAATCTAATTCGTGTCCAGGTGATTTCATTCATAGGTTTTTTGAAACTGGCCTTATCCCTAATGAAATTAGTTTTTCATTATTTTTTAGAACTTGTTTAGTAGGACCATTTTCAACTATTCGGTAATTGTCTAGGATGACCGTCCGAGTAGAGTTTTTCCAGACCATATCAGTATCATGTTCGACGGTAATTATGGTTTTTCCTTGCTGGTGAAGCGATTTGAGGACTTTATATACCAGTTGAGCATTTAAATAATCAAGATTAGAAATAGGCTCGTCCAAAATAATATAATCTGTTCCCATGGCCAGAACGCAGGCAATACACAATAATTGTTTTTGTCCTTCGGAAAGATCATGAGGATTATGTTTTTCAAATCCTTTAAGTCCGACGGTTTGAAGAGCTTCGTAAACACGTTTTTTTGGATGATCAAGTTTAAGATTATAAACTCCAAAAGATATTTCCTCTTCTACCGTTAGGTTAAAAATCACCAAATTAGAATCTTGAAAGACTGTCCCTACTTTTGAAGAAATTTCTCCAATAGAAATTTTTTTGGTGTTTTTTTCATCAACATAAATATTACCTGAAAGTTTTCCTGATATAGCATGAGGAATGAGACCGTTGAGACAATATAAAAGACTGGTTTTACCCGATCCATTTTTACCCAGAATCGCGATAAAATCATTTTTATTAATCTCAAGATTAATTGACTCTAAAATTTTTTGTTTAGAATGATATTGAAAAGAGACGGAATCAATAACAATACTCATATTTGGCTGCTTTTTTGTCCAAAACGTGATAATTTATAGGGAAAGACCAAAAGCCAGGCAAAGACAACGTCAATAATTCCCTGAACGGCATTTATTCCAACAATAATATACCAGGGAAAAATACTCATTAATTGGATAGGAGTTTTACCGGGAATCCAGATGGGAAGAGCAAAATAATAATTGAAAAAAAACATAACTGCTCCTCTTAATCCAATAGCGATTAATATAGGGAGGATGATACTTTTTAGATTTTTAAATTGGTTAATTTTCTTTTTAAAAATCAAAGTTGAAGCATGCAAGGTAAAAAACATCGGGACAGTAGCAATAAATTTTGCTGAGGCGCCAAGCCAGGTGTCCGGGGCGATTAAGGTGATAATAATTGATCCAACGAGAGAGACAGTTAATCCTCCTTTAAAGCCGAATAAAAAGTAAGCCACGATCCAGGGTACAGCGACGACATCTATCCACATTCCCCACTGGGTTTTAAAACCGATGTGAAAAAGTTGTAATAAAGCGGAGATAGCCGCCAGGGCAGCATAGATTGCCAATCGACGTGTTAGTTGAGAGTTGGTTTTCATAAATTAATTAATTAATAATATTCGGGATAGAGAAAGAAGAATAAAAAAGGATACATCAAAACAAGCCTTAATAAAAAAAGGCTTTATCCTTTCCTTCTTTCCTCCCGACTTTGTCAGGTACCGACTGGTACCTGATGAACGGTCGGCCCCGGAGTTACACCGGATCATGTCCCGACTGTAACGTCGGGACTCGTGGGCTATACCACCGATTGGGAATCACACCCTTCCCCGAAGGAACGATTTAACCTATTTTACAAGTTAATTTTAGATTTTGCAATATTAATTTATTTTAACTACAATAGAGCTAATGAAATTTACAAGCACTCAAATTAAAGGAAAGGGCCGCGGCAAACTAATGGGGTTTCCAACTATTAATCTAAAAATCCCGGCCAATTTTGAGTTAGAAGATGGCATCTATACGGCAAAAGTTAATATAGAAAATAAAATTTTTAAGGGTGCTCTACATTATGGACCAGTACCAACTTTTAGTGAAGAGGAAAAAAGCCTGGAAGTTTATTTGATTAAAGTAACCAATAACGACTTGATCAGTTACGGATGGGAGAATTTTGATGAAAAAATTATTAACGTTGAAATTATTAAATATTTAAGACCGGTAATTAAGTTCAAGTCCAAAGAAGAGTTGATTAAACAAATAGATGAAGATGTAAAGCAAATAAAAGCACTAAAGGTAATTTGAGTCTGGATTTCCCCTAAAGGGGACTATAGCCCGCCTGCGCGGGAATGACACCATGTTAGATCTCTCTCCACTCAATATTTTTATCTTTCTTCATAAAAGTATATTGACGTTTAGCATATTGTACCTCTTTATTTATCCAATCTTCAATAGCTTTTTCTTTAGTTAGTTTTTTATTCAGGTATTTAATAATCTGTTGGTATCCGATGGTCTTCATTCCCGGATCAGTTTCTTTATAACCCATTTGAAGAAGTTTTTTCACCTCGTCAATGGCATCATTTTTGAGTCTCTCCTCTACCCTTTTTTCAATGGCTTGACGGAGTTTGCCTTTATCTTTATATTTAAGGCCGATGAAAGTTTTAACATGAAATTCGTTGAAATTAGTTGAAATTTGTTGAAATTGGTCGTTTTTAATTAATTTTTTGTGTTTTGAGATTTCAATCCTTCTTATAAGTCTTCTTGGATTGTTTACATCACTATTGTTCAATCGATTAAACGATTGAAGTGAAAGTTTTTTTAGGATATCTTGAAGTTCTTTAACGGATTTACTATTAAGTTTTTCGCGGAGTTTAAAATCAGGCGGACTATTGTTGCCATCAATTCCATAGAGTAAATGTTTGAGATATAGGTAGGTTCCGCCAACTAATATTGGAATTTTATTTCTATCCTCGATATCTTTAATTATTGGTGTAGCGAGTTCCACAAAGTCAAAGGAGGAGAAATATTCGTTCGGTTTTACTATATCATACAACCATACTTTTGACTTTTGACTTTTGACTTTTGACTTTTCTTCCCGGTCTTTACCAGTAATAATATCTAAATATTTATAGATTTGACGGGAGTCAAAGTTGATAAGTTCACCGTTGTGTTTTTTGGCAAGCTCTAAAGCGAGTTTGGTTTTTCCGGTAGCAGTCTGGCCAGTTATTACTATTAAATTCATGTTATTCAGTTAACGAGTTAACGTGTTAACGGGTTGGTTTATTTTATTATTTATTAAACTCGTTAACTCTTTAACCTTTTAACAGTTTAACTAAAAAACTGCTTTTATTTCTGCATTCTGGCTGCATCTATTAAGTTCTTATATAAGTAGACGACATCAATTGGGCCGCTGCCGCCAGGAGTAGGCGTATAAAACGAGGCAATATCTTTAATTTCCTTTTCCTCGTAATCACCTTTTAATTTACCGTTTTCTTTTCGGACACCAGCATTAATCAAAACAACTCCGGGTTTTAACATTGCCGGTTCAATCACTTTTTTTCCGACTGCAGTGATGATCAGATCGGCGGTTATATAATAAGATTCCGGACTAATGGTTGTGGAGTTGATATTAATGTAATTAATATTAAGATCCCCGAGGGTTTTTCCAATTGGCTTGCCAGCAGTAATACCTCGACCAACAACAATAATTTTTTTACTCTTGAGAATTTTTTTAAACAGCAAACGATCCTTTTTTAGATCGACAAAAAGAATATCTTGTTTTCTTTTTCCGTCGTAAATATATTTAATAATGGCCATAACCGCTAAACCGAGAGGAAAAATAAATTCAGACTTTTTTTTGTGACCTTCGATTTCTTTCAAAAGCGGAATATAGTCATAAATACTATTAGTAGATAGTTGAGCAGGCAGTGGTTGTTGGATTATGACTCCGCTGACGTCTTTATCAGCCACTTCTTTTTTTAACAGATTAGCAAAATCAATAAAATTTGGGGTAGTTTTTAGATGAATCAATTTAAAATTTACTTTTAAGGCTTTAGCCATTTCAGACTTTATTTTTACAAAAGAAAGTTGTTCAGGAGAGCTGCCAATTAAAAATACGCTTAAACCAATAGGTTTTTTTATTTTTTTTCGTTCTTTTTTAAGAAGAGCGAGGAGATAATTAGCAATTTTCTTTCCATCAATTAACATGGCATACATTATACCATATTCTAGGAAGTTGTTTACGGACGAGCCCTTAGATGCTAGTGGCACTAACAATTCGATCGGATTTTTCGGAAAATCTCATCAAAATCACTCCTTTAGCCGTTCTTGAGCGTGAAGGGATATTATTAAGATCCATTTTTACGACCTGTCCTAGGGCGCTGGTGATTATCAAAGTTGTGTCTTCCGGCTCAATAATTTCGGAAAAAGCCACCAAGCCAATTTTTTGATTAACTGAGGTAATTTTGACCCCTTTACCGCCCCGATGTTGACCTTTAAAATTAGACAGTTTGGTTTTTTTCCCTATCCCCTTTTCAGTCAGAACAAGAATGTATTTTTTAAATTCTTCATCAGAAAAAACATCGGCGGCAATTATTTGTTGATCTACTTTGGCATCCAAGTCCATGCCTTTGACACCGATTGAAGCCCTGCCGGTCGACCTAATTTCTTTTTCTTTAAAGACAATCGCTTTTCCGTTTTTTGAAGCTAAAATGACATTTTTCTTACCGTCAGTCAGTTTAACCCACAAAAGCTCATCCTCTTTTTCTAAACGGATAGCAATAATGCCATTAGTACGAATATTGACATAATCTTCAAAGCAAGTTTTTTTGACTGTACCGTATTTAGTTGACATAACCACAAATAGATTTTTCGCTTTTTCCATGGTTTCTGTGCTATAGCTTAGAATTGAAGTAATTTTTTCATCAGGTTTTAAGGCAACCAGATTAATGATAGCTTTACCTTTGGAAATACGTGATCCAGCCGGGACATCCCAGACGCGTGTCTGAAAGACTCGGCCTTGATTGCTAAAGAAAAGCATATAATCGTGAGTCATTGCCGTTGTTATATAGTAGACATTATCAGTATCTTTAGTCTCCATTCCAGAAACGCCTTTTCCACCCCGGTGTTGAAGCCGGAAAGTCTCCCGAGGGACTTGTTTGATGTAACCTTCTTTAGTGAGAACAACAATAACTTCTTTATTTTCGATTAACTGTTCGTCGGTGATTTCACCTGGTTTGAATTTCATTACCTGAGTTCTCCGTTCATCGCCATATTTATTTTTTAGATATAAAATTTCCTCTTTGATGACTTTAAGAATTTTAAAAATATTTTTAAGTAAACCTTCCAGATATTCAATTGTTTCTTTGAGAAGAGATAGCTCATCTTCAATTTTATTTCTTTCCAGACCGGTTAGCCGGCGGAGCTGCATTTCCAATATCGCTTGAGCTTGGAAGTCGGAGAGTCCAAATTTTTTCATTAATTTCGTCTTGGCTTCCGGTTCGTCTTTAGATTTTTTTATTGTGGCAATGACTTCATCAATATTGTCAAGTGCAATTAGATAACCTTGCAAAATATGAGCTCTTTGTTTGGCTTCTTCTAGTTCAAACTGGGATCTTTTAACGATTGTTTCGACTCGATTTCTAATATAGATTTCCAAAATTGTTTTTAAAGATAATGTTTGCGGCACACCATCAACTAAAGCCACAATATTAACCGGAAAAGAAGTCTGCAGGTTAGTATATTTAAAAAGATTATTCAAAACTTTTTTATAAGAAGCGTCTTTTTTCAGTTCAATAACCACTCTAATTCCGTCTCGATCAGACTCATCCCGAAGATCCGAAATGCCAACAATTTTTTTATCATTAACTAAGTTGGCAATTTTTTCGACGAGTGCGGCTTTATTGACTTGGTAAGGAAGTTCATTAACAATAATGGCCATTTTTCCCTGCCTGCCGGCAGGCAGGCTTTTCCCAATATCTTCATCGGTAACTCTGGCGCGCATCATAATTGATTTTCGGCCGGTGGCATACATTTCTTTAATATCATTAGCTCCATAAATAATACCGGCCGTCGGGAAATCCGGGCCTTTAACAAAGGTCAAAAGATCGTCCAAAGCAACATTAAACATTAATTCCTTTACATCTTCCATCGGTGATTTTTTTAATTTTTTTTCATCATTTATAGTTGCTTTATCAATCATAAAAACTAACGCGTCAACTAACTCAGAAAGATTGTGTGGCGGGATTTTAGTTGCCATGCCAACAGCAATCCCTTCAGCTCCCATAAGTAAAAGATTTGGCAGTTTAGCTGGTAAATAAATTGGTTCTTTGAGTGAACCGTCAAAATTATCGATATAAGGAACGGTTTCTTTTTCAATATCGGTCACCATTTCGTCGGATATTTTAGCTAATTTGACTTCAGTGTAACGCATGGCCGCCGGTGGGTCGCCGTCAATTGATCCGAAGTTACCCTGGCCTTTGATCAAGGGATAACGCATGGAAAAAGTCTGAGCCAGTCGGGCTAAGGCTTCATAGACCGGAGAGTCACCGTGCGGATGATATTTACCCAAAACTTCTCCAACGACTTTAGCGGATTTGGAAAAACGGGCGCTTGAGGTCAAACCAATTTTATACATGGCATATAAAATCCGGCGGTGAACTGGTTTTAAGCCGTCACGAACATCAGGTAGTGCGCGGGAGACGATAACAGACATAGCGTAATCAAGATAAGCACGTTTCATCTCTAATGTTATTTCTGTTGATTGAATGTTAGACATAATTATTTACCTATAAATTGAATTACATACGGCGCAATCAGTAATGCAATGATCTGAACAATCTTCATCATAGGATTTAAGGCGGGGCCAGAGGTATCTTTTAAGGGATCACCAACAGTATCGCCAACAACACTTGCTTTATGAGTATCACTGCCTTTACCGCCAAAATGGCCATCCTCAACATATTTTTTAGCATTGTCCCATAATCCACCGGTATTACACATAAATAAAGCCAACGTTAGCCCAGATACAACCACACCACCTAAAAATCCTCCAAGAGCTTCAGCACCTAGAAAAGCAATTAATATGGGTAGAATAATCACAATTAAGGCAGGGATAACTAACTCTCTTTGAGCAGCAGAAGTTACAATTGCGACCGCCCTTGAATAATCAGGGCTGTTTTTACCTTCCATAATTCCTTTAATCTCTCGAAATTGGCGTCTAACTTCCTCAACAACTTCAAAAGCCGCTCGGCCAACCGAACCGATTAATCGAGAACTGAATAAAAATGGTAACGCTCCACCAATTAACAGACCAATAAAGACCTTCGGTAGAGCAATGTTAATTGAACTAAGTCCGGTTGCTTCAAAATAAGTGGCAAAAAGCGAGACGGCAGCCACTGCGGCTGAGCCAACAGCAAAACCCTTGGTCAAGGCTTTAGTGGTATTGCCTACGGCGTCTAATCTACTGGTAATTTTTGGTGCTTTTCCTTTTAACTGAGCCATTTCCACCATCCCTGAGGCATTATCACTAATTGGACCAAAAGTATCCAAAGACATAATAATACCTGTGGTAGCAAGCATTCCCATACCTGCTAAAGAAATACCGTAAAAACCTAAAAATAAATAGCCGACTAAAATCGTGGCGGCAACAATTAAAACTGAATAAAAAGTTGATTCCATACCAAAAGCAAGACCACTAATTAAGTTCGTGCCGGCTCCGGTTTCGGCAGCTTTAGCAGTAGCCACGACCGGTTTTTTGCCTGGGCCAGTGTAGTACTGAGTCATGTAGAGTAATGCCAGCATCGAAATAATTCCGGAAATGGAGGCGTAACCGGCTTTTGGTTCACCTAAAAGATAAGTAGCTAAAACCATAAAGACAATGGCGGCCGCGACAGCCGAAATAATAAAACCACGGATTAAAGGTTTCATTGGGTCTTCTTGATCATTTTTAGCCTTAACAAAAAACGTACCCAAAATCGAAGTTATAATGGCGCCTGAACGGGCTAAAAGCGGGAAAACAACTCCTTTTAAACCAAATAGATGGCCACCTAAAATCATCGCTGCTACAATAGTTACGGCATAAGACTCGAAAACGTCAGCTGCCATCCCAGCACAATCACCGACGTTATCACCAACGTTATCAGCAATTACGGCAGGATTTCTAATATCATCTTCAGGTATTCCTTTTTCAACTTTACCGACGAGATCAGCTCCTACGTCAGCGGCTTTGGTAAAAATTCCGCCACCGACGCGCATAAATAAAGCTAAAAGGGCAGCACCAAAACCATAACCAACTAAAATTTGAGTAGCGTATTTGGTAACCATTTCAGGTCCCTGGCTGATTTTAGCAATATAAGACACGATATAAATTATCGAAACGCCCAATAAGCCTAAACCAACTACAAGCATACCGTTGACAGTACCAGCATTAAAAGCAGTTTTCAAAGCCGGATTTAAACCTTTAAGACTGTTATTAGCCGTGCGAACATTGGCTTTAACGGCAATCCACATGCCAAAATAACCAATAATGGCACTAAAAATAGCCCCTAAAAGAAAAGTAGCGGCAATACCCTTACCTAAAAAGAAGTAAATTCCCAAAGCTAAAAGTAACATTATTGGAAAGACAACTGAAAACTGTTTTTTTAAGTAAGCCATGGCACCATCTTTGATGGCACGAGCAATTTTTTGTAGATTTTCACTGCCTTCGCTTTCGGCGAGAATTTTTTTTGTTAAAATAAGGCCATAAACTAAAGCAGCGATGGCAGTTAATGGTGCTGCCAAAAGAGCGATGATTTGGATGTTCATATAATTTTAAAAACTAATAATAAGGTCAGACCCTAAAGGGACTGACCTTTTATAAATCAAGATTTGCCATCTTCGCGTGTGTAACAATAAATTTTTTTCTTGGCGGGACTTCATCGCCCATTAACATGGAAAAAACATAGTCGGTTTCTTGCGTATCGGCGATTATCACTTGTTTTAAAATTCTTTTTTCCGGATCCATGGTCGTATCCCAAAGTTGGTCAGGGTTCATTTCACCGAGACCTTTATAACGTTGTACATTTAGGGAGGTTAGGTTTTTTTGGGATTTTAGGGATAAAATAACCTTGTCTTTTTCCTCGTCAGAATAAACATAATGAATCTTTTTACCTTGCTGTACTTTGAAAAGCGGCGGTTGAGCCACATAAAGATGGCCTTTATTAATTACATCAGGTAAATGTCTAAAGAAAAAAGTAAGGATCAAAGTGCGGATATGTTCGCCGTCAACATCAGCATCGGTCATGATAACAATTTTATGATAACGAAGTTTTGCGTAATCAATATTTTCACCGATACCCATACCAAGAGCAACAACGAGATCCCTTATTTCTTTAAAAGCTAAAACCTTATCCAAATAAGCTCTTTCCGTATTAAGAATTTTTCCTCTTAAAGGAAGAATAGCTTGAAATTTACGATTTCTGGCTTCTTTGGCCGTGCCGCCGGCAGAATTACCCTCGACCAAAAAGAGTTCGCATAAAGCCGGATCTTTTTCTTGACAGTCAGCCAGTTTACCCGGAAGAGTGGCACCTTCTAAAGCACCTTTTCTCATGACGGCTTCTTTGGCGGCTTTGGCAGCCAGTCGGGCTTTTTGTGAAAGATAAATTTTTCCGAGAATTTCTTTGGCGGTTTTTGGATTTTCTTCAAAATGATTCTCCAAAAATTCAAAGACAGCTTGTTGAACTAAAGTTTGGATTTCCGAGTTTCCTAATTTTGTTTTTGTTTGTCCTTCAAACTGTAAATTAGTGGCAGGCATTTTTATATAAATGATGGCGGATAGTCCTTCTTTAACATCGTCGCCGGTAAAAGTTTCTTCCCCATTTTTTGTTCCGAACTCTTTCTTTGCATAGTTATTAATAGCTTTAGTAAGGGCAGTTCTAAATCCAGTTAGATGAGTGCCGCCTTCATGAGTGTTTATAACATTGACAAAAGAGTGGATATTCTCGTTCATTGAGTAGTTATATTGAATTACTACTTCAACTTCTTTGTCATCAACTTGTTTTTTAACATAGATTGGATCGTGAAGAGTTTTTTTCCCGCGGTTCATATCACGAAGAAGCGAAATGATTCCGCCATCAAAAAAATAAGCAAATTTTTCTCCGGTTTTTTTATTGAAGATTCTAAAATAAACATTGTTGATTAAATAAGCTCGTTCTTTAACTTGCTTTCTAAAAATATTATTGTTAATTTCAATGGTTTCTTTGAAGATTTCTTTATCCGGTAAAAAAGAAACAGCGGTTCCCTCTTTAAAGTTAAAACCCAAAACAGATTTTGGTACTTGTTTAACCGGTAAAATCGGCTTGCCTTTTTTATATTCTTGGCAATAAATTTTATTATCGCGTCTAACTTCAATGATCATGTGTTCTGAGAGAGCGTTGACGACTGAGGCGCCGACTCCATGAAGACCACCGGAGACTTTATAAGCGCCGACGGTAAATTTTCCTCCGGCATGAAGCTTGGTCATTACAATTTCCAAAGCCGAGACTTTATACTTGGGAACTTTTTCAATCGGAATACCTCGACCATCATCAATTACCGTCAGATAATTATTATCTTCGATACGAATTTCGATATTATGACAATAACCAGCTAAAGCTTCATCAATTGAGTTGTCAACAATTTCATTTAAACAGTGATTAACTCCGTCTTGAGAAGTGGTGCCAATATACATCGCCGGTCGTTTTCTTACCGGTTCCAAGCCTTCAAGAACGACGATTGAGTCAACTCCGTATGTACTTTTTTTATCTCTTTTCATATATTAATATTAGCATATTTAGATTGAGAAATAAGCCTCTTTCTAATTTCTTTACTTCAATTCCACTTTGCCTCCGGCAGCCTCAACTTTTTTCTTTGCTTCCTCGGCAGCGGGTTTTTTTACATCGGTTAATAAATTTTTTGGAGTTGACTCGACTAATTTTTTAGCATCCATGAGTCCCAGATTGGGAAGAATTTCTCGAACAGCTTTGATTACTCCTAATTTATTGTCTCCGGCTGCTGTTAAGATAACGGTAAAGCTGGTTTTTTCTTCCTTGTCAGCCGAAGCGCCTGCGGAGACAGAGGCAGCTTGTGCAACCGCAACCGGCATAGCAGAAACACCAAACTTTTCCTCTAAATACTTTGCTAATTCAGCCATTTCCACGACTGTTAAAGCTTCAACTTCAGTAGCGATTTTTTGTAATTTTTCAGATAATTTTATGTCAGACATTGTATATCACCTCCTTTATCATTGGTTTTAACAATTAATTTCTATCAGTTTCTATAAATTTCAATAAGTCTCAATCTGAAATTAATAGAAATTAGGAAATTTATCGAAATTTATTGTTTAATCTTTGACTTTTCTTGTAAAATATAAACTAACTTATTCGTATTATATTTTATAGCGTAAACAAATTTATTCATTGGGCTTTTCATACTGCCAATAATTTTTGCCAAAAGTTCTTCCCTACTAGGTAATTGGGCAATTTGAAGGGCTTTTTCCGCATTATAAATACTATTATCTAATAAGGCCAATTTAAAACTTAATGAAGGATCTTTTTTAGAAAAGAGATAAAAAGCTTTTAATCCTTCATTCCAACGTTCGCTTAAAGTCACTAAAGCGCTGGTTTCTCTCAAAGGAAAGAACTGTTTTTTTAGATCGATGAATACAGTTTTTTTTAAAGCAATTTTATTTATAGATTTTTCAAAGAGAGTATTTTTGATAACTTTAATCTGAGAATTAGTTTTTTTTAGTTCTTTACGAAGCGACTCTAAGCTTTGGTGAGTGGTTTTACCTATTTTAACTAAAAGGAAATTAGGATTTTTATCTAACGATTGAAGAAGTGACTCGACCTGATTTTTTTTTGTTTGATTAACCATATTTTTACCATCTCCCGACGCTTCAGTCGGGATGTTCGCTGGGAAAGATAATTCTTATAATCCTCCTTCGCTAAAGCTTCGGAGGACAAGCCCAGTGTCTTAGGCGTTAAACATTATATCATGATTCTCCTAAAAGTTCACGTAAAGATTTAACATTTTTTTCTTCTTTATTATCTTTTTGTTTTTTACCTGTGTAGATGCTTTTGTATTTTAAAGCAAAAGCTTGTTTTTTCTGGAAAGAGTCTACCCTGCCTTTTCTATCTAAAAATTTATGTTCTCCGGTATAAAAAGGGTGGCATTTATAACAAGCTTCGACAGAAATGGTTTTTTTGGTCGATCCGGTGATAAAAGTATTGCCGCAAGCGCAGACAGCTTGAGCATCATCGAAATATTTTGGGTGAATATTGAGTTTCATAAGATATAATTTTTATAATTATTATAACGATTATAACTATTATACCAAAATTTTATCCCACTTACCTTCCGAAATTATATCTTCAAGGTTATGAAAGCTTTTATTGATTCGGTGATCAGTTAGCCGGTTCTGGGGAAAATTATAAGTACGGATTTTTTCAGCTCGATCTCCGGCCCCAACATTGGTAACATAAGAATGCCTCATGCCTTTTTTCTTTTCTTCTTCTAGTTGATAAAGTTTAGCGTTCAAAATATCTAAGGCAATTTTTCGATTGGCTTCCTGATACCTTTCCCTGCTAGCTGTAACTACAATTCCTGTGGGCTTATGAGTTAGGCGAACGGCTGTCGAAACCTTATTGACATTTTGTCCACCGTGTCCTCCTGATCTATAAAATTGCCAATCCAAATCATTTTGATTAATTTTTATATCAGACTGTATTATTTGGGGTAAAACAACTATGATGCAGGTTGAGGTATGAATTCTTCCTTTTCTTTCCGTCTCGGGGATTCTTTGTACTCGGTGAACGCCGGTTTCGTTTTTGAAAAAATTGAAAGCACCTTCACCCTGAACCTTTATGGTGTTTTCGTCTAAATTAGCATATTTAAAGGCTCTTTTTTGGGCAAAACGCAAATAAGATAATAATAATTCTTCCATCCAAAGTTTTGATTCGTCTCCCCCGACTCCGGGCAGGGCTTCGATAATGGCGACGTTGGGATTTATAATCATATTTATTTGTTATTTGGTTATATAGTTAACGTGTTAACGAGTTAACGAGTTAGTTTTCAAACCCGTTAACTTTTTAACTCGTTAACTGGACAACTGTTTTATAACTTTTTCTAAAGTTAATTGTTTCTGTTCCCCTGTCTTCATATCTTTAAGTTTCACAACGTTATTTTTGACTTCTTCCAGTCCAATAATAACTACATAGGGAATATTTTTCTTGTTAGCGTATTTCAGTTGTTTGTCGAGTTTTGTGACTTCAGGATAAAGCATAGTTGAAATATTATTTTCTCTTAATTTGTTTGCGGTTTTAATTAATATATTTAAGGTTTTTTCATCAAAATAAGTAATTAAGACTTTAGTTGGAATGGTAGGAGTTTTTATCATATTTCTTTCTTTAATTATTTCGACTATTCTTTCTATTCCAAAAGAACCACCAGTTGCAGGAACATTCTTTCCAACAAATTTACCAATGACATTATCATAGCGACCACAACCGGCAACCGAGCCAATGTTACCATCCAATATCTCAAATTCCCATATTGGGCCATTATAATAAGCTAATCCTCGAGCAATATATGGTGAAAATTGATAGGTATTTTCATTAATATTTGCATATTTAAAATAAGAAAAGATTTGTTCTAATTCATTTAATCCCTCAATAGCAATAGGAATGTTCTTCAATATTTTTTTATATTTACTTATTAATTCATCAGTTTTTCCTTCAAGAATAATAGTTTCCAGGATTTTGGCGACTTTTGAAGAAGGAATTTTTCTTTTTTCTAATAGTTCTTTTTTAACTCCTTCTTTACCAATTTTTGGAAGCTTATCAATACTAAGACAAATGGGGATAAACTGATCTTCGGTCGCTCCAGAATATTTGATAATGCCATTTAGGAATTTTCGATTACTAATATTGGCTCGAAATTTCTCAAATCCGAGTTTTTGCATAACTTCGATGCCCATCTGTATAAATTCAGCATCAGCCAGTACTGAAGAAGACCCAACTGTATCAGCATCACATTGGGTAAATTCTCGATATCTTCCTTTTTGTGGTTTTTCAGCCCGCCAGACATTTTGAATCTGATATCTTTTATAAGGAAAAACAATTTTGTCAATATTTTCAGCTACAGCCCGGCACATTGAAATCATTACTTCGTATTTAAGCATAACGTCTCTTCCTCCTTCATCTTTAAAACGATAAAAAAGCTTTATGGCTTCTTCTCCAGATTCTCTTAAAAAAATTTCACTGGGTTCAAGAGCGGGCGTTTCCAAAGGTTCGTACCCATATTTTTCAAATACTTTTTTAAAGGTATTGATAACATATTCTCTGATAGCGACGTCTTCAGCAAAAAAATCTCTAAATCCCTTTAGTTTCTGTGCTTTTATTTTGTTATCCATATTTTTTAATTATACAATTTTTAACATAAAAAAATCCCTCCTTTCGGGAGGGTTCGTTGTTTCTTTTTTCAACAAAATCATCTCCCGCCGAAAGCCGGGTGATGATGGGAACATGTCAAAACATTTATTTTCATAAAGTTATTATATCACAATTTAGCTATTTGTCTCTGTATAAAAATTTAAATGATTAAATACAATGATTTACTACACCGTAACATTAGAGTGTAGTAAAGTTTAATAATCATAATCCCCTTTCTTTTTTACGTTCTAGATTGATTTTTGCTTCCCAAGCGGCTTTCCAGTTAATTCCAGGTCGTCCCGGATAGAAAATCTGACTAAAAATATCCTCAAAAAACAGCCAAACTTTTTCTTGTTTAACCATACTTTTGAGAGCAGGAACAATACCTTCGCTTCTTTCCATTAATAATTTATACTTGCTCACTGTGGTGTTTGACACCTTTAAGACTTCGCAAACAGTTTGATAATGAATTTCTTTCATCAAAAGATAAATAATAGCAATTCTTTTTATAAGCATTATTCTTTCAGCGGGAGTTAATAGATCAAATAGAATTTTGTTAAATTCATTTTTATCTTCAGTTTCTCCAAGAACTTTATAAAAAATAGAAAATATTTTTTCGTAATCGTCTCTCTTTATTTTTAAATATGAAATTCTTACCATATTACACCCTAACGTTACACTGTAATAATTTATTTGTCAGTCGCTTATATCCTACAAAAGTGTATATTTAGATTATTGTAAGGGCAAATTATTGTTGATAGATATGAAGTTAATTAATTACTGATAAACGGCGGTTTCGAGTTTTTCGATTCGTTGATCGTGGTCTTCAAGACGATCGCTATAACCAATAACAACAGTTATATCTTCACGAAGCTTAATAATTTCATGAAGAATACTATCTTTAAAGTCAAGAATATCATTTTTTAATTCACTTTTAAGTTCTTGAGAAGTTTTCTTAATCTCTTCTTTTAGTTCAGTTCTAAACGAATGAATCAAATCAATTAATTCCTTAGTAACATTAGACAAATCATCTTTAGTAGCGAAAACTTTTTTTAGTTTTTTAATATCTTCTGTAATTAACATTTTAAAAATTATATACCTATTAAATTAGAAAATACAAGTGAATTTATTTAGCTGATTCGAGGGTGACGGAGATATTTTTGATTTCTTTATTTCTCCAAATTTTTAGAGTGATTCTTTCACCGGGTTTTTTCTCGGCAATTAATTTGCCAAGAGCTTGTTCATCACTGCCGCCGATTTTTTTACCGTCAAATTCAATAATAATATCTTCTTCCTGAATACCGGCTTTTTCTGCTGGCGAACCTGGGATAACTTGAACGACGTAGGCGCCTTCCACTAGTTCGTTTAGAACGGCAGTTTGCTTGTCAATCAATTTGTAGCGAACGCCAATATATGGACGTTCAAAGCTGCTGCCTTGTTTTTTAAAGTTATCAATCAAATTCTTGACAACATTGACCGGAATGGCAAATCCAATATTTTGACCTTCTTGAGCGATGGCCGCATTAACACCAATCACTTCGCCTTTGGAATTAAGTAATGGTCCGCCGGAATTACCCAGACTGATGGCCGCATCAGTCTGAATGACATTATCTAATTTCTCGACGTAACCTTCAAACGGTGATCCGGCCGTAATCCCTCTACCTAACCCGGAAATAATACCCGATGTAACAGTGTTAGTAAATTCACCTAAAGGAGTACCAATAGCAATTACCAGTTGACCTAATTTTAATTTGGAAGAATCGCCAAGTTTTAGGGGTTTGAGAGAATTTGGGGATGTGAGGGAAATTTTGAGAATGGATAGATCGTTTAAAGGATCACGGTAAATTTTTTCCACATTATATTTTTTTTTGTCATTAGTCAAGACTTGATATGAAGCTTGCGTATTGGAAACAACGTGTTTGTTGGTAATAATGAGACCATCGGCAGAGATGATAAAACCGCTGCCAATATTTTTTTCTACCTTTTGAGTTTTTCCGGGTATGCGTTCAAAAGGTAAAAAAGGATTAAAAGGATTGATTTGAAAAACATCACCCGTTGACGTAGTCGTACTAATTCCCACGGTAACGACCGATGGTAATGCTTCTTCAACTACCTTAGTGATAACTGATTCTTCGTAGACAACGATTTGTTTTTCAATAGTTTGGTTAGGGGTTTTGGGGATATTTGGAAGGTTGGAGAAAAAATTAAATTTTTGAAAAAGAACAATTAAAATAACGAAAGCAAATAAAAACAAAAATAGCTTTTTCATAGTTATACTATTGTATTAATATTTGTATAGCTTTTTCAAGTTGTTTATCAGTTTCTTGAGTAATTGTATTACCTTCTTTGATTTCATTGAGAATTTTAACGTTTGGTTCAATTCCTTTACTGTTAATCCAATCGCCATTGGGTAATACCCATTTGGCGACGGTCACATGTAATCCGGCGCCTTCCTTAAGATCCAGAGCTTCTTGAACAGAACCTTTTCCAAAACTTTTTTCTCCAATCAGTTGAGCTCTTTTGTGATCGCGAAGGGCTCCGGCTAAGATTTCTGAAGCTGAAGCAGAGCCTTTATTTATCAATACGGTTAAGGGAATATCTTGCAGCTTACCGATTTTTGAAACCCGGTATTCTTTATTTCCATATAGAGTTGTTTCTTGTTTGACAACAAGTTTTCCTAAAGGTAGAAACTCCGAAGTGAGATAAACAGAACCTTCTAAATAACCACCGGGATTATCTCGCAAATCTAATACTAAACCCTTAATTTGTTTATTTAACCATTTGCTTTTAATTTCATCAACCGCCTTATTCCATTCGTCATTAGTATTATCTCCAAATTGATTGACTTTCAGGACAGCAATATTTTTTTTAACTGAAAGTTCAACTGAAGCAATAATAATTTGTTGTCGAACGATTGTCACTTCGGTTTCTTTATTATTTCTTTCCAGTGTTAACTTTACTTTAGTATTTTTTGGTCCGCGAATTTTTGAGACCGCTTGAGTCAGCGTCCAGTTTTTGGTAGAAGCATCATCGACTTTATTAATAAAGTCCCCGGCTCTGACACCAGCGGTTTCTGCCGGAGATTTTTTTAACGGAGCAATTATAACTATCCTGTTATCTTTTAGACCCAGTTGAGCACCAATACCTTCAAATTTACCTCCCAAATCGTCTTTAGTCTGTTTATTTTCTTCAGGAGTCAGGAAAAAAGTATAAGGATCTTCGATTGATGCCACCATGCCTTTGATAGCGCCATAATACATCTTTTTCGGATCAATCTTTTTTTGGTCAACATATCTTTCCTGTAATTTATTCCAGGTATCCCAGAAAAGATCAAAGTTAAAATTAGATTGCTGATTGTTAATTGTTGATTGCTGTAAGAAAGATCTATTTTTATATTCCCCTAATTTGTAGCCGCTGCCAAACACTAAAATAATAAAAGATAAAATTAAAAGGAGATTGGTTAGCTTACTATTATTTTTTTTCATTGATAAAAATAAATAATACTAGATATATTAACTATAGTGCAATAGGGAAATTTTAGTTTAATAATTTTTTTATAGTCATTAATATTTTTAAATTGAACACAAGGGACTTCAGATTGATCGGTTAATTTAGCCAAACTTAAAAAACCTTGACAACCAAGAGCTTCAGCCTTAGTCTTAAGATAAGAAGTTATGCTATCACAAACAACAACACTATTAAAAAGATTTTCTGATATAAAATCAGAATTATTATCTGAATAGAATGTTTTACCTCCAAAATCATGATTAACATTTTTTGCCGGAAATTGTTCTCCTTTATTAACTTCAATAGATACCTCGTTTTTTTTAATTTTATTGACTTTGCCTTTGAAAAAAGCATTAATCATATTATCTATTTTAGTTTTACTTGATATGGTGATTGATCCGTCAGAATGATTAATTTCTTTAATCAGTCCGGAATATTTTGAGGTAATTTTTTTTGTTGAGAATATACCTTTATTAATGGCGATTATTTCATCTTTTTCAATCGATTCACCGACAAATTTTTTTAAATAGTGAAAAATTTTTTGTGGAGGAACGCCTAGATTTTTGGCAATTGAGATATTGACTTCCTCTTCGACTTTTTTTTCTAAAAAAGGAGTATTAAAATCAACCAGTTGGCCTTCTTTTAATAAACAACGATCAAAAACAAAGATAGGAATAGAGATAAGCATAATAATTCATTATAGAAGAAAAAATGTTCAACGCAAACCCTGATATGATACGTAAGGAATAAGAGCTAGATAGCGGGCATATTTTAGTTCTTTGGTTAGGGCGCGCTGATGTTTGGCGCAAACGCTAGTTTTTTCTCGGTGCAAAATTTTTTTCCTTGGTGATAAAAATTTTTCCAAATTATCAACGTCTTTAAAGCTTGGATTGATTTTATATTGGCAAAAAAAACACTTCATATTTTTAATATTTGATATTTAATATTTAATATTTTTAGAACGGTATATCATCCGGGTTAACGGTTTCGTCTTTAGTTGGTTCGGTTTTATTTTCTTCAATTTTTACGGTTGTTTCTTCACTAATTGGCGTGGTTTGAACAGTTTCCGTCATTCTTCGGCCGTCACCAAAGACAATAAAGTCATCAAGGACAATCTCGGCAATTGTTCTCTGAATGCCGTCTTTGCCGGTAAAAGTTCGATAAGTCATCCGTCCCTCAACAAATACTTTTCTACCTTTGTTTAAAAGTTTTCCACAGAGTTCTGCTAGTTTTTGCCAGGCAACCACTCGATGATACTGAACATCTTCTTTGGTTTGACCGTCATTGGTTGTCCAACTTCGGTTGGTGGCGATACCAAAGGTACATACGGCGGTTCCGGTCGGAGTGTATTTTAATTCCGGATCCCTTGTGAGGTTGCCAATTAAAACAATTCGGTTTAATGATCGGCTGGACATATAATTATTCTTTAACTAATAATAAATATCTTAAAATTTTATCATTAAAGTTTAATTTTTTCTTTAATTCTGCAATATTTTTTTTATCAATCTCAAGTTGGAAGTTATAAAAAAGAGCTGTATGATTTTTCTTTATGGAATATGATAGAGTTTTTTCACCCCATTTTTCTTCTTTGATGACTTTACCTTTAAGAGATTCAATTAGTTCTTTAATGTTTTTTAGTTCAGTCTCTTCCTTAGTAAGGAAAGTTAATTCATATTTCATATGTTTATCTGTAATATAATACTAATAATCATGAAAAAAATCAACGGGAAAGTTATTTTAATTGTTGTTATTTGGTTATTGGTAATTGGTTTATTGGTTTATTCAAGATTTACTAATCTTGATTGGGGACTCCCCTACCCAATGCATCCGGATGAAAGAAATATGGCCAACGCAATACAACAGTTGGAGTGCCAAATTCCAATCCGCCAGTTGGCAGATTGTTTTAATCCTCACTTTTTTGCTTATGGGCAATTTCCACTTTATCTAGGGTATGTAATAGTATTTTTGTTAAAGTTTTTTGATGGTGATTTAGGTAGACCGATTGGTTTTCAGGAAGCGGTCATAAGCTTGAGGATAATATCAGCAATGGCTTCAATTTTGAATGCAATAATTATTATAAATATTATAAAAGTTATAACAGGCAAAGCCCGTTTCTTAAGTCTTTTGCTTACCCTTCTTATTGTTATATTCTCTCCTTTCTTCATCCAATTTTCTCACTTTGGTACCACTGAATCGCTTTTAATGTTGTTCTATAGCCTAATTGTTTATTTTTCAATGCGATTATTAAAGCGTCGTACAACCTACGAGGTTGTATGGCTGGGTTTTGTTTCGGGTTTGGCAATAGCAACGAAAGTATCTTCAATAATATTTATTGTCGTTCCACTAATTGCTATATTATCTAGTCTAGGATCGTGGGATAGATATAAAAATCTAATTAAATTTGGATTATTAACAACAATTTTTATGATATTATTTTCTCCTCACAACCTAATAAACTTTCGCGATTTTTTCAGCTCGATGAGATACGAATCAGATGTAGCTTTAGGAAGAGTCTTAGTTTTTTATACCAGACAGTTTTTCAATACGGTTCCAGTTTGGTTTCAGTTGACGAAAGTTTTTCCTTATGCTTTAGGTTGGGCAGTGTTTATTTTAGGGAGTTTAGGGGTATTAGGGGGATTGGGATGGAAAGATAGAAAGATTAATCTCCTTCGTTTTGCAATTCTTGTTTATTTTATTCCCAATGCTTTTCTTTACGCGAAATGGAACCGGTTTATGAGTCCGGCGTTTCCTTTAATGTTAGTGTTGGCGATATTATTTTTACTGAAGATAAGAATAAATATTATAAAAATTATAATTATTATAATCGCGGTTTTGCCTGGTATTACCTACCTTTCTGTTTATCAAAATCCTGATGTGCGCTTTCAGGCCTCTGAGTGGATTTATAAGAATATTCCGGAAAATTCATACATACTTTCTGAGACGGCAAATGTTGTGGATATACCAATAGAAAATCCAAAATCCAAAGTTCAAAATTCAAATCAAATCCAAAATCCAAACTATCAAATTATTTCATTCAATTTTTATAATCTTGATGAAAGTCCGGAGTTGCAGTCAGAGTTAAAAAATTATCTGGAAAAAGTTGATTATATTTTTGTGCCGTCAAGAAGAATTTTTGCAAATCATTCAAAACAAAAATATCCCATTTTAAATAAATATTATGATGATTTATTTTCCGGAAAATTAGGATTCAAAAAAGTGGCAGAGTTTTCTGCGGGGTTAAATGATGAAAATTCTGAAGAAACCTGGACTGTCTTTGATCATCCGGTGATTAGGATTTACAAAAGAAAAAGTTTATAAAGTTATAAAGTTTGTAAAGTTCTTAAAGTCTCTTTATCAGATAGTTTTCGTTTTTGTCTTCGATTTTATATCCAAGATTTTCTATTTGTATTCTTAATTCATCAGATTTTTTGAAATCCCCAGCTTTTCTTGCTTGAAGTCTATTTTCTGCTAATTCAATAATTTCTTTTGGAATTTTTTCTTCGGTTATTTCGTCAAGTTTTAAACCAAAAACTTTATCAAAGTCAAATAATAAATCAAGTTTTTCTTGAGGAGCAAGATCAGACTTCAACATTTCCCACATTATAGCCACGGCTTGGGGAGTTTGGAGATTGTTAGAAATTACCCTCTTGAATTTATCTTTATAATATTTTTTACCATCTTGATACGATCGTGACGAGTTGGTATTTAATGAATTTTTTAAATTTAGAACAATATTTCTTAACTTCTTGAGGGATTCTTGAGCGTTTTTTAGCGCTTCCCAAGTGAAATTCTGTTTAGATCGGTAATGAGCTGATAAGAAAAAATATCTTAAAATTAAAGGATCAAATCCCCTATTAACAATTTCTTTAAGAGTGTATCCAGTGCCTTTTGATTTTGCCATTTTTTCATCATTAACATTAAGATGTTCATTATGGATCCAGTAATGAGCAAATGATGTTTTATTAGCTGCTTCGCTTTGAGCGATTTCATTAGTATGATGAACTGCAATATGCTCAATTCCTCCCATATGGATATCAATAGTGTCTCCAAGAATAGCTTTAGCCATAACACTACATTCAATATGCCAACCGGGAAATCCTTCTCCCCAGGGAGATGGCCAAGTTTGTAAAGCGTTTTTATGTTTGCCTTTTTTAAAAACCCAAAGATTAAAATCAGCAAAATGTTTTTTTTCCGGATCTTCAACAGTTCCTTTTCCTGCACCTTTTAAATTAAGCTCAAGTTTTTGATGATTTAACTTGTTGTATTCTTCAAATTTACTGACATCATATACAACAGCAAGAAAAGTAATATAAGCAAATCCTTTATTAAGAAGAATTTGGATCATTTCCTGCATTTGTTTAATATATTCAGTAGCTCGGGGTTTATAATCAGGCTCCAATATATTAAGAGCTTTAGTATCATCTTCAAATATCTTTATATATTTATCAGCAATTTGTTTTGGAGTTAATCCTTCGCGTTTTGCTCCTTTTTCCATTTTATCTTCGCCTTCATCCTCATCGCTTGTTAAGTGTCCAACATCAGTATAATTACGAACAAACTTTACTTTGTATCCAAGATAAATTAAGGAACGTCTGATAAAATCCGCCCAAGTCATAGCCCGAAGATTTCCTATATGTTGAACCCAATAGACAGTAGGACCACAATGATAAAAACGAATTTTTTTATCTTCAATTGGTTTGAATTCCTCAATTTTTCGAGTTAATGTGTTATAGAGTTTCATAACAAATTAATTGTAGCAGATATAAAAAAGTCGTGATAGCAAGAATTACCCAAAAAAATTTCTGTTATGAATTTAAATCCCGTTGTCTTGACAAAATAACAAAGTACGTAAAATTTATCTTTTTTTTGTAATACGCTTAATCCAACCCCGAAGTACATTACCTGAAGATCCAACCCTCATATCACCTTCTGCCTGTTCTTGATTTGCTCTATCTGCACCATCTTTTGTCAATCTATCCTGTTGTTTTAATCTTCTTCCTATTCCCCTTATTAAGCCATATGCTACTGCACTTAAAATAATTACAGTTGGAACAGCACAAGACTCAACTAGTCTTTCCATAATTAAACAACCTTGGGTTTGTACTAATCAACTACGTAGTTGATTTTTAAATTTATACCATTTTTATTATATCATATTTTGGCTTAAGCTTTAGACTGGATCCCCGCCTACGCGAGGATGACATTTTATAAAGGAGAAATTTTGATTAGGTTTTTTTCTTTACTATAAATATAGGCAGGAATAATTGCCAAAAAAGCAAATATAGCCGATAGATTAAATGAATTAATAATTCCATATAAATCAGCAACATATCCAAGAATTATTGGAGCTAGCGCACAAGATATTGAAGCAACAAAAGAACTAATACCAAACACTTTTTCATATAAACCATGATGTTCATTAGTTTCAGTAACCATAGTGGTGCGGATTGGAGCTGTACCCATCGTTAAAGATCCCAAAATAATTGAAAATACTATTATAAAAAAAATTGAGCTGCTATAAGTTAATAGGAGGATAAATATAACCATAAATAATTCGGCAATAATAAATACTCTGGTATTTTTAAATTTATCACTTAATCGACCCAACCCCATTTTTCCAATAAGATTACCCAGGAAAAAAGCTGAGGTAAAAGCTCCAAGAACTGAAGGATTGACGCCTTTTTTTATAAGTAAAAAAGGAAGAAAAATGAAAAGAGCTGAACTGGCAAGATTGTCAAAAAAATTAATTAATAAAACCAAAAGAAAATTTTTATTTTTCATTATTTCAATAAAATTTATTTGTTTTTGATTTTTTGTTTTTGTATCTTCTTCTAAGGTTGTTCTAGTATTGTTAAAATGAAAAAATAAAAAAATAAAAATAAGAAAAGCAGAGATTATTACGTATATAAAAGATGTCTGTCTCCAGCCAATTGAGAAGGCAATAAATGGAAGAAAACCTGAAAGACAGATTCTTCCAAATTCTCCAATTGCAGTAAAATCTCCGATAGTTTTTCCTAAGTTTTCTTTTTTTGACAATCTTGTTACAAGTGAAAAAGAAACCGGGTGAAACGAACCAAATGATATTGAGGCGATGAAAAAAGAAAATATAAGAAATAAATAAGAATGAGATAGGCCAGTAAATAAAAAACCAAGGGAATAAAATATAATAGTTAAAATTAAGATTTTGATTGCTCCAAATCTACTGCTTAAATATCCAACCGGTAAAGAAAGTAAAATTCCTGAGAGTGAAAAAATCGAACTAAGAAAGCCAACTTGAGTTAAGCTCAACTTTAAATCTTTTGTAATAAATGGTAGAAGAAGGATAATGCTCGCTAGAAAGCCATCATTAAAAAAATGGAGGGTAAAAAGTTGAGTCAACTTATTTTTCATAATGTCGGAGTAGTGAGACTTGAACTCACGACCTCACGGTCCCGAACCGTGTGTTCTACCATCTGAACTATACTCCGTTTTTAAAGAATAAATATTATAACGTTTATAAATATTATAACTGAAAGAGAGGGAAAATCATTGCTTTCCGCTGGCTGGTTTGAGTTCGGCGTGTTGACGGTCAACCATTTTTTTGGTGGAAAAAATACTTCGTCGGACTTTACCTTTAGGAATATTGCCTTGCAGTTCTCTTTGTTTTTTCTCTTGCTCTTTTCTTTTTTTCTCCTGGGCCAGATACTCTTCTCTCCTTTTTTTGTCAGCTTCTTCCATTTTTTTCCGCTCCAAAGATTTTTCGTCTTCTCTTTTAACAATTTGAAATAGCCGGTTTCTTAAAGCTTCAGCTTGAAGTTTGTCCTTGTCTTGAAATTTATTTTTTAGTTTTTCAAAATCAACAGGAGTATGATTGTTGGGGTTTTTGGGGGATTCGGGAGATTTGGGGTGTTTAGTGTTTTGCGTTTCAGAAGTTTTGTCGAAAGGATTTAGAGTTTGGGCAACCGATTTAACAGTCTTTTTGGCCGTCGATTGACCCAATTCAACGAGTTGTTCAAATGTATCTTCAAAAATGCCACCTTTAGCCATATTGAAATTAGAAATTAGTTATTAGTGATTAGAAATTAGTAATGGAAATTGGAAACTCGAAATTAGAAAAACTAATTTCAAAATTCTATTTTCTATTACAATTTTCTATTTTCTAACAACCATTTTCTAAATTCCCAGCATCGCTTTCCCCTTCTTGCTCATCTTCTCCATTGTCCAGGGTGGATCAAAAGTTAATTCTAAAGAAATATTTTCTTCTTTGATTCCTAATTTTTTTATTTTATCTTTAATCTGACTTTCAATTAAAGAAAACAAGGGACAACCAACAGTTGTTAATGTCATAATAATCTTGACTTTATTTTTATTTATTTTGATTTTATAGATAAGTCCCAGATCGACGATTGAAATATTAAGTTCGGGATCCATGACCTCAGAGAGTTTTTCGCGGATTTTTTTAGCGGTAATCATATTTATTAAATAATTGTTATAATAATTATAATCATTATAACCCATGAACCAGAATAAATTCGGTTCAGGGTTACCCTATACCGAACGATAGTTCTGGTATATGGGTAACTATTATAAAAATTAAAACCATATGAACTACAAACTGCACTTTATTCCACTTGGCGGAATTGTTGGCGTTACCAAAAACATGTATGTCTATGAAATTTATAAGGATGATAAACTCAAAGACATTATTATCGTTGACTGCGGGATTGGTTTTCCTCATGAAAAAGAATTAGGAGTGGATTTTGTTATTCCGGATATCAGCTATTTGACTGAAAAAGACCCTACTTCGCCCGAAGGGCTTCGCAGGGCAAGCAAAATAAGGGCGATCTTAATTACTCATGGTCACGAAGATCATACTTCGGCTTTACCGCTTCTTTATGAAGACTTAGGTCGGCCGCCGGTTTATGCGAGTTTACTTACCTCAATTTTTATTGAGAATAAATTTAAAGACAGACATAAAAAAATTAATGTTAATCGAGTTGATTTTGATAAAGAATACTCTTTTGGGGATTTCCATGTCTCTTATTTAAAAATGACCCATTCGATTCCGGATACAACCCATATTTTGATAAAGACGCCAGTAGGAACAATCTATCATGGATCTGACTTTAAATTCGATCTAACACCGCCCTATGGACCGGGACCGGATTTTTATAAAATTACCAAAGCTGGTCATGAAGGAATTTTGTGTTTATTGTCTGATTGTCTGGGAGCCGAGCGGGAAGGATTAACTTTGTCAGAGAATATTGTTGGTCAAACTTTTGAGGATGAGATGAGAAAAACCAAAGGTAAATTTATTATGACAACATTTTCTTCTAATATTTCCCGGATCCGTCAATGTGTTGATGCGGCAATCAAGTTTAACCGAAAAATCTGCTTTTTAGGTCGATCAATGAGGGATAATACTAAACTGGCATCAAGCATTGGTTATTTGCCAATACCGGAAAGCCTTTTTATTAAAGAAGAAGAGGTTAATCGTCATCTACCCGGAAAAATTTGTTTAATTGTGGCCGGTAGCCAAGGTCAGTACGGATCAGCTTTGTCAAAGTTAGCTGATAGGCAAAACCCTAACATAAAAATTAAGTCTGGTGATAAAGTAATTTTTTCTTCCGACCCGATTCCCGGCAATGAAAATGAAGTTTATTCAACGATTGAACAGTTAGTAGAAGAGGGCGCTGATGTAGTCTATTCCGATATTGCCGATCAACTGCACTCATCAGGCCATGGTAATCAGGAAGATTTAAAATTTTTAATTAGATTTACCAATCCAAAATATTTTATTCCAATTGGCGGCACGATAAGACATCAACGACAGTATGAGAATTTAGTCGAACAATTAGACTTTAACAAAAGAGACGTTTTTTCTTTAAATGAAGGCGAGACTATCTGGTTTGTTAAAAATAAAGCTTATTTGGGTGAGAAGATTGAAACAAAAAATATCTATGTTGACGCCTATGGAATTGGCGATGTGGGTAACATTGTTCTTCGGGATAGAAAAACCATTGCTACTGATGGGATTGTTTTTGTTTTATCAATTATTGACAATCGTGGATTGTTACTTGATCAACCAAAGATTGTTTCCCGCGGTTTTGTCTTTGAAAAAGAAGAGAATAGATTATATTTAGAAGCAATGAAAATAGTTGAGGGTATTTTTAAACCAAAAAGCGGGAAAGTTTTAGAATTGGGAAATATGAAGCGTGAAGTAATTGAAAATTTAGAAGAATTTTTTAGAAAAGCAACTGGAAGAAAACCATTGATTGTAGCAGAAATTATTCAATTGTAAAAAGCTCGATGTACAATTTTTGTTGTCCATCTTCGCTTTTTAAAATAATAGAATCATTAGATGTTACCTAATAATTTAAAAAACATTTCCCTGTTCTTAGAGCGTTTTCCCGGAATTGGTGAAAAGACAGCTAACCGACTGGCTTTTTTTTTGCTTAATTTACCTGAGGAAGATTTAAAAGAATTTGCCAAGAATATTTCTGATTTAAAGCTAAAAACAAAATTTTGCAAAAATTGTTTTAATTTTACTGAAGAAGAGTTGTGTGAAATCTGTCAGGATAAAAAAAGAGACGGATCGATAATTTGTGTTGTGGAAACAGTTTTAGATTTGCTTTCTTTTGAACAAGGAAGAATTTATAGCGGAATTTATCATGTACTTCATGGAAAAATTGATCCTTTAAATCGAGTTGGACCGGAGGATATTAAGATAGGAGAACTAATCAAAAGAATTAGGGAGATTGGGGAGGTTAGGGAAGTAATTTTGGCGACGAATCCGGATATGGAGGGAGAGGCAACGGCAATGTATATAAAAAACAAACTTATAGAAATTAAGAAATTAAGAAATTTTGAGATTAAGATTACAAGATTGGCTTATGGGTTGCCGATGGGGGCTAATCTTGAGTATGCTGACTACATGACTTTGAAGAAAGCGATTGAAGGTAGAAATAAGTTTTAAAGAAGTTTTTCTAATTCTTTTACAATCAAGGGGGCAATGGAAATTTCTTTAAGCTTAGAAAATTTTTGTTCAGATTTTAAGGCAATGGTATTACTCATAAATATTTTTTCGATTCGACTTTTTTCAAGAATTTCAGCTGCTTTAGGAGAAAAGTCATGATGAACAACACAAGCTAATACTCTTTTTGCTCCCCTTTTAAGACAAAATTCAGCGGCATGAACCAACGTACCGCCGGATGTAATAATATCATCAACAATAATACAAGTTTTATTTCTCACTTTTCCATATAAATTAAGAGCCTTTGACTGATGAATAATATTTAAATTTCTTCTTTTTTCAATAACAGCAATATCAACTTTATTGCTATGAAAAAAATTTTCCGCAAAAGTTTGAGCTCTTTCTACTCCCCCCTGATCAGGGGAAACAACCGCAACTTGTTCAGTGTT
Organism: uncultured Gammaproteobacteria bacterium; assembly: GCA_964543535.1. Classification (GTDB taxonomy): domain Bacteria; phylum Patescibacteriota; class Microgenomatia; order UBA1406; family GWC2-37-13; genus GWC2-37-13. Next base: position 87,846 of record CAZIYS010000001.1, on the reverse strand, counting down.
TTTATTATTTTTTAAATAGTGAGCCACTTCTCTTCCTAAAATAGAAAAGGTGGAGAGATTTTTGAAAGGAATGGAAAAAATTCCTTCGGTTCCATCATCATGAAGATCAAACGTATAAACTTGATTAAAACCAATTGTTTCAAAAAAACGAATCACAACATTTACAGAAACAGATTCGCCGGTACGATGTTCTCTATTCTGTCTGGCATAACCAAAATAAGGAATAAAAGCAACAATTTTTTTTGCATCCATTCTCTTTAGGGCATCGGCAAAAAAGAATAGTTCCATTAAATGAGTATCGGTTGGATTGGCAGTTGATTGAATAATAACGCAGACATCATCTTTAACTTTTTCCTGGATGGTGACGCGGATTTCTGAATTATCAAAACGTATTACTTCAGATTTAGATAAAGGTAGTTTCAGCAGTTTGGATACTTCTAAAGAAAGTTTAGGATTAGCGGATCCGGAAAATAGTTTTAACATTATTTTTGTTGTGACGATATTTCTATTAATTTTCTGGCTGCCAGTTCTTGAGTTTTTTTAACCGCTTCATTAACAGCTTCGGCAATGCGATTTTCGACAATTCCATCAACCTCGATTGATTCAATTACCTGATCTCCTCTAACAATGATCTTGACGCCATTTTTTTCCACCACGACTTCTTCTTGTTGTAAGGCGGCTTGCATTTTTTGCGCTTGTTGTTGTAATTTTTGTAGATCTCCTAAAGCTCCAAAGGGGTTTAACATAAGATTAAAAAAATTACTAATTACTAATTACTAATTTCTAATATTCTTATTGTAGAACTCGATAAGAGCAATTTCAACTGGTAAAGAATCAATTGGCGTATTTCTTAAATTTTGATAGGCTTCAATCAAAAGTTTGATTAACAATGAAATTTCGCTTAAGGTCAAAGAAGTTTTTTTTTCATCGCTTTCCTCCACTCCGTTTTTAATAAGAAGTTGAAGACGTAATTCATTAAGAATATCTTCAATAAGATTTTTAAAATCACCATTATTTTGAGAAAACTCATTAATCCAATTAAGGGTTTTTTTTAAATCTTTTTTTTCAATAATTTCCATTAAATCATTTTTTCCTCTGATTCCTAAAAATTTTTCTAATTCTTCCGTAGTTTTAATTTTCTGGAAAGTCACTTCCTCAAGGATTTTAGCGGCGTCACGGAAAGAATTCTCACTATGATGAGCGATTAATTTTAATAGATCCTCGTTAAAATCTAAGCCTTCATTTTTAACAATTCTTTTTAACATTGAGTTTATATCAGCAATTTTTGCTTTACCAAAATTAATCTTTAAACAGCGGGAGACAATAGTTTTAGGGAGTTTTTCTAAATTAGTGGTGGCCAGAATAAAAATAGAGGTTTTGGGTGGTTCTTCAAGAGTCTTTAGAAGGGCGTTAAATCCTTCCGTTGTTATCATATGGGCTTCATCAATAATAAAGACTCGATAACCGCCGGACATGGGAAGAAAAGAGATCTCGCGAATTAAGTTTTTTACTTCTTCAATACCTCTGTTTGACGCAGCGTCCATTTCGATGACATCGGTAAAAGACGATCGAGAGATGCTTTGGCAGTTGACGCATTTATTGCAGGGCTCATAAGATTTAGGGTTATTGGGGGTTTTGGGGAGGTTAGGAGAGAATTTGTTGTTGATACAATTGACGGCTTTGGCAATGATCCGGGCGGTTGAAGTCTTTCCGGTGCCTTTTTGTCCAACGAAAAGAAAGGCATGAGGTAAAGATTTAGCCGAAAGAATTTTACCAACCATTTCTTTGACCTGTTTATTGTCAATCTCCTCAATAGTTTTTGGACGATATTTTAAATAAAACATATTACTTTATTAAGTTCTCTATTCCGTGTTTTATTAATTCATTAATTATTTCATCAACGCGTTTGTTTCTTTCCGCTGCCAATAAGATAACTAATGGATAACAGAGAATTACTTCTCCTAGTAAAATTTCTTCTTCAACCATTTTTTCATTATAAGGAAAAGATAAAACTGGCAAAGTTTCTTTTTCGTTTTTATATTTTTCCGTAAAACTTTTCATTTTATTTTTTCCCACAAAAATAATATTCAAAGAATATTGAGAAGTAAGCTGTTCTTTTTCGAATATATTTTCTACAAACAGTTTTATTTTCTGACGATTAATCTTGTACCGTGATGAAGTAACAATATTGATCATATTCTTCTATATACTTTTTTAAAGACTTTTTTGTGTTTTGAAAAACGGTTTTTTCTTCTTTCTTTTTCCTCTTCCTTTCTTTTTAATGATGGTTTTTTATAAAACTGTTTTTTTCTTAAGGTATCAACGATTTCCTCATCAATAAAAGAACGAGTAAATTTTCGAAACATACTGTCTTTTGATTCGCCTTTTCTTTTTATGACTAAAACCATAGGTTGTAAACGCCTCCCCCCTATAATGATACGAATGATACAAATTTTGTTATGCGAATGACACGAATATACGAATATTCGCATATTCGCAACATTCGTATTTCTTTATTCGTGGTATTCGTATCATATTAATTTTATTATACACTCTTTACTATTTCAATGATTTTATTTAATGATAAAGGAGTTGGGATTAATTTAGGATTTCCCGAGGATCCATTTAGAAGCATATGTTCGGAAATATGAAAATACCAACTGCCTTTTTTATCAATTTTAATGATTTTTTCATAGATTGGTTTTAAGCTTAATTTTTTAATTGGTAAGGTTTTAATTCTGACGAATCCTTTATCTGGATGGCGTCTAACAACCATGGAAAATCCTTTTTTTAGAGCAAGTTTGATGATTTCTTCATTTTTAGTTTCAATTGCCAAAGATTTACCTAAGTAAGATTGAAAAATAAAACCTTTTTTTATTTCCTCTTCAGCGCTAACTTTGTTTTTAAATACGATTAAAGCGGCATCTAATAGTTGAAAAACAGAGTCAAATAACTTTTGTTCTTCAGGACAAATTACCTTTAACCCATCAATTAACTGACGAATAGTAAAATCATAACGGTCAGAATCCGCCTCGGGAAAGAAAACTTCAGCAAAATGATCAGTGTCATTGATATAGTTGACGATTTTTTGCAGAGCTTTTTCATCTTTTGATTTAATTAATTTATTATTTGTTAAATATTCAAAGACTAATTTTGTCGCCGAAGTATATTCATTAGTTTGATGATGATCAAAATGCCCTAGTCCAGTGTCAACATGAATAATATTTTTATTGCTATCAGGGAGATTATTATCTAAGGTTGTACCTGTTGGAACAAATTTTATTTGCGCGTTTTTCCAGCCGGTTAAAAACCTTTTGATTAGCCAGGCAGAAGCAATTGCGTCTAAATCTGGTGAAAGATGAGTAACAATGGTTTTCATAATAGATAAGTTAGAAGTCAAAATTTAAAATTCAAAAGTTAAAGTCAAAATTAAAAAGTTTTAATACTTTTGACTTTTTACTTTTATTTTTGACTTTTGCCTTTTAACTTCTAACTTTTTTAAGAACGTCTTCTAAAGATATTAATTCAAATTGTTTTTCAATTCTCTTCTTGTATTCAACCTTATCTCCTGTTCTTTTTGATACGACCAGTCTTATTGGAATACCGATTAGATCGGCGTCGACAAATTTTTCACCAGCTGTCACTTCTTCACGATCATCAAAAAGGACTTCGATACCGGCTTTTAATAAGCGGTTATAATGGTTATAACAGTTATAACGCGTACTTTTATCCTTAAGATCAAGACCGATGAGATGAACTTGATAAGGAGCGACTATTTCCGGCCAGATTATACCTTTATCATCGTGATATTTTTCAACGATAGTGGCCATCGTTCGTCCGATTCCGATTCCGTAACAACCCATATAATAAGGTTTTTCTTTGCCGTCGCGGTCGATAAACGTAGCATTTCTCATTTTTTTTGAGTAATAAAACCCAAGTTGGAAAATATTGCCTACCTCAATTCCCCGTCTTTCAATTAAATTTTTCTTGCCGTCCTCGGTCAAATATCCTTCTTTAGCTAGGGCGATATCACCTTCAATATCACTCTTGTAATCTCGGTCCATATTCATATTAAACAGATCCCGATGTTTTTTATTCGCGCCGCCATAAGCATTTCTAATGCTTCTGAGAGAATTATCAGCAACAATGATTAACTTAATATTTTTCTCAATTATTTTTTTAATACCAACTGGTGAAATAAACCCTGGCTCGCTGTGGATTTTGTTTCTAATCTCAACATCGGTGGCGTGACGAAGTGAGTTGGCGCTGGTTAAATGTTTTAATTTAATTTCATTAACGTCGAAGTCGCCTCTTATAATTGCAAGGATAAACCTTCCGTTTTCGTCAACATATAAAACATCTTTTATTTGTTGCCATAAGGGTTTTTTATGAAGTTTAACACCATCTTCCATAGTCGTTCCTCTTTTAGCGCCAACTTCTTGAAGAGATAATAAATCCTCATTAGTATTTTTATTTTCTTTATAGAATTTAGCGATTTCTTCGTGAGTGGCATATTTTCCGTCTTCAGTGACAAAAAACTTACTCTCGCCTACTTCAGATTCAACCACAAATTCATGACAGTAATCGCCGCCAATGTAACCATTGTCTGATTCAACAACCACGGTTTTTAATCCTAGCAGGTTAAAAATTTTTTGATAAGTCTTCCACATATTTTGATACTCTTTTTTAAACTCTTTTTCGTCCGTATCAAAGGAATAAGCATCTTTCATGATAAATTCCCGAACCCTAAGAAGCCCGCCGCGGGCGCGTAATTCATCTCTGAATTTAGTTGAGAATTGATAAATATTGAAAGGCAGATCTTTATAGCTGATCTGAAATTTACGAACAACATCAACGAACATTTCCTCAGCTGTTCCTCCTAAGGCGAAATCCGCTCCCCGTCTGTCTTTTATGGTCATTAGTTCAAAACCTGTTGTTTTTGTTCGGTTAGTTTCTTTCCAAAGCTCGAGCGGATGAAGAACTGGTGACAGCATTTCTTGAGCTCCGGCTTCGTCCATTTCTTCTTTAATTACCTTCATGATTTTTTGTTGAATGATTTGGCCTAAAGGAAGAAAAAAATAACGGCCAGCTGTTGATTCGCGGATAAAACCCGCCTGATGAAGCAGTTTATAAGAAACCATTTGTGCTTCTTTTGGTGCTTCTCTGACCGTTTTTCCGAAAAGTTTAGAATACAACATAATTAACTAATTATAGTATAGATTATATTCTATACTTTTAAACTTTTAAATGTAATTCAATAGCTCTTTTATAAGCTGATTCAATAGCTGATAAAAAAATACTTTCAAATTCTGAGTTACTTATTTTACTAAACGCTGCTTCTGTTGTTCCTCCTTTGGAGGCTACTTTTTTTCTTAAGGCTTCTGGCGATTCTTTAGATTTTTTTAAATACTCAGAACTTCCAACTAGGGTTTGGGATACTAATTTGTATGCTAATTTTTTATCTAACCCAATTTCCATTGCAGATTTGGTAAGTAACTCGGCCAGGTAGAAAAAATAGGCAGGACCACTTCCGGAAATGGCAGTGACTTGATCTAATAAATTTTCGCTTTTTAATTCTATTTCAGTTCCTATGGATTGAAAGATTTTTTTAAAAATCTTAGTATCTTTGTTACTGACATTTTTATTTTTAACCCAACATGAGATTGATTGATTAACCTTGGCACACAGATTAGGCATTACTCTTATGATTCGTTTTTCCTTTCCTAAAATTTTTTCTATTATTTTTATCTCAACTCCAGCAGCTATTGAGATAATTAATTTATTTTTGGAAACAGTATTCTTAATTTCTTCTAAAACTTTTTTTATAGCTTGAGGTTTTACGGCGAGTATTAATATTTTTGATTTAATCGACACTTTTTTGTTAGAAGATTGTTGATTGCTTATTAATAATTTTTTATTACTTATTAATTTCTTTTTTAGTATTCCGTCTTTTATCGCTTTTCCCATATTTCCTAATCCGATGATTCCTATTGTTAAATTTTTCATAAGGTCTGGTTTTCTAGAACTTTCTTAATTTTTCTAAAGGCAAAATCTATCTCTTTCTTTTTGATTATTAGAGGAGGTGCAAAACGAATTACATTTTTATGGGTTTCTTTGCATAAAAGCGATTCTCTCATTAAAGCTTCACAGAAGCGTCTTGCGCCGCCAGCCTTTTTATGGAGTTCTACTCCTATAAGTAATCCTTTTCCTCTGATTTTCTTGACCCACTTACTTTTTAAAGTTTTAAGTTTCTTTAAAAGATAATTACCAAGTAATAGACTATTTTCAACTAATTTTTCTTTAACTATTACTTCCAGCGATGAACGAGCAATTGCACAAGCTAAAGGATTTCCTCCAAAGGTGCTGCCGTGATTACCTGGTTTTATTACTTCAAATATTGATCTGGAAGAAAGAACAGTTGATACAGGATAAAATCCTCCTCCAAGAGCTTTTCCAATAATTAAAACATCAGGTTTGGCATTATAATCATGTTCGTAGGCGAAAAGTTTACCGGTTCTACCTAAACCGGTTTGAATTTCATCCAACATAAATAAAATATTATTTCTTCGACAAATGTTGGCAACTCCTGTTAAATACCCTTTATCCGGAATGATAATTCCTCCTTCAGCCTGGATAGGTTCCATAAGTACAGCAATCGTATTTTGACTAATTACTTTTTTTATTGCTTTTAAATTGTTAAACTCCACAATTTTAAATCCCTTTGTATAAGGGCCAAACCCGTCACGGTATTGACGTTCGGTGGAAAAACTAATAATAGAAATAGTTCTACCATGAAAGTTATTTTTACAGACAATGATTTCTCCTTGTTTTACCCCTTTTTTGTAATATCCCCATTTCCGGGCCAATTTAATAGCTGTTTCAACCGCTTCTGCTCCTGTATTCATAGGCAACATCATCTCAAATCCCGTTAGTTGGCATAATTCTTTAGCAAATAAGCCTAATTGATCATTATGGAAAGCTCGTGATGTCAAGGTAATTCTTCTTAACTGATCTACGATTGTTTTTATAATTATTTTATGTCGATGACCTTGATTTAAGGCAGAATACCCGCTCAAAAAGTCCATGTATTTTTTGCCATCATTGTCATAAACCCAAATACCAGAACCGTAAGTTAAGACAACATCCAAAGGATGATAATTATTGACACAATATTGTTTGGTTGTTTCTATAAATATATTTTTTTCCATAAAAAAACCTCCTACTCACCCATCAGACTAATTCTGAAAGGCAAGGACGAGGTTTTAAATCGTGGTACCACCTTGCTTATTGGCTCTTTTTAGTGCTCCGTTTAATTACGACACACCTTGGATTGATTTCTACGGTGTCCTTCCGTCGTACTCATCGTACGCAGCTTGTTTGGCGGGAAACCAAACTTAACGCTTTTACGAATTGTATTTATATTATAGCAGTAATTATATTTATGTCAAATTAAATGGTAATATCGAGATTTTTTTATTGTTGAGACAGTCCAAGAATATATTTTTGTAGGTTATAAGCGGTTGACTATAAATACGCATTATTAAACAATCGATTAATGATTGTTATTAAACAAAGAAAACCTAATCGTTTAAAGAATTTTGATTATTCGTCATCGGGATGGTATTTTGTTACGATCTGTACAAAGGATCGACAGAAATATTTTGGGAATATTATTAATGATAAGATGGTTTTAAATGAATATGGGAAAATTGTTCAAGATCAATGGTTGTGGTTAGAAAAACAATATAAATACGTAGAATTTGACGCATTTCATATAATGCCGAATCATTTTCATGGGATTTTAATTATTGTAAACGAAACAAATCGCGTAGGGACAGGTCTAGACCTGTCCCTACAAAAGAAACGTTTATCATTATCAAATATTATTGGTGCGTTTAAAACAACGTCATCAAAACATATTCATCAGATAGGATTAAATACATTTCGATGGCAACGTTCATTTTATGATCACATTATTAGGAACGAAGATTCATTAAACAGAATCCGTCAATATATCAGGGACAATCCAGAAAATTGGGAAGATGACAGAAATTATATACAATATTAATTATCTATCTATTCCTAAATCCCAACTTATCCAATACTTTTCCCAAGGTCTCCATCGGGCCTGAAGTATAAGTATCAATGACCAGTTGGTAATATTTAGGGTCGAAAAAATTATAGTTGCCGTAATATTTTTTCCATTCACGAAAGTTAGTATCCTCTCTTTCTTTAATATATTTTTTAGCCATATCAACGGAGATTTTATCTCGATTGACCACCCGATCAATTTTTAAAGCATTGTCTTTACAAACAAGAAGAACTCGTAGAGTATTTTTCATATTTCTTGCAAAAAAACCGGACAACCAAGCCTCAATAACATAGTGACTGTTTTTTAGAAGTTTTACTGTTCTTTCGTCAATCATATTATGAATTTTTTTGTCAGCCAGACTGGCTAAAGGTTGGACATATTCTTTGGCAAAATCACGGAGAATCTGGCCGCCAGAGGTGAACTTCCATCCTTGAGGCTCAAGGTATGGTCTAAGATTGTCTAAAAGAGTGTTTTTTCCGGTTGAGACACCGCCTGAAATAGTGATGTTTTCAAATTTTAGATTCATGGGTTGTAAATAATATTATCTAATTAACTTAATAATATCATTAACGGTAATAAGAGCTACTAAAGACAATAAAATTATAAAACCTATTAAATTAGTATATTTTTCTATATTTTTATTTGGCTTTTTTTTAGTAATACCTTCATAAAGAACAAAAATTAGACGGCCGCCATCTAAGGCAGGAAAAGGAAGAATATTTATAATCGCTAGATTCAATGACAACAAGGCAAGAAATTGAAGGAAAGCATTTCCGCCAAACTTTATTGCCTGTCCGGCCAAGTTAGCAATCCCAACAGGACCGGCAACGTCGAGATGAGGTTTTTGAAAAGTAATTAGTCCTAAAATTAGTTTTCCAAGCTCTGTAGCAATTTTATATGTAATATTAGAAGCTTCGATTAAACCATAATAAGGAGCTGTATACCAAGGATATTTTTTTTCAATAAATGAAGTGATAGCGATACCAAGCGGACCTTCGCCTTTGGGTGGATTTTTTCTAGCCATGATTTTAGTAAAAAATGTTTTATTATCTCTTTTAATTACTAAACCAATTATTTGTCCGGCAGATTTTTTAGTTTCTTCAATAAGAGTGTTGGCGGAAGTTAGTGAGATTGAATAAGTTGACCCAATAAGCTTTAAGATGATATCTTTTTCTTTAAGGCCGGCAATATCAGCCGGTGAGTTTTTAGTTACTTTTTCGACGATAACTTTATTGATTGGAACAGGGATACCCTGAGTGACTAAGTACGAAAAAATAAACCAACCCAGTAAAAAATTCCCGATGACGCCTCCTAGAACAATAAAAGTTTTTTGCCAAGGTTTTTTGTTAACAAAGGTTTTGTTTTTATTGCCCTTTCTTAATTCAGAATATTCTTCTCCATAAAGTTTAACAAAGCCACCTAATGGTAATAAATTGACGCTATATAAAGTTTCGCCTTTTTTTATACCAAATAGTCTTGGCGGTAGTCCTAGCCCGAATTCTTCAACTTTAACGCCCATTTTTTTGGCAATTAAGAAGTGACCAAATTCATGGACGAGGACAAGAATAGTTAAAGTAAGGAGAAAAATTAAAATTATCATAGATTAGTTTATAAAGTTTTTAAAGTTTGTAAAGTTCTTAAAGTGTTTTTCTTTATAAACTTTATGACTTTACGAACTTTATGAACTATTTAGATTTCCCTAATTTCATTTTCTTTATTTTCTTTAATATTATTTATTTCTTCCATGAACTTTGTCGTTTGACTATCAATTTCTTTTTCCAAACGATATTTTTCGTCCTCTCCCATTTCCTTTTTTTCAAAAGAAGTTTTAATTATTCTTCTGGCATCGTCGCGGTGATTTCTAATCGTCACTTTTTTTTCCTCAACTTTCTCTCCAACAATCTTGATATATTTTTCTCTTTGTTCGGTGTTAAGAGATGGAATTCTAATAATAATTTTTGATCCTTGAACGGCCGGCGTTAATCCTAAAGGTGATTTTAAGATTGATTTTTCTATGTCTGATAAGACAGATGGGTCAAATGGGATGATTAATAAAGCTTGTGGTCCTTCTGTTGTGATAGTAGCTAATTCAAGCAGTCTTAATTTGGTTTGACCGCCATAAGTTTCAACGACTAAATTTTCAACTAAAGAGGGAGAGGCGCGGCCGGTACGGATGGATTTGAGATCTTCTTTTAAAGACTGAATTGTTTTATTGGCTAGTTGACTAAATAGAGAAACATTGTCCATAAATTTGATTATATACTCCAGCGAATAAATTTAACAATCTTGATATTTTCTCCAAACTTTAATACCGCTTCCTTAATCAAATCACTAATCTTTCTGGAGGGGTCTCTAATATACTCTTGATTAAGAAATTCCTCATTGGTTTCCGCTCTAACCGAGGCGGCTTGCATAGCCAGTTCTTGACCTAAAGTTTGAAAGTCTTTATTTCCGGAAACAAAGTCGGTTTCGCAAGCAAGTTCAATTAATGACGCTACTTTTTTATTATGATGGACGTAAGAAAAGATGGCGCCGGCGGCTGTAGTTCTATCAGATTTATCTTTAGCTTTAGCAATCCCCCATTTTTTTAATAATTTTTTGGCGTTATCAAGATTATTTTTTCCTTCTTCAAGAGCCTTTTTACATAAGGAAAAAGAAATTCCGGTTTCTTCGCGAAGTTGCTTTAGTTTATTAATGTCGTACATAATAAAAAAGTCAAAAGTTAAAAGTTAAAATTCAAAAATACAATTCAAAATTAAAAAGTAGTTTTTAAATACTTTTCACTTTTTACTTTCACTTTTGACTTCTAAATTTTGACTTTTGCCTTTGCTTGTTGCGTATGCTCCGATAATTTCTTTCAAAAAATATTCAATTGATGTGGCTGAGTCGTCGTTGCCGGGAATCGGATAATCAATTGGATCAGGATTAACATTGGTATCGGTGACGGCGACGACTGGAATCTTCATTTCTCCTGCTTCTTTAACCGAATTCTTTTCTTTTTTGATATCAATGACAAAAAGAGCATCAGGTAATTTTTTAAGATTAGCAATCCCGCCATAAAATTTTTCTAATTTTTTTAACTCTTTGTCTAGTTGAACTTGTTCATGTTTGACAAATTTATTCCATTCCCCCTTTTCTTTTTCCTCTTTCATCGAGTTAAGTTTTTTGACGTTTTTGATAATCATCTCAAAATTAGTTAAAAGTCCGGCCGGCCATTTGGTGTTAACAAAAAGAAGATTATTTTTTTGACACAGTTCCTGAGTTAAATTAGAAACAATTTTTTTAGTAGAGACGACGAGAAGAACTTTTTCATTTTTTCCCAGTTCGGAAACAAACTGTTTTGCTTTTTCAAGAAAAATAACTGTTTTTGTTAAATCAATGATTGAAACGCCATTTTCAAAAGAATAAATATATTTATTGGTTTTTGGATGAACACGGTTAGCTTTATGGCCAAGATGGGCGCCAGCAGCAAAAAGTTCTTCGACTTTTTTATCATTATCAGTCATAAGAATACATTCTATCAGCGAGAGAAAGATTTTGCAATTAGATTTTGAGGGATTTTAAGAAGGTGCGGAAGCGGCCGTTGATTTCTTCATGCTGTAAAGCAAACTCAATGACGGTTTTTAGATATTCGAATTTGTTACCAGTGTCATAATATTTACCGTTTTCGATAACAACCGTATAAATGGGCATACCCTCTTTTTTAAGAAGATTAATGGCGTCAACTAGCCAAATTTCTCCACCTCTACCGGGTTTAATCCTTTTTAGAGCCGAGAAAATCTCCGGTGGCAAAATATAACCGCCGTGAGTGGCAATATTGGACGGTGCTTCAGAGGCTTCAGGTTTTTCCACAATCTTATTTATTTTGTAAATATTATTTTCCACGTGGGTCAAATCGGCAATTCCATATTTTTTTAGATCTTCCTTATTTTCTATTTTAACACCAGAAATAACTATTCCGCCAAATTTTTCATAGACTTTGATCATTTGAGCCAGTCGGGGTGGTTTGGCATAGATAAATTCATCACCCCAAAGAACGGCAAACGGTTCGTCTTCAATCACCGGCTCAGCGGTCAAGACCGGAGTGCCGTTTCCGTATGGTCCTTTTTGACGAATATAAATAAAGTTAGCCATGTTGGAGATCCTCTGGATCTCTTCAAGTAAATGATTCTTTTTTCCTTGAAGCAAATTCTTCACGAGATCTTCGGAAGGAGCGTCAAAATGATCTTCAATTGCCCGTTTATTAGACCCCGTGATAATAATAATATTTTCAACTTTTGAATCTATCGCCTCTTCAACTACATACTGAATGACCGGTTTATCAACAATTGGAAGCATTTCTTTAGGCATGGCTTTAGTCTGGGGGAGAAATCTGGTGCCAAAACCAGCCGCTGGAATGACAACTTTAGTAATATGTTTCATAAAATTATGATACGAATACCATTCGTATCATTACTCGAATTTAACGGAAACTTTTTGGATTAGTTGAATATTGTTATTAACAAAAGCAGTCAGTTCAGCAATGCCAGCCGTATCTGAAGATAAAGTAAAACTAACTTTTCCAGTTTTATTCGATTCGGAAGTTGATTCCTGTGTTCCATTGATTAATCCTAAGTTAGTCACTAATTTTACCTGTTTTTTATCTAATGATGAGTTATTGGCGTTTCTTATAAAAATATTAACATCAACTTTATCTCCTACTTTAGCGGTTAAAGGCCATGCGAAAATTAAAGAAGTTTGGGATGACGGTTCGGATTCGGCGGTAGCCCTAGTAAATCTACTCACTTCTTTTAGTTGCTGATTGAATATAGTGTTAGTGATAAAAACCCCAAAAACCAAGAAAAAAACAATCATTAAAAAAACAAATTTTTTGTCCATATGTAGCAAGCTTATCAAGAGAGAACTAGTTTGTCAAGAATTTTTTGATGAATTATTTCCGGAGGAAGAATTTTATTATTTTTCACACAATCAATTTTAACCCAACTTTTATTAGTTTTTACAGTTTCCAGATACATACTTTCAACTTTTTTAAGATACTTTGTATTTTTTTCATACTGATCCTTCTTTTTTTTAGCAATCAAAGTTTGAGCAAAACTAAGAGGAACATGAAGAAAAATTACCAAACTTGGTCGCGGAATACCAAAGATTTTATATTCTAATGTTTCCGCCCATTTTAGAAAAACTTTTCTTTGAGTTGGTTTAACTTTAACTGCTTGATAGACAACCGAAGGAGTGTAGCGATTACAGATTACGAGCTTTTTATCATTAATAGCTTTCCAAAGTTGATCTTTTACCTGCCAACGATCGGCGGCGTAAGGAAAAGAAGCTAAATATGGATTAATTCGGCTAAAATGACCGAATTCTCCATTAAGAAAACGGCCGGCAAAGTCTCCAAAAAAAGTCTTTCCATACTGGGGAAAATCAAAAGAAGCATAGCTAATTTGTTTTTTATTTAAATAGTTAAGAAGTAATTGCAGTTGTGTTCCTTTTCCTGAACCGTCTGTTCCCTCAATTACAATCAGTTTTCCCGCTCCTTTTTTAAGCATAAGAATTATATTATAAACTAATAGTTTCCCCGGCTTTCGCTTTATCTTCTAGGATAATTTTGGCAACTTTGTCTTCGATCTCGTCGCGGATAACCCGCTCCAAGTTTCTCGCACCGAATCGAGGATCATAGGCTGTATCAATTAATTGATTAATCGATACGTCGTTAACTTTAAGATATACCTTATATAAGGAGTAGATATCTTTAGAGATTTTGTCGATCATTTTTTTGGCGATAGTCAAAAGCGACTGTTTTATTAGCGATTGATAAACAATGACGCCGTCAAAACGGTTGAGGAATTCAGGGGAGAAGATTCCTCGTTTTATTAATTGGTCAATAAGACTAATGGGACTCATTGGACTAATTTGAGAATACAATAAGTCAGAGCCGGCGTTTGAGGTGGCGATGATAACAAGATTTTTGCAGTCGACCCTTTTGCCTACTCCATCGATAAAATAACCTTCATCGAGAATAGTTAAAAAAATATTAATCAAATCTTTGTCAGCCTTTTCAATTTCATCTAAAAGCAACACTCCATAGCTTTGTTCGCGAATGGTTTTAGTCAAAAGACCGGGATTAAAATTATCTCCAATAAGCTTTGGAATATCGTATTTGGATTGAAATTCGGACATGTCAAAACGAAGAAGAGATTTAGAATGATTGGGGCTATTAGGGAGATTAGGGGTATTTGAGAAAAAGACTTCAGTGATAGCTTTGGCGGTTTCGGTTTTTCCAACACCGGTTGGGCCTAAAAATAAAAAGGACGCTAATGGTTTTTTTCTTTTTCCGATTAATAAAAAAGATCGTCTAAGAGCTGATGATAGTTTTTTAACCGCTTCATCCTGCTGAATAATCCGGGAAAATAAAAGAGTTTCGAGATTAAGGAGTTTTTCTTTCATCTGTTTTGTTAAGGTTGTGGGGATATGGGTTTTTTCCGTTAAGACAGCGTTGATGGTCGTTGGGGTAATCTTGGGGAGGTTAGGTAGGTTGGCGCGAACGTAAACACAGGCGGTATCGAGAAGATCAACTGCCTTTTCCGGAAAAGGAATATAAGTTAAATAAAACTCGCTTTTTTCAATCACTTCTTTGACGGTTTCATAAGGAATAGAGACTTTGTAATGGTCTTCAAAAGCAAAAATGGCATCAAGAAGAATATTTTCCGCTTCTTTATCAGTTACTTCATAGACGCCAACTTTATTAAAAATCCGGTTAATTTTTTCATTAGGGAATATAAAACGTTGATAGGCAAACGGTGTAGTCACTCCGATTATTTGAATTAGACTGCTTTTAGCATATTTTTCCAAGGATATACTGAGATCTATTTTTCCTTGATAGTCAACAATATATTTATCAAAATTATCAATAAAAAGAATAATATTTTTTGCTTGTTCGGCTTCTTTTAATAGATCTTCAAAAAAATTTTCGCGTTGTTTTTGATCAATAAACTCGGTTAAAATTTTTTCCATATTAAGTTTTAAAATTCTTCGGTACATCAAATGAATATTAGTTTTTCCCAGATAAATTTTTTTCGCTAAAGCATCAATAATCGTATGTTTGCCTACTCCTTCTTCGCCAACGATAATGACATTGCTTTCAATAGATTTTGTCAAAATTTGTTCAATCTCTTCAATTTCTTTTTCCCGGTTAACGATATTCTTAATGTGATGAAGATAGATAGAGGTAGCTAAGTCAGTCGCATATTGATCAAGAATCGGAGTGTAGCCGACGGCCCAGTCGCGGGCTAAAGGCGGATAGGAAAACAAGTTGGACAGTTTCCACCAACAGATTTTCTCAATATTTTGTTGATAATATTTTTCAAACCAATTTTCGACAAAGGACCTGTTTTCTTCATTAAGCAGATGAGTATCAATAAAGCTTTTTTTTAGAATTTCTTTTTTTTCTTGGGAAGTTTTTTGGAAAAGAGACAATAAATAAAAAAGAGGAGAAAAGAGAAAGAATAACAAAGCAATAAAAGGAAGAAAAATTATCAACAGAGTTTGGAAAATAAAATAAAAAGTAATAATTGAAAATCTCATGATTGCGCCAATCGTTCTGGAGATTAGATTAAAAGCCAAGCGATTACCCAAATCGGCAAAAGAAAAACCTACAATAGTTTTTTTAACCACTAAGTTTCGCCATGGTTCAAATAAGGTTTTTAGTAAAGCCGAAACAGAGAAAAAATAAGGCAGGAAAATAAAGATATTAATAATGGCTTCGCCAAAATTATGAAGGCTAGTCCAGTAGTACTGCCAGAAGTTTTTTCTCATAGATTCAGTATAGCATAGAAGTAAAAAATGAATAAATAAACAAATAATCAAATAATTAAATAAATTAAAAATAAATAAATGAAGAAATGCTCTTGACTTTTAGTAAAAATAATTGATAATTTTGTTATTCGCCTGCCTGCCGGCAGGCAGGAATAACATGAAAAAAGGGAAAAAGAAGGTCATAAGAAAACCTCCTAAAAAACAGTCTCGAAAAAAAATTTATTTACGAAAAGCTAAAAAAGAGTTAGTTATTTATATCTATAATGTGGTTGAAGATGAATGGTCATTTTTATCCTCAATCCAACCCATTGAAAAACGTTACGGATTAATAAATGATTGTAATCTTTCCTCGGAGTGTTATCTTTTTGCCAATGCCAGTGAAAGTGAATTCATTTATATTTCGCCAATTGAAATTTCTAATTCATTTAAAAATTATTTTCAATCGATATCTTCTAATAAAAAAGTCGAGATTTTTGTTCCCCAGATGAAAACAGCTTTAATTTGTAAAGATCTTTATACTGATAAACAATTATTTGGAGAGATTATTAATAAGGCAAAAAAATATAAAAAAGTGACTTTAATTAGTTATGCGAGTTCTCCGGAATTTTTAGAGTTAAAAGAAAGAATGATTCAATTAGGAATAAATGTTGTTACTCCGGAAGCGCCGGAATTGGAAAATGCATGGACCGTTAATTTTTTTGGCAGTAAATCGGGAATCAGACAGTTAGCTCAACAGAGCCGGGCGGTGGAACCGGACTTTATTATGCCTGATGGCATTATTTGTGTTGGCAAATTGGACGCAGCCAAAATTGCCGCTAACCGATACATCAAAGAAAAAGGCGTAGTTTTGAAAACCAATAAAGGCAGCGGCGGCCATGGTGTGTTAATTTTCCGGGACGGCGAACTACCTAAAGACTATAAATCTTGCGAGAAAAGAATTTACGAATTATTGAGTGAAGATGGCTATTGGGAAAGATTTCCAATTATTATCGAAGAATTAATTAATGTTAATTATGCGGCGCCGGGAGCTTATCCAAATATTGAGTTTAAAATTCATAAAAGCGGTAAAATTGAGATGCTTTATTACTGCGTGATGATGGTGACCAAAGAAGGAAAATATTATGGATTAGATATCCATGAAAATGTCATCAATGAAAGAACCGCGGCCAGAATTATTGATACGGGTTATTTTATAGCAGAAAAGTATTCTGAAGCCGGATACCGGGGTCATTTTGATATTGACTTGATTGCTTCCAACAACAAACACATCTATGTTTGTGAGTCAAACACGAGAAATACCGGAGGAACTGATATTTACAAATTAGTTTACGATTTATATGGTGAAGATTTTTTTTCCGATGTCTATGTTTTGAACCGTAATAACTATAAATTTAATAATCAAGAATCAGTTAGCTTTAAAAAAATAATAGATATTATTCAACCGATTCTTTATGATAAAAAGAAAAAAGAAGGGGTGGTAATTTCTTCTTCTGCACCTTTGAAAGAAAAACAACTTTTATATACCATTTTAGCGAAAAATAAAAGACGGGCTTATGAGATGCAGGCAGAGTTATATAAATTACTTCAGCCGATCCAACAGCCGTCAGAAAATTAAACTTCATCGATATGAAAATTGCTTTTTTATACAATGTCCGCCATAATTTTTCAGTTTCAAGGGATTATAGAAATCAATTAGAGGGAGATTTTGATGATCCTATAACTACTAAATGGCAGATAAAACACTTAAAAAGTTTGGGGTTTAAAATATTACCGATTGAGGCAAATGAAAAAGCATACTTCAAGCTTTTTCGTCTTCGAAAAAAAATTGACTTAGTTTTCAATCTGGCGGAAGGAATATATGGAAAAGATCGTGAATTACAAATGCCGGCAATGCTTGAAATGCTCCAAATTCCCTACACTGGTTCTTCCCCGCTAACTCACGCGTTTTCCTTAAATAAAGCAAAAGCAAAGGAAATTTTTTCAGCCAATAATATTCCAACAGCCGTTTTTCAATCAGTAGATAACTTAGATTTTATTCTCAAAAAAGAGTTAAAGTTCCCTGTTATTGTTAAACCTGTAGCTGAGGGGTCTTCAATGGGAATCACTAATCAAAGCGTTGTTTATGATGAAATTAGCCTGAAAAAACAAGTAAAAAAAATTTTAAAAGTTTTTAATGAACCAGCATTAATTGAGCCTTTTCTTGAAGGTCGTGAATTTTCAATTTCGATGCTTGGTAACCCGCCGGTGATTTTACCTATTATAGAATCGAATCATAAAATTCTTCCAAAAAAATATCTTCCCCTTGACTCCTATGAAGTTAAATGGTTTTTTGAAGAAGAGGGGCACTCGGATTATTTAATTTGTCCGGCAAAAATTGATAAAAAACTTGAAAATAAAATAAAAAAAATATGTTATAAAGTTTGGGAAGTGCTTAACGTAGTTGATTGGTGCCGGATTGATATTAGATGTGATCGAGATAACAATCCTTATGTTTTGGAAATTAATTCTCCGGCAGGGATAACCCCGCCTGAAGTATCTATGACTTCTTATTTTCCTTTGGCGGCCAGAAAAGCAGGAATAGACTATAAAAATTTGTTGAAAAAGATTATTGAAACTACTTTAAAAAGATATAAAAAATAGGTATATCGTCATTTTTATATCATTCTAACAATCCAATTTTATATTTTTGTAGGTTATAAGCGATTGACTTACAGTTGAGTACTTAACTATAAGTAGTTTATATGGTTAATATTTCTAGAAGACAATTACCAGAAGAGTTATTGGAGAAGATATATGAATTATTTTTTCAAATATTTAATAAATTTGAAACGAAACAATCTTTTTCCACCTTAATGAATGATTTCTTTACGCCAAAAGAGAAAATATTATTGGCAAAAAGAATTACGATAATTTACTTATTAATTAAAAAGATTGAGCAGAGAAATATTGCAGATTTTTTAAAAGTTTCAACAAGCACTGTTTGTAAATATGCTTTATTACTTGAGAGTAAAGATTCAGAAATGGTTAAGATAATGGAAGATATTATCAAAAAAGAAAAGATTTTTGATTTTATTGATAATCTATTAGCTGATTTTCTTATTCAACCTGGATTAAAAATAGGCCATTGGGATTTATATTGGCAGCATAAAAGGAAAAAAGAAAGAAAGCAAACCTATGGAATGTAATTACAGTTAAGTACTTAACTGTAATTGTTAATATCTATAGTTAAGAACTAATCGTAATTAGATTTTTTCGATTATATAATAAAACTTGGATCTGCCTTTTTTGCGCACACAATTCTTGCTCGACTCAGCCGAGCATCCTATTTTAAAATCTTTCTTATACAAACAACTGTGACTTATCCTAATTACAATATCCTCTGTTATTTTTTTTTGAGGATTGGTGTAACTACCATCGTATCACCTTTTCTGATTACACTCCGGCCGGTATTAATTGCTACTACTGTTGCAGGAGTTAGACGCCTAACTCCTTTTGTGTGCGAGATTGTACCATCAGGCAATTTAGTTGCGGTGCGGGAAACCCTTGTTGCTGCTTTTTCAACATCTGCAAGAGTAATATCAGCAACACTAATTATAGATAAATTGATAACTTGATAACTCAATATAATTATACTAAGTTCCAAGCTTAACTTCAAATTTTTGTGGACGCTGAGGGGCTCGCCCATGAACCACTTCGGGTTCAGGGTAAAAACCCCCGACATTTTGTGGACTCGGAGGGATTTGAACCCCCAACATCTTCGATGTAAACGAAGCGCTCTACCGTTGAGCTACGAGTCCTAGTCTTTATATCGTTGGGAAGTTCTAATGTGGGTGCGGATGGAATCGAACCATCGCTCTGTTCTTTATCAGAGAACTGTTTTACCATTAAACTACGCACCCTGAAACTTAAAAATTATAGCATATTGTTTCTAAGTTTTATATATAATAAAGTCATGCTTTACTTCTCAGAAATTGTTGGAAAAAAGGTTTATACGGAAGATGAGATTCATATTGGTTATTTGGAAGATTTAATTTTTTTAGCGGCAGAAAATCCAATAGTTACCAAGATTGTTATC
The DNA here is from genome assembly GCA_964543535.1 of uncultured Gammaproteobacteria bacterium. Taxonomy (GTDB): domain Bacteria; phylum Patescibacteriota; class Microgenomatia; order UBA1406; family GWC2-37-13; genus GWC2-37-13. Next base: position 67,867 of record CAZIYS010000001.1, on the reverse strand, counting down.
AAGGATAAAACCAATCAAAGACTGATTGTCTCTACTGATTATCTGCAAAAAATCAATAAATATTTGACGATTGAAAAAGAATTCTTAGTCGCCTATCTTGAAGAAAACGAACTTTATTTGGTCAAAAATTTATTAGATAAACAAATTATCGATCTTAAAGGTAACAAGATTGTTCGGGTTAATGACGTTGCCTTACAAGATAAAGAAAAACTATCGATTGCCGGTGTTGACATTGGGATTTTAGGAATATTTCGCCGCCTAAGAATTGGAGCAGATAATTTTTATAAGATAGCTACTTTATTTAAGATTAAATTAGCCTCTCAATTTTTATCTTGGGCCGATATCCAGCCTTTAGAGTTAATCCGCGGTAATGTTAAGTTGAGAAAGAAGGAAGAAAAATTAGAAAAAATAAGACCGGAGGATCTGGCTGATTATTTGGAGAAAACCAATGTGATAAACGCAAGAAAGTTTTTAAAAATATTGGATACGGAAAAAGCAGCCGAAGTGATTGCAAATTTAAATATTAATTTTCAAACCGCTCTTTTCAAAAATTTTCATACCGATAAAGCTGCTAAGTTAATTTCTTTTTTAGACCCGGATGAAGCAGTTGATGTTCTTTTAACTCTGTCGAAAAAAAAACGGGAAGAAGTATTGGATAAATTAAGTCCAAAAATAAAAGAACAGATTCTTCACCTTTTTGAACTGTCAAAAGAACCGATTGGTGCTTTAATAACTACAGAATACTTGACGGTCGGCCCGGAAGATACGGTCCGCCAAGTGATTGATATAATTAAAAAGGAAACGACTGATTTTTCTTCGTTATATTGTATCTATGTGGTAAATAAAGAAAAACAGCTATCCGGGGTAATTAGTTTGCTTGAAATCTTAAAACAAGATTTAGATACGCCTTTATATAAATTTATGACGCAAAATTTAGTGGTCATTCATTTGACCACACCGATAGAAATCGCTATGAAAAAATTTTTAAAATATCATCTATCGTCTTTACCAGTCATCAATCAGGAAAAACGAATGGAAGGAATCGTAAACTTTGACGATATTACAAATTATGTTCTCGAGAGAATAAAATAGTCTTATGAAAAAATTAATCGTGGTGGCCGATTGGGCTCGCGATAGTTTAACCTGTGCTGAAGTTGGGTTGGCCGTGGAAGGATTTTTAAAGACTGAGGAAAAGCCGAATTTTTATTTTATTACCTCGACTCCATCAACTGTTCATACCGGTTTTTTAGTTAATCAAGTGATTACGACTGAAGAAAGACATGGTCACCCGTTAGAAACAATTATTTTTCAAAATACTGACCCGCGCCTTTTTTCCAAAGAAAAATTGGGAAAAGCTAAAGGATCCGACCCTTTAATAATCAAATTAAAATCAGGAATTTATCTTTGCGGTCCCAATGCCGGTTATGACTTTTCTTTTATTAAAGATAAAATTGATGAGCTTTTTATTTATCGAGATGTTAATGAAGAAGGACAGTTCCATTCCCGGGATTTGTACGCAAGAATATCAGCTCATTTGATGGAAGGGCTTGAGGATGAAATGGAGTTGGAAGAAATATCCTCTAACATTATTCCAGAAATAGACAAACATTATATTGCTCATATAGATAATTTTGGTAATATAAAAACCACGATAAAAAAAGAAGCCTTAAAAGGAAAATACAAATATGGTGATCTGGTAAAAGTAAAAATTGGAAAAACAGAAAATAAAGCCAAATTTGTTGATAATTTATTTGGGGGAGTATTAGGTGAGTTGGTCATCTATCCAGGTTCTTCAGGAGCAATTGATAATCCGTTTTTGGAAATTAGTGCTTGGCAGCATTTTGATGAAATAAAACCAAAAACCGGCCAAGATTTTTTTGCCAATCCCCGACCGGGAATGGAGATAGAGTTAGGTTAAAATTGTTAGATTGGGCGGGGTTTTCTTCTTTTTAATAATTTAGAATCAATAGTGGCTCTTCGCATCATAGAGATTGCTTCCGCTTTTTCTTTTTCAGACGCAGGCTGAGAAAGAATTTTTTTTGCTTCTTCAGTCGCTTTTGAAATCATTTCTTCATCGATCTCATTTTGTCCATAAGCCCGTGATACTAAAATATTAAGTTCTTTACCGTCAGTTTCTAAATACCCGCCACCAATAGCTAAGTAATCTTCATCACTCTGTTTTTTAATTTTGATAACTCCTTCAACAAGGAGTGAAAATAAATGAGTATGATGAGGAAGAATGGTAATTTCGCCACTGGCGGTTGGGATGGTAACAGAACTTACTGATTCATCGATGACGATTTTGCGAGGTGTAATGACTTTAAGCCTGAGAGTATTCATAGTTTAGTTTTTAAAGTTTATAAAGTTTTTAAAGTTCATAAAGTAGAAACAAGTTTTTCTTTACAAACTTTATAACTTTACGAACTTTATGAACTACTTTACTTCCTCTATCCCTCCAACCATATAAAAACTCATCTCTGATTTGCTGTCGTGTTTGCCTTCGAGAATTTCCTTAAATCCGCGGACGGTTTCGGCAATTGGAACATATTTTCCTGCTCGACCAGTAAATGGTTCGGCCACAGACATAGGTTGAGTTAAAAATCTTTGAATTTTTCTAGCTCTGGTGACAGTTAATTTATCAGTCTCTGAAAGTTCCTCCATGCCAAGAATAGCAATAATATCTTGAAGATCTTTGTATCTTTGCAAGGTTTTTAAAACATCTCTAGTCACTTGATAATGTTCTTCTCCAACAATTTCCGGATCAAGTGATCTTGAAGTGGAGGTTAATGGATCAATTGCCGGATATAAAGCTTGTTCAGCTAAAGCCCGTTCAAGGGCTAAAGATGCGTCAAGATGAGTAAAAGTTGTTACCGGTGCGGGGTCAGTATAGTCATCGGCCGGCACGTAAACTGCCTGAATAGAAGTAATCGAGCCTTTATTGGTAGAAGTAATTCTTTCCTGCAAAGCTGACATTTCCGAAGCTAAAGTTGGTTGATAACCAACTGCTGATGGGATTCTTCCCAAAAGAGCCGATACTTCAGAACCGGCTTGGGCAAAACGGAAGATATTATCAATAAAGAGTAGAACATCCAGGTTTTTTTGATCACGGAAATATTCGGCCATGGTGACTCCGGTTAAAGCGACCCGAAGACGGTTGCCGGGTGGTTCATTCATCTGGCCAAATACTAAGGCGGTTTTATCAATGACTTTAGTTGCTTTCATCTCAAGCCATAAATCATTACCTTCTCTTGATCTTTCTCCAACACCGGTAAAAACAGAAACTCCAGAATGTTCTTTAACAACGTTATGAATCATTTCTTGGATAAGAACGGTTTTGCCGACGCCGGCGCCGCCGAAGATGGCAACCTTTCCTCCTTTGATAAATGGAGCAATCAAGTCGATTACTTTAATACCTGTTTCAAATATTTTTTGTTCTACTGTTTGTGAGGCAAGATTAGGTGCCTCTCGGTGAATTGGATTTTTTTCTACATTTTTTAATCCTGGTTTTTCATCAATAGGTTCTCCTAAAACATTGAATATTCTTCCCAATGTTGCGTCACCTACAGGTACTTCAATTGATTTCCCGGTATTTTTAACTGTTATTCCCCGTTTTAAGCCGTATACGTTGCCCATAGCCAGAGCACGTACTTTTCCTGGAGCAAGAACAATACCAACTTCCAATATTAATTTACCAAAAGATTTATCTTCAACAATCAAAGCATCGTAGATCTTAGGAGTGTTATTTTTTTCAAATTGACAGTCAACAACAACTCCTCTAATTGAAATGATTTTGCCTGTGTCCATATAATTATTATGTTGATTCCACTGACTCTTTTGCCGTAATCATATCTAATAGTTCATAGGTAATTTTTTCTTGTCTGATTTTATTTCTTAACAAGGTAAGATTATAGATAACATCAGTCGCATTATCAGTAGCATTTTTCATAGCAATCATTCGAGATGAATGTTCTGAAGCTTCTGAGTCTATAATTGCTCCTCTAATTTTTTCTTCAATTAAACTACGCAATACAGAGTCAATAATTTCATTAGCTCCGGGTTCTATTAAGTACTCATCTTTAATATAAGTTATTTCTTGTTTTTCAGGTAATTCAATTTTTGAAGGAAGAAGTATTGTTGATAAGGTCTCAAATTTTAATGTATTGATAAAACGGTTGTAAATAAGAATCACTTTTGCGTATTTTCCGCTAATAAAACCAGTTAATGCTTCTTTAAAGATTGGAGATATAATAGTTGAGGTCATATGAACGGAAAAATCAGCGATGATATGACCACCCATTTTGTTTACAAAACTGGCACCTTTTTTTCCAACCGTGATAAAATCATTATTTTTAAAGTCAATTTCGCGGTTTAGATAACGGAAAATATTAAAATTAAAAGATCCGCATAGACCTTTATTTGAAGTAATAATAATATAAAGATTTTTAACAGAATTAGTGTTATTTTCTATAAGGGGAGAAAAGCTTTTATCAAGAGTAGAGACGGCTTTATAGATAATCTTTTCAAGATGGTGGCGGTAAGGAGCGGATTCAACCGCAACTGCTTGAGCCTTCTTCATCTTAATTGCAGAAACCAGTTGCATAGCTTTAGTAATTTTTTTTACATTTCCAACTGATTTAATTTTTTTTCTGACAGTTCTTATGTTCATATTGGTATCCTACGAAATTACGAATAATACATACGAATTTACGAATTTATATATACATTCGTATATTCGTAACAGATTTGTAGTTTCGTAAGAAAATAATCAAATGATCTCCTTAATAATTTTTTCCAACTCTTTTTCATCAATTTCTTCAAGGACTTTATTTTTATTGATTTTTTTAAGCCAATGTTTTCCATTAGCTTCCATATGAATAACTAATTTAATTTCAAATTCGGCAATATCATGAATAGGTATACTATCTAAAAGTCCGGAATTAGCAGCATAAATTAAAGCAACTTCCATTGCTAAAAAGTATGGTTTGTTTTTCTTTTGAATAAGAATTTGTGTTAATCTGGCGCCCCGGTTAAGAAATTTTTTGGTTTCATCATCCAGCTCCGACTCAAACTGGGAAAAAGCTGCCATCTCCCGGTATTGAGCAAGATCAAGTTTTAATTTTCCAGCAATTTTTTTCATGGCTTTTGTTTGAGCATTACCTCCGACTCTTGAGACCGAGGAGCCAACATTAATAGCCGGTCTTATACCTGAATTAAAAAGATCTGTTTCTAAAAATATCTGTCCGTCGGTAATGGAAATAATATTGGTTGGAATATAAGAAGATAGATCTCCCTCCAAAGTTTCAATTATTGGTAAAGCAGTAATTGATCCACCGCCGTATTTTTCGTCCAATCGGCAAGCTCTCTCCAATAGTCGTGAGTGCAGATAAAAAATATCACCCGGATAGGCTTCTCGTCCTGCCGGTCTTCTTAAAATCAAAGATATCTGTCGATAAGACCAAGCATGTTTTGTTAAATCATCATATACGACTAAAACATCTTTGCCTTGGTCCATAAAATATTCTGCAATTGCAGTAGCTGAATAAGGAGCTAAGTATTGAGATGCAGCCGGATCTGACGCTGAAGCCGCCACTACTATGGTATAGTTTAAAGCTCCGCGTTTTCTAAAAAGTTCAACAACACCGGCAATCTTTGAATTTTTTTGACCGATACCGCAATAAATACAGATAACATTTTCTTGAGCTTGGTTAAGTATGGTATCAATAGCTATGGTGGTTTTACCGGTCCCTCGATCACCGATTATCAACTCTCTCTGCCCCCGGCCAACTGGAATTAAAGCATCAATTGATTTTATTCCTGTTTGTAAAGCTTTATTAACAGGTTGGCGTTTGACTACTCCAGGAGCAATTTTTTCCACAGGATAATTTTTTGCGGAAGAAATAGCAGGCAGTTCATCAAGAGGATTACCTAATGGGTCAATTACTCGACCAATTAATTTATCAGAAACAGGGATTGATAATGTATAATTTAAAGAAATGGCTTGATCACCTGCTTTAAGGGATAAATAATCACCAAGAACGATTACTCCGACTTTATCTTCGGTAAGATCTGCGGTATAACCCTTGACTCCATTTTCAAATTGAACAATTTCTCCAAAAGAAACGTTATATAATCCAGAAAGAACAACTACGCCATCTTTGATTTCTTCAATTTCGCCAAATTCTTGAGGTTTAACAATAATTTTTTCTTTTTCTGCTTGTTGTTCTACTGATTTCAAAAATTGATCAATTGATTTCATACATGGTTTTTTTAAAATTTTTTAATCTTGAAGATAAACTTAAATCAATAACCTTTCCCTGATATTTAATAATTATGCCGCCATAAATTTTAGGATCTATGGTATTTGTAACCTCGAATTCTTTGAGAAACTTGAACTTCTTTATTATTTCCTCAAGTTCTTGGGTCTCAAGTTTAAAACCGGTAATAATTTCCGCTTTCATATAATCAGTTAATCAGTTTAAATTAGACTCAAAATTTTTTAAAATATTTTTATTTATTTCTTTTTGAGTTTCTTTTGATAGATATTTACTAAAAGCTTTTTCTACGATAACAGTTGAAAGTTCAATTACTTTACTTTTAAGTTCTTTTTCAGAAGCTTTTTTTTCTACTTCAATCTGTTTTTTCCCTTTAGCAATAATTTCTTCAGCTTCGGCTTTGGCTTCAACGATTAAGGCTGCCTTATATAAACTAGCATCATCTTTAGATTTTTTAATAGCGGTTTCAAGCTCTTTTTTTAAAGAAACCTTAAGTTTATTTTGAGAGGCTATCATCTCTTCATCTTTTTTCTTTAATTCATTTAATACTTTTTCTTTTTCCTGTTCTTTTTTTACTTCTTCATTCAAAAATTTGGAAAAAGGTTTGGCAATATATTTTTTAAAGATGAAAAAGAAAAGACCAAAGTTGATTGCCTGAGCAATAAGCAGTTTAATATCAATGCCTAAACTTTCCATATATGTTTAAACAAATTTAATAATAAGAGCAATCACTAACGCGTAAATAGCTACAGCCTCGGCAAAGGCAATTGCTAAAATCATATTGGTCTGGATTGGTCCGGTTGCTTCAGGATTTCGACCAATTGCCTCAGCGGCTTTACTACCAATCAATCCAATTCCAATTCCAGGTCCTAATGCTCCAAGACCTATTGCTAGCGCGGTTGCAATCAATTTTGCTGCATCTGCATCCATAGTATATTTATTAATTTATAATAATTTTTAATGATGGCTAGAAATAGCCAAATTTAAAAACACTGCTGTTAACATTGAAAATACCAGAGCCTGAATAAATCCAACAAAAATCTCAAGAATTAAAAAAGGAAAAGAAATTGCCACGGGGATTAAGAAGGCAATAATTGTTAACAAAACTTCTCCGGCAAAAATATTTCCGAACAAACGGAAAGAAAAAGAAATAATTTTTGAAATTTCAGAGATTGTCTCCAGAATTCCAACAAAAAAATTTATCGGATTGGAAAAGTTTATGAATTTTTTAATATAAGCTTTAAAACCTAAATATTTAATACCATAAAATTGAATTAAAAACACCGAGATAATGGCTAGAGCGATTGTTGTGTTTAAATCAGCATTGTTACCGCGAAGCAAAGGAAAATAATGAATGCCACTATGTTCGGTTACCTTAAGCATTAAGCTTCCAACACCAGGAAGAAGTCCAAACCAGTTTTGGAGAAGAATAAATAGAAAAAAAGTCCCGAATAAAGGAAAAAATAGGACTGTCTTTTCTTTTAATACTGACTTAAATAAACCATAAATTGATTTTAAAATAAAGTTTATAAAGTAGAAAAAATTACTCTTTTTTTTAGTTTTCGCTGCTTTATTATAAAGCATGGCAATTACTAGAAAAAATACAAAAACAATCGTACTTAATATTAAAGAATTAGTGACTTTAAAATGAAAGATCTCAAAGATTGACTCAGCCTTAATGCTAATTTCCGGCATTTCTGTAAGAAGTTTAACCCCACCTTTAGCAGTTTCTTCAATGATTTTTCCTTCGCTCATCTATGTAAATTTTATATAAATTATAAAAACTAGAAAAAATTCCAACAGAAAAAAAAATCAAAAAAAACATTTTATTCGTTTTTAATTGATTATCTAAAAAAGAACCAACAAACATTCCAAATAGAATTGGAATTAATAAATAATAACCAATATTCAGATATTTTGCAATGCCAAATTTTTCTTTTATTTTAATATTAGACTTTTTTAGTGAAAAGAGACTTTCTTTTGATTTTAGTTTTAAATTCTTATCAATTAAAAAATATTTTTTGTTCACATTAATTTTAGGATGATTTATTAATGTATTCAAGATGAGAAATCCTTCCTTCGTGATTATTCAAAACTGATTGTGAGTTACGATTGATATCCCGCATTTCATTGTGAAATTCACTAACTTCGCTACGAAAATCATTTAATTCTTTCATTATGTCACTTTTAGTTTCTCCAATAAAATTAATAATTTCAACAAAGCCTCGATCTACTTTTGAATCAAGAGACATTAACTCTTTTTTTGTAGCAAAGACAGCCTTCATTTTTTTGATATCGGCATCGGTGATCATAGTGTTTAAATTAAAACAAATAATAATTAATTAATCAATCATAAAATACTATAAAACTTTGTCAATTGCTTATAACCTACAAAATGAGAAGATTAGATTGTTATAAAGGGATTAGAATGACAATAGACAAAGACAGTCTTATTTAAGACTGTCTTTAATTTGAAGTCAATCGCTTATAACCTACAAAATGGGTGGATTAGATTGTTATAAGAAGATTATTTTTCTGATAGACCATTTCCATAAGGATCGACATTGTTTATGATTATTCTTCAAGGTCGTGGAGGATGTTAGAACTTTTTACTATTCTTTTCTCTAGATTCAAAAAAAGATTGAGGACGATTAAATTTCCAAGGTTTTTTAACATTGCATTTAAAAATTTTAGTTGTTTTCCATACTTTACCAACCACATACGGCTCTTTTTTTAGCCATTCTTGCAATTCTTTTTCTGAAGGGAAATCCATTACTGCCATAGAACCAATCATTTTTCCATTATCGTCTAACATCACACATCCGTACCATCTATCACCTAATTGTTCCATCTTATCTCCTAATAAAAGATGTGCTTCTCTAACTGCAAGTCTTCGTTCCATCGCTTTTTTATCTTTACCATCTTTACTGATTACAAGAAATTGCATAAGTTAATAAAATTATTATATCAGACAAGGAAAACTACATTGTTTATAAAATAGCTTCAAAACAATCTCCTCACCTAACCCCGTAGTGATTAACATTGTTAAACAAAAACAGTCTTATTTAAGACTGTCTTTAATTTGGATTCACTTTTTCCAGATCAACGGCGTTTTCCAAAATTATCCCAACCCGGCCTTCTCTTTCATTGACTTTTCCTTTAAACATGATAATCCGATTAATATTTAAAAAAGTTTTCATGGTGGCATAACTTCTTGGGAAAACCACCAGTTCGATGGTGCCGCTTTCATCAAAGACCTGTAGGATCGCCATTTCCTCGTTGTTTTTTCTCGTTTTGACAATTTTCTTGCCGCTCACAATTCCCGCTAAAATTAGAGATTTATTAGCATCCTGGATGGTAACTTCGCCGATTTTTTTATTGGTTTTTCTCTCAATAATATCTTTAAATTTAGCTAAAGGATTTTTACCGATTAAAAATCCGATCACTTCTCTTTCCATACTAAACAGTTCGTCTTCCTCAAATTCAGGCACTGGCCTAAAATCATCAGTTAACTTTTTTGCATCAGCAGTGACAAATAAATCATACTGGCCTTTTTCCGCTTTAATTTTGGCTTTTTGAATATCTGAAACTAAAAAAGGATAGTTAATTATTAAGGTGGCTTTATTGGCATAGCAAGAAAAAGCGCCGGCCTTAATTAAACTTTCAACAGTTTTTTTGTTGACGCGTCGGAGATCAACCCGGGATAAAAAATTTTTAAAACCATAAAAAGATTCTTTTTCCCGGGCTTCAAGAATGGCTTCGATAGCGGCCTGGCCGATATTTTTTATTGCTGATAAACCAAAGCGAATAGCATCTCCTTCAATAGAAAAACTATGAATTGATTTATTAATATCAGGCGGCAACACTTTAATTTCCATCCGGCGGCACTCTTCAATTGCTTGAGACATCTTAATTTCTCGCATCGAGCCGGCCACACCTTGGAGTTCTGCCGAAAGTAAAGCCGTCATAAACTCGACCGGATAGTTAGCTTTGATATAGCCGGTCCAGTAAGCGATCAGACCATAAGAGGCTGAATGAGGTTTATTAAATCCGTAGCCGGCAAATTTTTCCATGAAGTTCCAAATATTTTCAGTCATGGATTTTTTATAACCGTTTTTTAAACAACCTAAAAAAAATTTTTCTTTTTCTTTTTTCATCAATTCTTTTTTCTTTTTTCCCATGGCCATTCTTAAGTTATCAGCTTCACTCATGGAAAAACCGGCCAGTTTATTAGCAATTTCCATTACCTGTTCCTGATAAACCAAAACTCCATAGGTTTCCTCAAGAATTGGTTTTAGATCAGGGTGAGGGTACTTAATTTTTTTGGCGTTGTTTTTGCCTTCCAAAAAAGCGGGAATAAGATCCATTGGGCCAGGCCGGTAAAGGGCAACCATGGCGGAAATATCCGATAGCTTATTGGGTTTAAGCTCCTTAGCTAAATGTTTCATTCCACCTGATTCGAGTTGAAAGACGCCAATCGTATCGCCTTTAGAGATTAGATCAAAAGTTTTTTTATCATCAATCGAGACTTGATGAATATCAATTTTTTCCCCAGAGTTTTTTTTGACATATTTTAAAGCCTCTTCAATAATCGTTAGATTTCTTAAGCCCAAAAAATCAACCTTGAGAAGACCTATAGCTTTTTGGTTGGAAACAGCGTTTAAGTCAAGACAGTACATATCATATTGAGTAATGATCTTTCCTTCTTTACTATCACGCTGCAGAGGAACATAGTCAGTCAAATTTTTGTCAGAGATAACAACGCCGGCGGCATGAACCGATGAATGACGAGGTAAACCCTCAAGACGGCGGGCTACATCCAAGACTTTTTTGGTTTCCGGCTCAGTCTGATAGGCAAATTTTAACTGGGCTGACTCTTCCAAAGCTTGGGCAATTGTCATCCCAAATCCCTGTTTGCCAAACGGAATCATTTTTGCCAGCCGGTCGCCTTGAGAGTAAGACATGCCTAAAGCACGATTGACGTCGCGGATTGATAGTCTGGCTTCCATTGTCCCAAAAGTAATAATCTGCGCGACTTTATCTTCCCCATATTTATCAGTGACATATTTTAAGACTTCATCGCGGCGGGTATCGGCAAAGTCAATATCAATATCAGGCGGAGTTGGTCTTTCCGGATTTAAAAATCTTTCAAAAGGCAGATTATGATCAATTGGATTAATATCAGTGATTCCCAGAATATAAGCAACCAAAGATCCGGCGACCGATCCTCGGCCCGGCCCAACGGCAATACCATGATTTTTTGCCCAGTTAACAAAGTCCTGGACAATTAAAAAATAAGTGGAATAGCCTTTTTTGTTGATAATATTCAGCTCATAGTCAACCCTTTTTTTTATTAAGTCTTGGGAATAGTCAGCGACTCTTTTTTTTCTTTCTTCAACTAATTGATTCAAATACTTATCAACCAGTTCGTTGTTGGGAGTGGGAAACTTAGGAAGAATCCACTTGCCATTGGGAATTTCCACATTACATTTTTCGGCAATTTTTACGGTGTTTTCAATTGCCTCAGGGAGATCAATAAATGTTCCTTTCATTTCGGCCGTTGATTTAAAATAATAATCAGGGATATTAATCATGGACAGCGGCCGATTTTTTTCAAGCATGGTTCTTTGGGTTTGGATGCAAAGGAGGACTTCCTGGGCATAGGCATCTTCTTTATCCAGATAATGAACATCGTTGGTGGCGACCAGCGGGACGCCAAATTTTCTTGAGAGTCTGATTAATTCTTTATTAACTCGATCGAGTTCTTCAATTTTTGGATGCCTTTGAATTTCCAAGTAAAAATCATCTTTAAAAATCTTTAAATATTTTTCTAAGATTTTTTCCGCTTGTTGGGTTTGACTCTCCAAAATCAAAGAAGGAATTTCACCGTTTAGACAGCCCGATAAAGCAATTATGCCTTCGTGGTATTTTTCCAAAATTTCAAAATCAACCCTTGGTTTGTAATAAAAACCTTCAAGGTAAGCGGTGGTAACAATTTTCAGCAAGTTTTGATAACCAGCCAGATTTTTCGCTAAAAGAACTAAGTGATATTGGTCGCGATCCAAATGGGACTGTTTGTCTAAACGGGAGTTTTTCGCTTTATAAGTCTCGACGCCAATAATCGGTTTAATCCCTCTTTCTTTAGCTTTGACGAAAAATTTAAAAGCGCCGTATAAAGCGCCATGGTCCGTGATGGCGACGGCTGACATATTATTAGCGATGGCTTTATCAATCACATCGTCAATCCGGCACATGCCGTCAAGAAGAGAGTAACCAGTGTGGAGGTGTAAGTGAACAAAGCTCATAGAGTGAAAATTTAAAATTTAAAAGTGACTCGGTCATTCCCGCGAAGGCGGGGATGACAATTTATATCATTATAGTTTATCCAACACCCAACTTCTCGCCTTATTCTCCCAATGATTATCAATCTTCTTAAATTTAATTTTTTTTCCATATTTTCTCTCTAGTGCTTTCTTAATCAAATAATCTGCCAGCTCGGGGTTTTTTGGCAGGATTGGTCCATGTAAGTAAGTGCCAAAACTATTTTTGTAGAAAATTCCCTCGGTTTTGTCTTCGCCATTGTTTCCAAATCCTTTGACTACTTGAGCAAAAGCCAAATTTTTATCGGCCAAATATGTTCTTCCTCCATGGTTTTCAAAACCAATCAATTTAATTTTGGGAAAAAGTTTTGCTTCAATAATGATGTTACCGATGCAGCGGGGAAAATTAATTCCCGGATTTTCCGTGTATAGATCAAAAGCGCCTAGTCCGTCGATTATTGTTCCATCAGCGGCTTTATAATATTTTCCTAAAAACTGGTAAGCGCCGCAAACAAATAAACAAGGAACATTGTTTTCAATGGCGCTAATTAAATACTTTCCTTTGTTATTTTTTAGGTCGGTATTGACAATTTCCTGTTGTTTATCTTGAGCTCCGCCCATAAAAATTATGTCCATTTCCGAAATCAATTCTTTTGGTTCATTAACGGAAATCTTATGAATGATTGGTTTGATGCCACTTTTTTTTATTCGGTAACTCAAGGCGATGATATTACCACGGTCGCCGTAGGTACTCATCAAATCCGGATAAAGCCAGCCAATATTAATTATTTTCATAATAGTTTTCTTCCTAACAAAATTTTTCTCACTTCCAGCATGGCCGAATAGGTTGGTAAAACAAACAACCTCTTCCCTTCTTTGGTTTTGTTAACGATTGATTCAATTGCGTCAAGTAAATTTTCAAAAGTTAAAATTTTTTTCTTGTCATTTTCATATCTTAATCTTAAGTTCAGGTCATAAACCCGGTCGCCGGAAACATAAATATTTTTTGCACTGGAAAGAATGGGAGCAAAGTCAACATCCCAGATCCAGGAAACATCCTGTCCATCAGGAATTTGGTTATTGAGAATAATGAGAAAATTAGTTTTTTTATTTTTTAAAATCTGTTTTACGGTTTGGATTGATTGGTTAAAGCCGGCCGGGTTTTTGGAAAGAAGAATAAAAACTTTCCTATTTTTATAAATAATTTCTTCTTGGCGGCCAAAAGTGGGGGTAAATTCGGACAACCATTTGTTCTGGATCCCCGTCTTCACGGGGATGACAAACTGTTCGCTAATTAACGAGTTAAAAAGTAATAAAACCGCGTTTGTATTATATACATTATATAAACCTTCCATTGGGTAACTAATTTTTTCCTGCGAGAAATCAATTACTTTTCCTCTTTTAAACTGGCAGTTAGAACAATAAAAGTCTCCGAGGTGGGCAAAACTAAGCTGATGATAGTGTAAGAGTGATAAACAAACAGGGCAAAAAATTGAGTCAACATCATGAGGGATATTCTTTAGTTTCATTAAGCTTGTTTCCACTCCAAAATACTGAACTTTTTGACTCAATTTACTACCGATAAAATAAAGTTGCGGATCGTCGCCATTGATAAAGACTTCGGTTTTAGCAGATAAAGTTTTTAGCGATTCCAGCCATTTCAAGGCAATCGTGTTGACTTCTCCGTAGCGGTCGAGTTGATCGCGAAATAGATTTAAAATTAAAATTTTATCAGGAGAGATTTTTTTAAAAAGCAAAGGCAGATTAAATTCGTCGCTTTCAAAAATCGCATAGTCATATTTTAGTTGGGAAAAAATATTGCTGTTTTTGATAATTGATGAGGCAACTCCATTCAAAAGGTTCGCCCCCTCGCTGTTTGTAAAAACCTTTTTGCCGGATTTTTCCAAAAGAAACTTTAACAAAGCAGTTGATGTTGTTTTTCCATTAGTGCCGGCAATGACAATGATCTTTAAGTTTTTATTTTTATTAACAACATCTTCAATAAACTTATCATTAAGTTTTAAAGCAAGATGACCTGGCCAGGTAGAACCGGAACCGAGATTAAAAATTTGGCTAATCCAACTAATTATTTTACAGATGAGAATAATTAAAATATTCTTCATTTAGTCATTTTATCATTTATTTGATTATTTGTCGGATTTGCTTATTTGATTATTCAAAATTTTACATGTTTCGTAAAATTTTGATTCTCTCCTCAATTGCCGGATGAGTTGAAAACAAATTAACAAACCAGGAAGTATTTTTTTTCTTGAATGGATTGTCAATAAAAAGATGGGCGGTTGATGAAGTTGCTCTCCTTAAGGGTTGAGTATTGTTGTTTAGTTTTTCCAAAGCATGAACCAAACCTTCGGGATAGCGCGTCAACAGAACTCCAGAAGCATCAGCCAGGTATTCTCGCTTTCTGGAAATTGCCAGTTGAATTATAGTGGCAATAATTGGTGTCAGGATTAAAGCGACTAAGAATAAGACAAAAAATATTGGGTTGCGATTGCTTCTCTCGTCATTATCAGATCCTCGATTCCACCACATATGTCTGATAATCCAATCAGAGATTAAAGAGAGAGTTCCTACGAGAACAGCCACAATTGAGGCCAAAAGAATGTCATAGTTTTTAACATGGCTCATTTCGTGGGCAATGACGCCTTCGAGCTCGGTCCGGTTCATCATCTGCAAAAGTCCTGTTGTAGCGCAGACAACTGCGTGTTTGGGATCGCGGCCAGTGGCAAAAGCATTGGGAGACGGATCGTTTATGACATAAAGAGAAGGTCTGGGAAGGCCGGCGGCTAAAGCCAAGTTTTCCGTGACCGTATAAAAGTCAAAGAATCTTTTTTTATCAGCTTTTTGCGCACCGGTCGTCAAAAGAACTAATTTATCGCCGTAAAAATAACTGCCAATAGATGAAGCTAAAGAAATAAAAAATCCCAAGAAAAAATAACCCCAGGGTGAATCAAAGTATTTTCCCAGCAAAAAGAAAAAGGAGGAAAATATCAGAATAAAGAGAAACATGATAAAGAAAGTTTTAGTTTTATTTTCCGAGATTTGGGAATAGATGGTCATTTTATTACTCAAATTTGACTTTCACACTCTTCTTCGCTTCTTCTTCCGCTTCAAAGAATTCAAAAACACTAAATCCAAAGGCATTAGCAATCAAGTTTGAGGGAAACATCTGGACTTTTGCATTAAAGTCTAAAACGTTAGAATTATAAAACTGGCGGGAATAAGCGACTTTATCTTCAGTGTCTTCCAGTTGTCTCTGTAAGTCTTGAAAGTTGGCACTAGCTTTTAAATCTGGGTAAGCTTCGGCGACGGCAAATAAAGACTTTAAAGCGCCGGTCAACATATTATTAGCTTCTGCTTTATCATGAACGGTTTCTGCCTTCATTAACAACGATCTGGCTTTAGTAACATCGTTAAAAACCGTCTTTTCATGTTTGGCATAGCCCTTAACAGTTTCAACGACGTTAGGAATCAAGTCAGCTCGCCTTTTTAATTGAACGTCAATGCCTGACAAAGCTTCTAGGATTCGGGTTTTCAAAACAACAAATCCATTATAACTGGCAACGAGATAGACGACTAAAACAACAAGTAAACCGATGGTAATAAACATAAATATTAATTAGTAACTAATAATAAAAATATTATACACCCTCTAGAATAATGTTGCATTTCTATTTTTTTTATGATACAATTAACTCAAGATTTTAAACCTGCTTGAATTTGACTACAGTTTCAAAAACTTTATTCATTTTTCTAAAATTTCGACGGTCATAAGCATTTGATGTTAAAAGGACTTGGATCGAAAGGAAAGCAACATTTACACTTACAGTTCTGTGTTTGTAATCAAAGGGACAAAAAATTTGAGCAGATTTAAAGTCTTTTTATTTGGACAAATAGCCTCATACAACCTACGAGGTTGTACGGCCAAATATAATCGAGTTTTAAAATAGGAAAATAATTGATAGAATAGTAAAAGATAAAGTAATAATATGCGACCATAGCTCAATCGGCTAGAGCAATTCCCTGTCACGGAATAGGTTGGCGGTTCGAGTCCGCTTGGTCGCGCTTTTGTATTGAAAAAACTTACTTCATTTAATATAATCTCAAGCGTATGATACGCGCGTATAAGAAAAAACCAATAAAGATTAAAAATCTTAATTATCAAAGACTTTTAATTCTGACTGTAAAAGAAAAATACTTTAGTTTATTTCTTGGTCTATTGGTTGTTTTTTTTATTTTAAAAAATATTAATATTAATTTAGCTTTTAAACTGCCGATCTTTAGGTTTGGTTCAAAAGTAGTCAAAAACAAAGTAATAGTTCAAAAACCTTTAAAAACTTATGTCGTTCAAGAAGGAGATGATCTTTGGAATATAGCCGAAAAATTTTATGGCTCCGGTTTTAATGCTTATGACATTTCGGTTACTAATAAAATTACTGATGCATCATTGATTGAAACTGGCCAAAAAATTATTATTCCTCAAGTGACACCCCGTCAACCGACTGTTGGCGATATTTCCGCCATGTCCACCTCACAGGTTACTTATGTGGAAAATAAATACGTTGTTCAACCGGGCGATTCACTTTCAACGATTGCTCAAAAAGTCTACGGAGATTTGTATGCTTGGCCGAGGATCATGCAGGCCAATAATCTTTCTGCTCCAGACCTTATCGAAGCAGGAATGGTTTTGATAATCCCTCGTTAACTAAAATAGTTTATAATTGTATTAATTTATGCGGAACGTAATAATTCCGATTAAATCGGAATTAAACATTCCTGCAACGTTTGATTTTTTAAGAAAAAATCATTACCGTTGCGGTGGTAGTTCAGTGGTAGAATGTCCCGCCTGTGGCGGGAAGGTCGCCTTGCGGGATTAGTACAATGGCAGTATGCCACCTTCCCAAGGTGGAGGCACGAGTTCGATTCTCGTATCCCGCTCCCGGCCGGTGTAGCTTTAATGGTAGAGCAGCCCCTTCGTAAGGGGAAGGTTGGGGGTTCAACTCCTCTCACCGGCTCATGGGAAGATTAGAAAAAGTTCAGGAAAAAAAATTAAGAAATACGATTATTCTATATATTATTATTCTTGCTCTTGTCTTATATTTTATTTTTACTGTTGGCATTAAACTTTTATTAAACTCCTCCAGTTTTATCGCCGGTCTTTTTCCTCAACCGTCAGCCAAGCCATTATCAAAAACAGAAGATACTTTTAGTTCCATTGATGTTAGTTTGATTCCCCAAGCGACTAACAGCGCTAAATTTATCGTTTCCGGATCGATTTTAAACTTGGATATTTTGGACTTTTATCTCAATGGTAAAAAGGTTAAAGAAATCGAATCGTCTTTTGATACTTTTAGCGAAGAAATCGGCGATTTGGAAAAAGGTGACAATAATTTTTATATCCAAGCGAAATCAAAAGATAGTAAAATTAAGAAAAACACGATCACTTATAAAGTTTTTTATAAAAATGAAAAGCCTAAATTAGAAATAACTGAACCGACTGATAATTTGACAACTAATAATCAAGAAATAAAAGTCAAAGGTAGTACGGATAAGGAAACCTATGTTCGCGTCAATGATCTGCCGGTCGTGGTTGATGCTAATGGTGGTTTTGAGACGACGGTTCGTTTAAAAGACGGAGATAATCAGATTGTGATTACGGCTCAAGATATTGCCGGCAATATGGAAACAAAATCCTTAAAAGTCACTTATCAGAAAGATTAGTCAGCAATAAAAACAAAATAAACGGGTGAAGAAGAACATTGTCAAACAAGGAAATAATACCTAAAAAAATTACTAAATATTGACTAGTCTTACTTATTTTCCCCAACCTCCCCAATACTCCAAAAAACCCCAATAACCCCAAAACTCCGGATGAAACCAAAATCGTCAAAAAACTAGAACTAAACGACGCGCCTGAATGCAAAGAGTCACTTTTTTTTATATAGCGGATTCGATTATAACCATAACCTAAGATTGGTTTATTTTTCCATAAACTAAGTCCGGTTTGGTAGTTCTCTTGACGGGAAACAATTGAATAAAATCTTTTCAAATTAACCCCTTCTCCAGCCGGTTTGGGAATAATAAATATTAAAGTGATGAAAAATAATAAAAACAAAAGAATTTTTTTGAACTGTTTTTTTTGGATAAATATATAGATTAAGGTCAACGATAGTCCAAGATAAACAGCCCGGGAAAAACTTAAAGCTACTAATATTAAATAAATTATTTTAATGATCGGTTGGTTAACAGTTAAGAAGAAAAATCCGAAAATCGCGGCGGCAATTGAGGTGTCAAAAAAAACTCCGAAAGTCCGGTATAGATGCGGGTCCCAGCCTTGATAAAGAAGATTTCTTAAATCGGGGTAAAGAAAATACTGGATGATGGTTGAGATAATAGTTAAAATAACAATAATGAAAAACCCATATTTAATTGTTTTAGAAAAATTCTTATTACTTTTTAAGTGATGATGAAGATAAAAAAAATAGAAAAAATATAGAACAAGACGAAAAAAATATAAAGCAGCCACAATATTTTCAAACAAACTATATTTTAGCCAATCAATTAATAAAGAAATTAACAAAACGGCTAAAAAGAAAAAAATTGGCTTAAATTTTTTCCAGGCTTCTTTGATCGGTTTAAAACGGTATTTAAAAAACAATAAAAATAGACTTAGAATCAGAGCGATTTCATATAAATAGAAATTTACTTGCTGGCCAAAAAAAGAAATTCTTCCCAACTGACCAAGGGAGAATAAAAAAGCAGTTAAATAAAATAAAAGTTTCATATCTGATAAAGTTTACTTCTGACTAAAAACGAATGAAAACTCATCATAAAAGCATAAGTAAAGCCGGCCGGGCCGTCTAAAAATCCTAAATTTAAAAAGTAGTTATAAATAAATTTACCAAAAGGAAAAAAAATAATTTCAAAAATATTGGTTTTGACTCTTCGATTAAATAGTTCTTCAGCTCTAATACTTGAGTAATAATTGATATCATTAATAAATTCTTTTAAGGTTGGGTGCGGATAATGGTTAAGATAACCGTTTAGTTGACCGACTTTGTTGGCAGTATGAAAAACTTCATGAACCGTACCCATCCATTGTCCGGAATTTTTTTTCACTAAGCGGACAATCCCCCGGTTTCGAACCTTTCTAATCTCGCCAAACCTAAGTTCTTGTTCCCAAAAATAGTCTCTTCGTCTTAAATAAAAGGCATTCTCCTTAACAATTGAACTATGAAACAATGAAACAATTTCTTTTTTTAATTCCCGTGTCACTTCTTCATCAGCATCAATGAACAAAACCCATTCATTATTTGCTTTTTCTAATCCAAAGTTTCTCTGTTCAGCAAAATCATTATTCAGTTTTCTTTCGTAAATTTTATACTTTATAAACTTTATAACTTTACAAACTTTATGAACTTGTTCAATTGTTTTATCAGTAGAACAGTCATCAACGACTATTATTTCATCACAAAAATCAATTGATTTTAAGCATCTCTCAATGTTCTTCTCCTCATTTTTGGTTAAAACCACGGCGGTTATCTTCATTTGATCAGGGCGCATCCAATAATAATATAACCAAATAATCTACTTTGTATGCGTCACAAAGGGTCGTAACCGTAAATAATATGGATGTTATTTACGGACGAACCCTTAGTATAATTTTACTAAATTTTTTACATAATTTTTCCAATTAAAGTTAGTGTGTAATTGATTAATCGATTGTACATCGGGTTTTTTAGTTATCTTTTTCATTTTTTCTACAAATTCTTCAACATTATTAGCTAAATTAACATAAGTTTCTAATTCTGGAATAATGGCTGATTTTAATCCAACTACCGGGCAGCGCTGGGATAAAGCTTCCAGGACCGGGAAGTTAAAACTTTCATAATATGATGAGGTTAACAAAGCAGTTACTCGTTGATAAAGTTTTTTCAGTTTTTGACGAGAAATATTTCCCACAGAAATTATTTGTTGTTTTTTATTTTCATACTTTTTCCAATCCCCGACTAGAAATAATTTATAGTTTTTGTATTCTATATTTTCTTTCAATCGATTAAACGATTGAAGTACAAAATTAATGTTTTTTATTGGTTGATTATTGGCAACAAAAAGAAAATATTCATATTTATTGTTACAACTCGAGTGCGGCCGCATCAAAGTTGTATCAGTATTCAACATATCTAAAGGAATACCGAAGGGTAATATAATTATTTTTGTATCAATTGATTGATTAATTAATACAAGTTCTTTTTTAACTTTTTCTGAGGAAACAATAATTTTATCTGATCTTTTTACCATTTCTTTCAGTTGTTTTTTTAAACGAATATAATCTTTCTTTGGATAATATTGTGGATAAAAATAGTATGATAAGCCGTGGCAAAAGCTGATTATTTTTCCCGAGATATAAAAAGGAATCGCTTGATTCAGGGCGAGAAAAACATCTTTTTTATTTATAAATTCTTCTAAAGAAACCCGACCCTTTAGCCAGAATAGTTTCGGTCTTAAATTTTTAAAAGTATAAATAGAGTATTGATTTTTTTTATCGTATCGTTTTAGAGCAGCGACT
Organism: uncultured Gammaproteobacteria bacterium; assembly: GCA_964543535.1. Taxonomy (GTDB): domain Bacteria; phylum Patescibacteriota; class Microgenomatia; order UBA1406; family GWC2-37-13; genus GWC2-37-13. The sequence continues at coordinate 46,688 of CAZIYS010000001.1, read as the reverse complement.
AAATTTTCCGAAAAAACCGAAGTTCCAAATCGCTGATTATTTTTTGGGTTGAGCGCTCCCCCATCAACGGAAATTTTCATGGGACTCTCCTTATAAGGTCCGTCCTTATAAGGACGGACCTTAGTACAACCAATGTTAGTAATGTGTTTAAAAGTTCTCCAACGAGAGTAATATATGCTGAGGCAAAAAAACTGAACTTGGGAATTAATAGAAAGTTAAATCCAACATTAAAGATTAGCTGAAACAGAAATATATAGATAACGGTTTTAGCTTTATTTAAAGCAAAAAGAGAGTTTAAAAAAACCGAAGTCAAAAGGATCAAAGGTAGAGCAAAAATAATTATTCTTAAAACCTGAATTGATTGAAAGTAAGTGTTTTTAAAAAATATTGGCAAAATGATTGGCCCCAAGAAATAAAATCCTAAAGCGATTATTATTCCAATTAAAAAAACTAAGACAACATCCTTCTTGATTTTATTGACAAATATATTTCCCTTTTTTTCTTTAGCGAGTTTAGAAAAAATCGGCATCGAAGAAATATTGTAACTGGTAACAATAAACATTAAGGCGTCTAAAAACCGATAGCCGGCCGAGTAAATTCCGACGGCTTGTTTACCTTTTAAAAAATTTAATATTAAAACATCGACTTTGGAATAAAATCCGGCCAGTAAACTAATAAGAAGAAAAACAAAAGATTTTTTAATAATGACAGACCATTGTTTTAAATTGATTTTTAGAGACAAACTGCCGACTTCTTTTTTGACAAGAAGAAAATTTATCAAAGAATAGAGATTATATAAGACAAAAGTAATCATAAAGACGGTTAGCAATTTTTTAGTAATTAAAACACCGGCAATTAACGAGATGACAAGAAATATCTGGAAGATCATGGAAACAATTGAGGCAAGATAGGATTTTTGTTTAATTGAAGTTAAAATTAAAAAAGTGCCGGAAAACATATTGGCGAAAATGACAAATGAGGTTAAAATAATTGGAATAAGAATTGAGAAGGGATAATGAAATATAATTGCCAAAATAATTGTCAGAACAAAAGTTATTAATGATAAATAAAATCTTAAAGAGAATAGTTCCTTAACTTTTTTTTCAATCGAATCATTAATATGAATTAGTCCGTAAGAAGTGGTGCCAAAGTCCAACAGCGGCAAAAGCAGTCCGATTTGAGTCCATGCTAAAGTATAGATAGCATATTCTTCCGGCTTAAAATAGTTAATTAAAATTAAAAATAAAATAAAGTGAAGAATCTTATTGACAATTGAGGAAATATTTAGTGATAAAAAGTTTAAATAAAAAGGGCGCTTTTTAATCTCTTCAACGATTGTTTTCGGAAGTCTTAATAATTCGTAAGTTTTTTGTTTTAACGATCCATATTTTAATAAAAACTTTAAACGGTTTCTGAATAAATAATATTCCTTAGTTGAATTGTCTTTAGAAACTTCAAAGTGTTCATAACTTTGTTTAGAATCGATACCAATTTTAAATCCGGCTTTTTTAGCTCGATAACAGTAGTCAACTTCTTCATAATACATAAAATAACTTTCATTAAAAAAACCGATCTTATCAATGACATTTTTTTTGATAAACATTAGAGATCCGGAAACAAAATCAGTGGGAACAAATCTGAATTTAGGTTTTTTTTCGATTAGTCCCCCACTCATCCGCCATTTGTCAACTTCTCCGCCGTAATAAATTTTACCTTGTTGCCTCATGGCCAGTCCCAAGATGTCAAAGTGATTAGACGCCTTTAAGAGATTTAGGGAGTTTAGGGTGATTAGGGATATATCAGGATTAGCTATGACGAATAGTTCACAGTGATCTTTTATAGCTTTTCTCAATCCGTTGTTGACGCCGGTTGCATATCCTTGATGATTATTAGTGTTATCAATAAAATAAATTTGATAGTTTTTAAACTTTAAGTCTTTAACTTCTTGTTTTAATCTATTAATTTCCGATTTTGGAGTTTTAAATAACACAAATATAAACCCTGTTTTCATATAAATTTAGCCTCGCACACCCTTAGGGTGGACTGAATAAAAAAATAATAAAAAATAGGTTAAAAATTCCATATAAGCAAAACCTAAATCCAAAGGAATACGAAAAAGTCCGTCTTTGTAGCCTTTGTCTTTGATAAATCTCGCCCAAAATAGATGAGGCGGATATAAAAAGATTTTTTTAAAAGAAGACTTTTCACCATCTTTCGATTTTTGTTTTGCCTCACGAATGGCATAATCGCTGAATTTTCTAAACATTTGCCAGAGAGAACGGTAAGAATAATGATAAATCTTATTTTTTAAATAACCGGCCCGACCTTGTTTAAGTCCAAATTTTTCATGAACCATTAATGGATGTATTTTGACACTATCTTTTTTAAATAACCTAAGCATTTTATAATCTTCGCCGCCGTATCTTAATGGTCTTCCTAAAAAATGATTTTGAAAAGGAATGTAATATCCATAATTTTCACTGTAAACAATTTTCAATTTAATTTCTTTTGCTAATTTTTCTGAAACTATTTCGTCCGAATCTAAAACTAAAACCCAATCATTGGACACCTTATCTAACCCAAATCTTCTCTGTTTTCCTAAATTTTCCTCGCGATTAAAATAAATCCTGGCTCCAAATTTTTTGGCAATCGTCACTGTTCTATCAGAAGAATAATTATCAATAATTGCTATTTCATCGACTAATCCAATTACTGAGGTTAATGATTTTTCAATAAGCTCTTGACCATTTTTAGTGATCATCAAAAGCGAAAGTTTATTTTTCATTGCTATTATTATACTTCCTGGCAATCAAAAAAATAAGTCCACCATATCCCAAATCCCAAATTAAAGAACGGATAAAAAAATAAAAAGGAAAAAATAAAGAAAAAAATACAAGTTTTATTGTTCTTCTAATAATTATGTTTTTTATACCGGTAAAATTTCCATCTAAATTTTTTTTAAAATCAAAAAAATCTTCGTAGGTTTTAAAATAAACTATCTTATAACCAGATTTCTCCAAAATAATCTTTATTGATTTTTGAGAAAATAAATATTTATGATCTTCTAACATCCACCATGACCAATTTTTACAAATTTTTGCCATTAAACTTTGGTAATTAGGCGTTTGAATAATTAAAAATCCATTTTCATTTAAAATTTTTAGTGTTCTTTTTAAATTATTTAATGGACTTTTAAAATGTTCTAAAATATCTAACATTATAATTCCGTCATATTTCTTATGAGTTTTGTTTAAAAATTTCTTATAGGATGTTTTATAGAGAATGTAATTTATATTAAAAAGATAATGAGGAATAACCGAATGCTCGATCACTTCAATTTTATATTGACCGGTTTCTGCTAGAAGTTTGCTAAATAATCCAAATCCGCCGCCTACATCCAAAACTTTCCCCTTTTTTATAAATTTTCTAGTAATCGTCATCAAATTTGTGAATCGCTTTTTATGTTTTTTTTCTTCTATGTGATAATTCTTGAAATTATATATTTCAGATAAATCTTCAAATATTTTTTTATTTTCAATTATCGCCAATTGGCAGTTTTTACATTCATAAATAATATTTTTCAGAGGGTTAATCTGAGTATGACATAAGTAGCACTTCATATTTAATTTTAACATCTTTTGTGACATGGTATATCGTCAATAATTTAACCATACAACAATATAAACAAGTGGTTTTGTAGGTTATAACCGACTGAATAGTAGTTCATAAAGTTATAAAGTCTATAAAGTTCATAAAGTTAAAATGAAAAAAATATTTCTGTTGGCATTAATTATCCGATTAATCTGTCTTTATATATTCAGAAATGTTACCAACTACGATTTGCAGTCTTATCTTCAGGTTGGTGAATTGACTTTAAAAGGAATTAATATCTATCCGGATGTGGCCAATCTTCATCATCCGTACTTGCCATTTTTTCTTTATCTTGAGGCCTTGGCTTATTCGTTAGGCCGGTCGGAGATAATCATTATAACTATTATAAAAATTATAAATATTATATTTGATCTCGGAATACTTCGATTAATATATCTGCTATCAAAGAAAAGTCTAAAAACTGCTTTTTTATATGCGATTAATCCGGTGACGATTTTGATTACGACTTTACATGGACAGTTTGATGTCATCCCAATATTTTTTATTCTCCTGGCTATTTATTTATTAAATAGAAAACAAGAATTACTATTCGTTCTAAGTTTTTCGTTTGCAATTATGACAAAAACTTGGCCCTTGTTATTTATTCTTATTTTATATAAACGGTTAAAAAATAAAAAATTTATTATTTTAAGTTTGGTTTTTCCATTGATATCAATAATAATTTATTCTTTATTGTTTAAGACATCAATTTTCAATATCGTTAAAACAATTGTTTATTATCAAGGGTTATGGGGGATTTGGGGGCTGTGGGGGTTATTAGGGATATTAAGGGTGTTTTGGCAAAAGCTAACAACATTAATATTCATAACATATTTTTTTAGTTATTCTTATTTTGAAAATAAAAAAAATCTAATTAGAGAAATTCTTAATCTTTTATTTTTCTTTTTTGTTTTTACCACTAATTTTTCCATCCAATATTTTTCCTGGTTAATGCCTTTTTTAATTTTAATTAAACCGAAAAAATCCCTGCAACTAATTATTTTAATAACTCTCTATCTATTTTCCTCTTATTATTTCTGGCTGTTTTGCGTAGGTTGTAAAATTACTCCTCCTTGGTTAGTGGTAACTCAAAATATTACCGGTTTTATACTTTGGCTGAGCTTCATAAAAGCTTGGTATCTATCGAGAAAAATATCTTGATTTGACGGTCTAAAAAACTATTTTTGTAGGTTATAAGCGATTGATTAAATATATGGCTATATGGTTATATGGCTATATGGTTAAAAAACTAATTTTTATTTTTCTAATTTCTTTTGTTTATTTATTTTTAGCTAAGAATACTTTTGCTTTTCAGTTTGAAAAAGCACCAGATAATCCCCTTCCGGTTTCCTACATTAATGATTACACCAGTCAACTACAGGTAAATATTTTTAAAGAAAATAGTATTTATAAAGGAATTTTCACCATAAAAAGAGATCAGGAAAATTATTATTCTTTAGGATATTTTGAGTCAGAAGACAGAATAAGTTGGCAGATGAAAAAGGAAATCTTAAACACAGGAGTTGGTTTATCTAGTCCTCGAATATTAAAAACTCAGACTGGATATATGTTATTTCTTACTCGATATGATAATAATATTTATCGAATTGATTCAAGTAACTGTGATTTTGATTTAAATTGTTCTACAGATTTTTCTTCAGTTATAACACCCGATACCAATAATAATTCGGAAAATAAAGGAGTTTTTGCCGGGTTTCCATACAGCCAAGATAACCGTACTTATCTATTTTTCGGAGCCTGGGGAGGAGATGGATTTAAAATAAAATTAGCTTATTCTGATGATTTAATTAACTGGCAACGCTGTCCTAATGACAAATCATTTCTGGCAGGTGGTGACGGACCGTTTACTTATAAAGAAAACAACGATCTTTATCTGTTTTTTCACCGCTCTGACAGCAGTGGAATAAGATTAGCTAAGACCGTTTTACCTTTATCTTGTGATTCTAATTTTGAAGATTTGGACTATCTTTTGACTCCAAGTAAAGACTATGATAATAAGCATTTAATTTTTCCGTCAATCTTGAATAATAACGAAGATTTAAAATTATATTATTCTGGGTTAGGAAGCGATTCCCGATGGAGATTAAATTTGGCGTGCACGGGTCAAGCGTGCTTGACCCCTACATCAACACCAACCCCGACGCCAACCGCCATTCCAACCCCCACTTCAACACCGACGCCTACTTCTATTCCTGAAAAAACTCCAATAATTATTATTCCGGGATTTTTAGCTTCCTGGAATCGAGACGCAATATTGTATAATAAAACGGTTTCCTATAACGATTGGAAACTTTTAAGCTTTGTCAAAGATTACGGTGGAGTTATAAAGACTTTAAAAACAATTAACTATCAGGAAAATACTAATTTATTTCTATTTACTTATGATTGGCGTCAATCAATCGAAAAAACCACCAATGACTTGAATAGTTATCTTCAAGAAAAAATTTGGAATAGTAAACCTAATCAAAAAGTAAATTTAGTTGGTCACTCTTTGGGTGGCTTGATTGCAAGAATCTTTGCCCAAAAAAATACTGATAAAGTAAATAAAATTATTTCGGTCGGCTCACCTCATCTCGGAGCTGTTCAAGTCTACAAACCATTAGAAGCCGGAGAGATTGACCGGGCTAATACTTTTTTATGGCTGGCGGAAAAAATCATTTTGATCTTGAATAAATCAACAGTGGAAAGAGATCGAGTAACTATTGCCAATAAATTTCCGGTGGCAAAAGACCTGTTTCCAACTTTTAATTTTTTGAAAGATTCTCAGGGTAATGAAATTTCAATTGACAATTTAACAATTAAAAATAGTTTTTTAGCCTCTTACAATCAAAATTTTTCTGATATTTTTCCGGTATTTACAGCCCTTTATGGAGAAAAAAACAGTCAGACACCGGCTGGATTTATCATACAGCCGGCCGATACCGTTAATCAATTACTGGGAAATTACCCGGACGGCCAGCCAAAATCTCCTTTATATGATGCCGGTGACTACACTATTTTGTCCAAAAGCGCCAATCAGGACAGCGATTCTATAAAGCTTAATTTTGACCACGAAGAAATTATTACTAAAAAAGAGGCGATCAGTAAAATTTTGGAAACTTTGAATATTGATTTTACGGATGGCCAAATTGCAGAAGGACAAAAAACCATTATTTCTCCATCTTTAATTTTTATCATTAAATCACCCGCAACGATCAGCGTCGAATTTAACGATCAAACATATCAAGAAGAAGAAGGTATTATCTTTATCCCAGATGTTCAATCGGGAAATTATGTTTTAAAAGTCCAGGGAACGGATCAAGGAAAGTATGAGGTAGTAATCGGCCAGATTTCAGAAAATAATGACATTTGGGAAAATATTTACGGAGAGATCACCCAATCACCGGCGACGTCTCAAATAGATGACTATAATATACTATATAACAGTCAAACAGCTCTCTCGATATTTCCAACGCCAACAATCACACTAACAATAACACCAAGTACAACCCCTACAACGACACCGTCACCAACCACAACGCCTACAGAAACTCCAACACCAACGTCTATTCCAACAGCCACTCCACAAACGACAAATTCATCGTCGTCAACTATTTCTTCGACGAATAATCAACCGACTCAGTCATTAGTTAGTAGCCCTCTTTTATCCAAAGACACTTCACCTGATGTTTTAGGAACATCATCGCGTCAAGAAGAATCAGTTACTCCAACTATTGAAGTAACAAAAAAATCTTCCCCTTGGGATTATATTTGGCCATCGATAACTTCATTGATATTAGGAGGAATTGCATATATCTTTAGAAAGAAAATTTTGAAGAAATGAAAAAACTTAATTTAAATCAAAAAAAAGTAATTGCTGATGTTTTAGTAAATATGTCAGTAGCATTAATTTCTATAGTAATTATTTCACAGATTTTTATGGAGAAACAATTTGATCAGTATTATTTGCAATTGGGAATTATTGGTTTTATAATTTCTTTATCGATGATCTACTCATCAATTTATATATTAAAAAATAAATAATGAATCCAAACGTTTATTCAGTAGTAATGCTCGAGCTAATAATTGTTTTTTCCTTTGTTTTATATCTATACCATATAGCAAAAAAGTAGTATGAACATTTTAAATATTATTTTGACAGCAATTATGTTTAGTTTAATTATTTATTCTATTGCTGGTTTCTATCAGGATTCCAAAAAAGACTCTGCCAAAAAATCTGCTAAAAAATAGATTTTTTCATCCAATTTTCAATTTAATTTGACTTTTTAATAATCTTACTAATCCTGTTTATTTTATACTTTTATAAAAAAAGAAAAACGGTTTCTTAAAATTCCCATTTAACCTTAATGAGCTGCTGGCCGCCAGCAACGACTTTAAAAAGATTAATTATCAGGGGAGAAATTGTAACAAACTAATGTTTGCTTTTATTGTTGTAAGTTCCTAAAGTAGTGACTGCATTAAGAGCGTTTATTCTTCCATAGATCCAATATTTACCCGTACCGGTAATTTTGTCAGCGGTCGCTTCAATCTGTCTTCGGACATCAGCATTGCTACCATTGTAGGAAGTCGTCCAAATAAGAGCCGCTAGTCCAGCCGCATGAGGGGTTGCCATCGAAGTCCCTGAAGCATAACCGTAATTAGTTTTACCAATGGTGTTTGTGTGATTTGGAAAAGTAGAGTATATTTCAACCCCAGGAGCCGCCACATCGACCCATTTGCCAAAAGATGACCAAGAAGCTTTTTTATCATTGACATCAGTGGCCGCTACCGCAATGACATTATTATAGTAGGCTGGATAAGTACGAGAAGAACTGCCTGAATTTCCAGCGGCCGCTACTATTACTGCTCCTTTACTCCAGACATAATTAACCGCTATTTCCAATGTTTTAGAGCTAAAAGGACCGCCTAAGCTCATATTAACAACCTTAGCTCCATTATCAGCCGCCCAGACTAAACAGTTGGCAATCCAAGAATAATAACCAGACCCATTATCACCTAAAACTTTAACATTCATCAAAGAAGCATTATAGCCTAATCCGGCCACGCCCAGGCTATTATTGGTTGAGGCGGCGGCAATTCCAGCCGCATGGGTTCCGTGGCCATAAAGGTCATCAGCTGTCGAACTGTCAGTACAGTTTTGATTGGCAACGATTTTTCCTGCCAAATCTTCATGATCTTGATCAATTCCTGTATCCAAAATCGCTATTTTTACAGAAAGATTACTCTTAGCAGTGTCCCAAGCGGAAATACCACTGTCAGCCGCTCTCACTTTATACATCCCCCACTGATTTGCAATCCCAGGATCGTTAGTTAATTCTAAGGTGGTGGCAACATAGTTTGGTTCTGCATACTCCACCTCAGCCTTGCCTTTAAATTTTGCCACAAACTCTTCGACTCGATCCTTTGGTACTCTTACCACTTCAACATCAAGCTTTTCGATTCTTTCTTTCATTTGGCTACCGAATCCTCTATGGACTCTCTCTTTTATTTCTTTTGGAGTACCTTCCTTAAACTTGACTAAGATCTCGTCAGTGGCAAAATCTTTTGGCGATTGAGCCGAAGATTTATTAAAAACAAAATAGGGCAATAAAACAATTAATAAAAAAACGAAAAAGATCTGAAGAAAAAACGAAAATCTTTTCATTTGCTTTCAGTCTATCAAGTCAAAAATTATAAGTCAATAGCCTAATTTAAAAATCAACCCTTGGTGTTGAAATAGCTTGCTAACCCTAAGATCGAGTAATTTTTCGTAAGCTGTGACCACTTTAGTAACAGATTTTTATTGCTTAAATTTACCTTTGGCGTTTTTGCAGCGGTTTGCCTTTAAATAGCACTCATATTGGCAAGTGGGATCGTTGGGATAGATCTTTGGACATTCACTTAAAGTTGGTACCGCATATGGTTCACACTGGCCTTCAGGTTGAGGACCAGCGGCCTGCCCACAAACATACTGTATTGGTGTAGGAGAAGGCGTTAATGACGTTGGCAAAGGTGGAGGCTCGGATGGGCTTGGTGTTATTGGAGGTTCACAATAATCCAAAGAAACATTTGAACTAGAAACTCCAAAATTATAAGCACAGTTGGGTCCACAACCATACTCGCATCCTGTCATTTTAATGTTTGGGTCATCGATTCTTTCTAATTTGGCATAAAGTTTAAAGTAAGGGCTGCAGTTTTCACCGGTTGTTATATAGGGATAAAAAGAGTTATTTTTCGGGTCACAAGGTATACCAGGTAAAATGTTTGTATCTCCTAATACAAGAACCTTTCCACATTCAGGTAATCTTTCAGGATAGCAATTGGTTGAATCGTAATATTCCTCAAGCCCTTTTTGAATTAAATTGACATCAAGTTTTCGTTTGCCATCACGGGCTTTTTGCAGCTGGGCAACAATTGGAGGCGCAATAAAAAGCAAAAGTAGGCCAACAATTGAAATAACAACAAGAATCTCAATCAAGCTTAATCCTTTAATTTTCTTAAAAATGTTCATTGTGGGCTTACCTGGACTCGAACCAGGGACCTTTGCAATGTGAATGCAACGCTCTAGCCAACTGAGCTATAAGCCCGTAATTAATTATATACAAAATCACTTGTAAAACTTCGTTGATTTTTTTACAATAATTGCTTATGAAGATAGTCAAAATGATTATAGATTTTGTGATGGAGATATTAGAAACAGTAGTTTTTATTGGTTCTCTTTTCATTGTTATCTACCTTTTCGTTTTGACCCCAAATCAAGTTAAAGGCGCGTCAATGGAGCCGACTTTTCAGACCGGTGATTATATTTTAACCAGCAGGATAACATATAAATTTAGAAAAATCGAACGCGGTGACGTCATTGTCTTTAAATCTCCTAAAAATCCTGACATTGAATACATAAAAAGAATTATTGGTTTGCCAGGCGATGTTATCACTATTTCTAATGGCGTAGTAAAAGTTAATAATATTCAATTGACAGAAGGATATATTGGCGCAACCACTAATTTATGGGATGGTGGTTGTATCAAAGACAATGTTCCTTACACTGTCCCTAAAGATTATATTTTTGTCATGGGTGATAACCGACCTCGATCCTCTGATTCTAGAGAATTTTGTGCCGTGACAAAAGATAGTATTATTGGCGATGTATTTTATCGTTATTTCCCCGCTAATGTTATGGGAGTGATCTCCAATCCTCTGCCAAAAGGTATTCGATAAGAAGCAATAAAGACAGTCTTAATTAAGACTGTCTTTATATTTAGTCTGATAATCGGGCTAGGAAAATTTGTTTAAAGTCATACCTCCGAATCGAAGGTCGGACTAATTTTTTTGCAAATTGAAAAAAATTAGAAAGGAGGTGATCCATCCGCACCTTCCGGTACGGATACCTTGTTACGACTTAACCCCCATCGCCGGTAATATTCTCCCCCGCCATAGGGCGGGGTTCAAATATCATCGACTTTGTTGGCTTGACGGGCGGTGTGTGCAAGAGGCAAGAACGTATTCACCGCAGTGTGACTGACCTGCGATTACTACCAATTCCGCGTTCATGGGGTCGAGTTGCAGACCCCAATCCCCACTGAGAATGAGTTTAAGGGATTTGCTTCACTTTGCAGTGTCGCAATACTCTTTGTCTCCTTCATTGTAACATGTGTGTAGCCCAAGTCATAAGGACCATGCTGACTTGACGTCTGCCCCTCCTTCCTCTCCGCCAAAGGCGGAGCAGTTTCTTGTGACAAATTTAACACAAGATGGGGGTTGCGCTCGTTGTCCCACTTAAGGGTACTCCTCACGGAACGAGCTGACGACAGCCATGCAGCACCTGTGCTATCATCCTTGCGGATTTCCCACTATTTCTAGCAGAATGTACGATAGCATGTCAAACCCTGGTGAGGTTCTTCGGTTTGTTTCGAATTAAACCACATGTTCCACTGGTTGTGTGCCTCCCCGCCAATTCCTTTGAGTTTCAACCTTGCGGCCGTACTCCCCAGGTGGCTTGCTTAACGGGTTACCTTCGCTACACCTCCCCCGCCAAAGGCGGGGAAAATGCGGCTAGCAAGCATACGTTTAGGGCTAGGACTACGCAGGTCTCTAATCTGCTTCGCTCCCCTAGCTTTCGTGTCTCAGTGTCAGTCTGCTTTCAGAAACTCGCCTTCGCCACTGGTGTTCCCCAGGGTATCAACGCATTTCACTACTCCTCCCTGAGTTCCAGTTTCTCTAAAGCAAACTCTATCTTAACAGTTTCCTGCCCTTTCCTATGGTTAAGCCACAGTATTTAAAACAAGACTTATCAAGACACCTACACTACTTTTTACACCCAGTAAAACCGGATAATGTTTGGGGCCCACGTATTACCGACGCTTCTGGCACGCAGTTAGCGGCCCCTTTCTAATGGGGTACTATCAACCCCCCGCTAAGCGGGGAACTTTATCCCCCATCACAGTAGTTTACGCTCGTTAGAGCTTATTCCTACACGCGGCGTCGCGCGGTCAGACTTTCGTCCATTGCCGACTATTCCTGATTGCTGCCTCCCGTAGGAGTGAGGGCCGTGTCTCAGTCCCCCTCTGGCTGACCACCTTCTCAGGCCAGCTACTCGTCGTCGACTTGGTAGGCCGTTACCCCACCAACTATCTGATAAGCCGCAGGTCCATCTCTTTTCGAGAAGTTATTCCCTTTAACAAATACCTTACGGTATTCATACTATGAAGTATTATCCCACCTTTCGATGGGCTATCCTTCAAAAAGAGGTAAGTCCCTACGTGTTACTCAGCCGTCCGCCACTACCTCTCCACCTTGCGGTAGAAAAGACGTTCGACTTGCATATCTCAGGCACGCCGCCAACATTCATCCTGAGCCAGGATCAAACTCTTAAAAAAAGTCACGACTAAAGCACAAAGCTTAGTCGGACCGATCCTAACCCGATTATCAAAAGACTAAATAAAAACTTAAATTGGCAAAGAAAAACAAATAAATTGTCAAAGAGCGGCTAAATTCTTTCAGAGAAAACTAATTCTATATAAAAAATTATTAAAAAGCAACCGCTATTTTAGCAACTGTGAATATGACTTATATACCATCTTTGTACGATCGAGCTAAGGGCACGCTCCTAAATAACATACCCAATTATTTAGGATTGCGGCCCTTTGTGGCGCGAACATGTTATTTAAGTGAGCGCCCTAAGATGGTAATTTAAAATACTCTTTAGCTTTTAATTCATCTTCAATTTTTTCCGCAATAATATATTTCATATATTTTGCTCCTTCAGCAATTCTCTTTATTAATTCCACTTCTTTTTCACATTCATATGGAAATAGATACACGCTCTTTTGATATTGGTAAAATCCCAATTTTATAAGATATCTTCTAAGATAATCTCTTTTATTTCTTTGAGTTTCCGGAACATCAAAAAATACTAAAAACCATTTTCCATTCCATTGTTTGTTTTTCTTTTTAAAATCTAGAAGAATTCTAATCGAATAATTAATAATTTTTGGATGATTTTCATTTTTTAAATAAACAGTCACTTTCCCGTTATTTTCCTGAATGTCTAAAATCTCGTTTTTTTCAAGTTTTTTTAAAGCTCTCAGAACTTTAGCTTTTTTGACTTGATAATTATTTATTGTCTTTAATAAATCCTGCAGATTATCTATCAATAATGAAAGGTTTGCTCCTTTTCGACCCTGGATAGATGAGTAACCAGATGTCAAGATGCCAGCAAAATACATCAGTATACCTTTTGTTAATGCGCCGTAGTTAATAAACTTTTTATTAGTCGTATAAAAAATATTACCATCTTTGTACGATCGGTGTCAAGATGGTAATTATCGAATAAATATATTAAACAAAAAGCAACCGCAAAATTTTCCATTAACTTCTATATTTTTTATTTGATTATTCTAACAGCAAAATCGTCTTTACTTTTATAAAAATAGTGCTATAATGTAATATAATGATAAATATAGAAAATGCTATTTCATCGCCTGATCTTAGGATGTGTAGATTATAAACTCCAATTGAAAAAACTTATAGCGCAGGAATTATTGGGAGATATGAACGTACTCCAAAAAGTCCAGGTGCCACTATTTTAGTTCATAATATGGAATCTAGAGGATTAGATAAAATTGCTTTTATTAGTGTGTTAAAAGATGCTGAAGAAGGTGAAAAGGTACAAAAAAAATCAAAATATATCTTTGAAAATGGAGAAAATAATATAATTGTTAAAGATTCTCTTGAAATTGGTGTTACATTTGATCATGATAGTGATTTGATTGAATTTAATTTAATGAATGGCAGACCAATACTTATGTTTTTATATGATAAGAAAAATGAACGTAAATTTCGTATAGATTATAAGCTTGATACAAATGATTCAACCAAAGCCTTAAAGAGTGATAAACATACGGTTTGGCAAAATGATCGGGTTATCCGACAAAATGATGCTAATAGAGTTCCCTTACCTGAAATAGTTCCTGATGAAATTGATCTTCTATCAACTTTAGAAATGCTTGTTTTTGGAAAACGCCCAATAACCAATCAGCCTGTTGATGCTGATATGTTAGCCTCTGCTGAGACAATGGTTGTTCCATGGAGTGAAACTCATTCACTTTGAATTTCATTGGATGATTTTATATAATTAAAATTTTAGAAAAAGTCTCTTCGTTGGCGGTCAGTTTGACCAAACCATTAATTGTTGTATATTCATATTTATCACTGCAATAGACCGTGATCTTTAATTCGTTTTCAAAAAATTTATCGATTCCTACAATTCTTGATAGGCCGCCGGTAAGGATAACGCCTTTTTTCATTACTTCGTCAACGACCTCAGGGGCCGAAGTTTCAATTAATTCTTTAATTCCGTCAATAATTTGGTTAAAGTTGGTTAACAAAGCTTCGTTAATATCAGAACTTTTTATCTTGACTGATTTGGGCAGGCCGCTTTCCAAAGATTTACCTCTAATGACAATGGTTTTTTCCGCATTATTAAAGTTCAAAAGCTCGATTTTTAGCTGTTCGCAGGTTGCCTCGCCCAAAATTATTCCGTACTTCAGATAGACATAATTAAAGATCACTTTATTCATCTGATCGCCGGCGTTTTTAAAGGTTTTTTGGGAAAGAATTCCGCCCGAGCCAACTACAGACAGTTCAATTAACCCACCGCCTAAATCGGCAACAATAGTTGGTTCGTGGGAAAAAATATTTAAACCGGCGCCAGCGGCCGTCGCCAAAGGCTTTTCCACCAAAAAGACCTGGGACATGCCGATTTTTAGCAAAGCTTCCCTGACTGCTTTTTGTTCAATCTCGGTGGCAATCGTTGGCACGGTAGCAATTCCGGTCATCATCGGTTTAAGCATTTTACTTCCGGAGTAAAGATAGACTGATCTTTCTAAAAATTTTCGCAGTAAAAAGACTTCGGCGTCAAAGTCGGAAATAACTCCATTGACAATTGGTCTTATCACACGGATAAACTCGGGAGTTTTTCCCAAAATAGTTTTTGCCTCGGTTCCAATAAAAGAATAGTCTTTGATTCGGCTGTTATATCCTAAAAAAGACGGCTCTCTTAAAATTACTCCTTTATCTTTAATGGCCATCTTGGTGATTGATGTGCCTAAATCAAAATAAACCTCAAAGTTGGCAAAAAAGGGAAGCTTGATTTTTTTGAAAATATCCATTAGATTAAGCATAATGATTGATCAAATTATCCAATTTTTCTATAGCCTGCTTTTTTTTGTCACTCCTTTAATTATGACTAAGTCGACTTCGGAACTTTTCGAATTTAATAAAATGCTTTTTATTTATGCCGTTACGGTTCTTATAGCTTTTTTATGGTTTTTAAAAATGGTTGTTAATAAGAAAATTATACTGAAAAAAACCTTTTTAGATATCCCAATCATAGTTTTTTTTCTTTCCCAGTTAATCTCAACAATATTTTCTTTAGATCGTCATACCTCTTTATTTGGCTATTATGGACGGTTTAACGGCGGCTTGCTTTCTACGTTAAGTTATATCATACTCTACTATGCTTTCGTCTCCAATCAGATTAATGTGGAAAAAACTTTAAAAGCGATTCTAAGCTCTTCTTTGTTGGTTATTGTTTGGGCGATTCCCGGTAAGCTTGGTCATGATCTGACCTGTCTTTTATTTACCGGCCAGTTTAATAATTCCTGTTGGGATAATACAACTTTGGCATTCAGGCCAGAATTACGAGCATTTTCAACATTAGGCCAGCCAAATTGGTTAGGAGCCTATTTGGCGGTGACTTTTTTTATAGGAATATATTTTTATATAAGTCAAAAGTCAAAAATCAAAAGTCAAAATTTAAATTCAAAAGTTAAAAGTTTAATCTGGCCGATTTATCTGTTTTTAAATTTCTCCATGATTTTGTTTACCCGTTCCCGTTCAGCCTTATTCGCAGTCTTTGCCGGATTAACATTATTTATTATCTGTTATTTATTATTTATTAAAATTAATACAAAAAAAACTTTAATTATTTTATTTTTGGCAATATTTTTACCAGTAATATTTTTTAAATCAGGCATAGATAAAATTGATAAATTTTTAACATTCGAAACCTATAAAAATATTTTTATAAAAAAGCAAACTTCCTTACCAACTACAAACTACAAACTACTAACTACTAACGCGTCTTCCGTCACCGAGTCCTTTGATATCCGCAAGATCGTCTGGCAAGGGGCTTGGAAGTTGGGATTAAAATATCCTTTATTTGGCACTGGTGTGGAAACTTTTGCTTTTAGTTATAACTTTGTCCGGCCGATTGCTCATAACCTGACTTCAGAGTGGGACTATGTCTATAACAAAGCCCACAACGAATATCTAAACTTTTTAGCGACGACTGGATTTTTAGGATTAGGAAGCTATTTATTGATGATAGTTTTTGTTATTGGTTATGGACTCAAAAACAACAAAAAATTATTGACCATACTTCTAACTATTTCTTATATTGCAATTTTAATTACCAATTTTTTCGGTTTTTCCACTACAACAATCCAGCTATTTTTCTACTTAATTCCCGCCTTTATTATTGGGTCAAACAGTTCTTATCCTCCTAACTCCTATCGTCTAACTCCTAACAGCCTTTCTTTTTTTCAGAAGCTTTTTATTTTTCTTCTTCTATCCTCCACCATCTATCTTCTATCATCTATTGTTGTTTATTACTTGGCTGATGTTAATTATTCATATGGAATGAAATATGCTAAAGTGTCTGATCAGCAAAAAGCCGCTTCATATTTTGAAAAGGCTTTAAAATTGAGACATGAACCGGTTTATGAAGACAAATTTTCCGCATCGTTGGCCTATCTTTCCGCCTTGGCCTCTTTGCAAAATGAAAAAGATCCGGCCAAGCAAATCGCGGCTATGGCTGATTCATATAATAGAAAGACAGTTCAGACTTATCCTAAAAATGTTTTTTACTGGAAGACGCGAGCGAAAAATATGTATTATTTCTATCAGGTGACAGGTAGTGATAATGAGTTATTACAAGGGGTTGAAGCTTTAAAAACTGCTAGAAATCTTTACCCGACCGATCCGAAGATTCCTTATACTCTCTCTCTTTATTATTCAACTCTCTATAACTCGACAAAAAACAATTTGGATAAACAAAATTTTCAAAAACTATCACTTGAGGAAATCGAGAATACTATTGAATTAAAGTCCAACTACCGCGAAGCCTATCTATTTAAGGGGCAATTATTAAAGAAATATGGGCAAATAAACGAAGCCAAAAAGGTTTTTTATTATATTCTAAAGAATTTTGATAAGAATGATGTGGATGTGCTTAAGGAACTTGATAAATAAGGACTGACCCTATTACAAGGACAGTTCTTAGCATAGGGTCAGTCCTTAAATTTACGGGCTTATATTCGTACTCGACACTCCCAAGACACACAAAACGTCAGCTCCCGCTTGATTCTTACAATTGCCGCAATTGGTTGACGTGTAAGAATAGCCAGTAGACTCGTAAGGTAATATTTGTTGGCTATTTTCCAAGCAAGCAAAAAGTTTATAATCAATGCCGGAAATAGATAGATATTCGTAATTTTTCCCCGAAACCGGGTCATTAGGCACTTTTTGCATATAGACTTTATCAGATGCTCCACAAGGGTTGTTTTCACAAAATTTACTTCCAAAAGTTAAACCCGCTGTAACTGGATAAGCCTTTTTGTCTTCATAATACATCTCAAGCGCCCGCTGTGTTTGTTCCAAATCTCCTTTTCGCTTGGCATCTCGGCCTTTTTTAAGTGAGGTAATAAAATTTCCAGAAATTAAAGCAGCCAAAATACCTAATATTACTATTACTAAAAGGAGTTCAATCAGAGTAAATCCCTTTTTATTCATTAATTAACACACCAATAACAAGTTTTTTGAGTTGGATCAGCTCCGGCACATGTAGCAGCCCCTAAATTAGTATATTTAGTATTAGGGTCGCTAATAAATGATTTAGCCGTTGGTTTAAAACAGACAATTGCAGTAGCATTAACTTCCGAACCGGTAACAAAAACTTTTGTTGTGTTTCCACCTGCCAACTCGATAAAATCAGTTTTTAACTCTCCTGCTTCAATTATATTAGTAATCGCTGTAGTAATCGGAGCGGTCGAGAGATTTGTCCCCGAAGGATCTGTAGGACAACCAGTTCCTGTTGGACACCAAGGCATATGACTTTTTATACCATAATATCTTATGATTGCTCCGTGTACTTCTGACACGATATTTCTTGTCCCTGTATCAGTTCCCTTTTTTAGTTGTTCAAAAGGGTCAAGAGCGGCAAGTAGTCCAACTGCTAAAGCACCAAGAAGAGCAATAACGATTAAAAGTTCAATCAGTGTGAAACCGCGAGTTAATTTTTTCATATAGATTAAATATAGACGATTTCTTTTCCATTTGTCAAGGGGTATTTTATTATGTATAATAGTTATAACTTTTATAATTTTTATAAATATTATACTTAACTATGGCTCCACTTCCAAAAAGAAAACATTCAACCCAAAGAAAAGGAAAAAGAATGGCTGAAAGAGTCAGGTCTTTTTCAAAATTAGTCAAATGCGGCAACTGTGGAAAAACAAAGTTAGCCCACAGAATGTGCAAGTATTGCAATAAATAAAATGGATCCCAGACACGAACTTCGGATCAAAATTATTCAGCAATTATTTGCTTTAAGTTATTTAAAATCCAAAGATCAGCTGGTTGATAGTAAGACAAAACAAGTAATAAAGAATATCACCAAGATTAATACTTTAATAAAAAAATACGCGCCCAAATATCCTTTGGATAAGATTGCCAAAGTTGACTTAGCCATTTTACAACTGGCTGTGTTTGAACTAATGTTTGAAAAAAAACAGCCGGCCAAAGTTATCATTGATGAAGCTGTTGAATTAGCCAAGGAATTAGGAAGTGATAAAGCCTATGCTTTTGTAAATGCGGTAATGGGGAAGATTTATTTAGATAATTCAAAAGTTAAAAGTTAGAAGTCAAAAGTTAAAGTTAAAATTAAAAAGTAATTTCTAAATACTTTTAACTTTTTACTTGTATTTTTGACTTTTGCCTTTTGAATTTTGACTTAATAATATGCTTAACAAATACAAATCTCTTGAAACAAAAATAAACATTACTTTCAAAGATCAATCTCTATTACAAAATGTCTTCATCCACCGTTCTTATCTCAATGAACATAAAAGTTCTCATCTTCCTTCCAATGAAAGGCTTGAGTTTTTAGGCGATAGTGTTTTATCTTTGATCACTTCGGTCTATCTTTTCAAAAATTATCCTAATTTAAAAGAAGGCGACTACACCGAGATAAAGTCGGCGATTGTTAAAATGGATAGCCTGGCAGAAGTTGCTAAAAAAATTGATCTTAATAATTTTCTTCTTCTTTCCAAAGGCGAGGAAAAAGGGGCTGGCCGGAGCAATAATAATATTTTAGCCGACTGTTTTGAAGCGTTGATTGCCGCGATATTTTTGGATCAAAACTTCGAAATGGCATATGTTTTTGTCGTTAACTTTCTGTTTAAGGAAAAACTCGATTATCTATTGAAAAATAATTTATATTTATCTGCCAAAAGCAAACTGCAAGAACTGATTCAAGGAAAATATAAAAAGACGCCTCTTTATAAAGTGTTGGAGGAAAAAGGACCGGAGCATAAAAGAACTTTCAAAATCGGAGTTTATTTTAATAACAAAAAGTTAGGAGTGGGGATTGCTCCTTCAAAAAAAGAAGCTGAAGAAGAAGCGGCCAAAAAAGCCTTTGAAAATCTTCATTTATTGTGATATATTTGTTTAGAAAATAGTTGTTTGAAAATAGAAAGTAGTTATAGAAAATAGAGAATAGAAATTAGATATTTAAATTTCCTAATTTCCAATTTCCAATTTCGATTACTAATTTCTAATTACTAATAACTAGTTTCCAGTTTTAAATATGGCCGTTGCACTTAAACTATATCGTCAAGGGAAAAAAGGTCATCCATCTTATCGTATTGTGGCCGTCAATAAACATTATAAAGCTGATGGCAAATATATTGAAGAGGTTGGTTTCTACGATCCAATTGCTAACCCGGTCGTCTTTAATATCAAAAAAGACCGCTTTGACTATTGGATGAAGGTAGGAGCACAAGTCTCGGAAGGATTGAGAAAACTGCTTAAAAATCGTCCCCAATCTCCCCAACCGCCCTAAAAAGGGTTACTCTTCTTTGGATAATTCAAGTCAGAAGTATTTGATGCGGAATTGCTATCAAAACTAAAGTTCACTTTGCTTTTAAGCGTCTCTAATTCTTCAAAAAATTTGTAATCAGATACCGTTTCCAAGTTTTTACCGGCGGAAACGCTCTTGGTATAAAAGGTCATATCGATTTTGATTGAGCCAAAAAAATTCGGATCGAGCTGAATTTTATCCGAGGTAATCAAGCGTCCGCCGCCAAAGTTGTAGTCTTTTAAAAAATTAATAAACGATTGGCTGTCCCCTATTCCGTTGATACTAAGTTTTAATTTTTCGGCGCTTGATTTTCCCACATTAACACTATATGAAGTAACGATGAAGTTGGTTTTCTGCGATAGTTTTTCCAGGGTATAGATAATAGAAAAATAATCCTCAATATTGGGAATTAAAGTATTTAAAAAACTTAAGTCTTCATCGAGTTTGTCCGAAGACGGAATGGCCGTATTCATAAGAGTTACCTTATTTTGTAATTGGCCAAGTTCGGTTTTTAGAGCGCTGATTTTTTTGTCGTAGCTCAAGTTCTCCGTTAATCCGATTCTAACAGTAATAATAATTAAGATAAAAATAAAGATATTGCCAATAAGATAAAAAATATTTTCTTTGATTAAACGCCGGATAAACGGTTTGATTTTATTAAACATATTAAAGATCAAGCTTAATCGGGATAAATTTCCCGCTAAAGCTTAACTCATAACTTTCTTTTTTTTCTTTGTCACCAACGACGACAAAGTTTTTCAAAGAAATATTCTCAAAATTGTTTATAAAAGTCTGTGATTCGGCAAATTTTAAAAAGTCCATTAATTTATTAAAATCGGAAAAAATAATTGTAAAAGATGTTATTCTATTTTTATTAACTTCAAAAGATTTTAAACTGGCTGACTCGCTGCTGTTTATAGTGAGCAACGTCGAACTATCTTTGATGGCGTTGGAAAGCAGTTCATAGTAAGGAGCAGAAGAGGCATCGTCTTTTAAAAAAGTCTTCAGATCTAAATATTTTTTTTGAATATAGTTGATTTTTGCTTCGTCAGCTCTTCTTTCCGTCAATAGCTGAAGATAAGTTTTCTTTTGCAGATTCATATTTTCATATAAATTAAATTTATTTTTTAAAAATAAATAGAAAGAAATAAAAAGCATAAATAAAACTACGGTTAAGACAGCAGCCGAGAGTTTTAACTGTTCGAAATAATTTTCGTATTTTTGATAATCTTCCCGGTTAACCAAAAGATTAATGCGTTTTTTTTTCATAGTTTCATCTCAAGTTTCCGCCTAAAGCAGGGACAAAAATAGGTAACTCGTTTTTATAGGTTTCGATTAACTGTGATTTTTTAATCAATGAATAGGGATTAAAAATATTGACGGGAAAAGATAACTCTACACTTAAAATGGTGACTAATGATGGAAATAAAAATATTTTATTGGTAAATAGGATGACTGAGGGATTGTATTTGGAAATAAAGATTTTTAGCTCGTTGGAGAATTCTTTCACCAAAGGTTGGATAATTTTTTCGACCGGATAGGAAGAAGGATTTTTTTTGTCATAAATTTTTAAGATTTCTTCGGTTTTTTTAATATCGGTATCTGTATTGATTTGAATTTCTTTTAAAAATAACAGGTAGCCGATTGAGAGATGATGGCTTTCTCTAATAATTAATTGTTCCGGAGAAAAATAAGCTAAAGAAGTAGAATTAATATCAAAATTGGCAATGACAATTCCCTGCCCTATGTTAACTTTGTATTGATTAAGAATACTTTTATTAAAAGCGGCTATCAACCGGCCATTGCTGCTCATTTCGTTTTCCACTGACTCTGGATTAAGTCCGGCCAGCTCAATGGTCGTCTGGATTCTTTCGATAACTTTTTTTGGCGCCGCCACAATGAGAAGTAAAACTTTTTTTTCTTTTTGGTCTTCGTCAATCACCTCGATATCAATATTGGTTTCCTCAATTGGCATAGGGATAAACTGGTCGGCCTGATATTTGATGGCCGAAATGAGTTCTTTTTCATTGAGAAGCGGCATCGAGATGATCTGGCTGTAGGTCAGGGTGTCAGGAATAATCAGATTGACATTTTTTTTGGTGATATTGAGAGTTTCAATCAGTTTTTTTATTTGAGATACTTCTGTCTCGACAGTTTTTTCCAGATTACTGCTGTAAAAAAGATCCGGCGTTTCTGTCTTTCCCAAGGCCGTCACTTCCAAGATATCGCCGGCTTTTTTAGCATCAGCTACTTTAGTAAATTTTTCGTCAATATCTAAAGTAAAAAAATTATCACTCATATAATGATTATAACGGTTATAAAAATTATAAATCAATAACTTCTCAACTTAATCCTCGTCTGATAGTGAAGTGAGGCAATTTCTTCAGGACGAGTTGAGGTGCAGACTCCGGCTCCGATATCATAGCAGATATCAAAGCCAAGGGAAATTGATGCTGGTGAATAGATAAATTTTCTTGAGCAGTCAATAGAAAAATTAGAAATTAAAATCTTGCTTGATGTCAAATTGATAGTCGGACTGGCTGAATTAGAAGCAATAGAATTGCTACTAGTCAAGTAACCAAACCACTGCCTGTTTTTATCTAAAAAATAAAAAGGAGGACCTGAAGATGAGCTTCCAGCATTTTTACAAACAATATTACCTTCTGTTGGTACGCCGGAATGAATCGAGATGGCACGATTTCTAATCGTATTTTCCATAAGGTTAATGACGTAGTCGCCTTCCCGTTTTACCTGACTTAATCTAATGATTTTGGTTTGCTGTCGAACTAAAATAAATATTGTTCCAATCAAGACCGGCAATGTAAGACCGATGACTGCAATGACAACAATGGTTTCTATTAAGGTAAAAGCGCGATTGTTAATTGCTAATTGCTGATTGTTGATTGCTGATTGTTTTATTTTCATTTTATACTCAATTAACAATTGCCAATTAACAATTAGCAATTGATTATTAATCTCATTCTAATAACTTAAATACCGTCTTTATCGGCACTGACAAAACCGTACCCATATCTTGCCAATATACCGTAATCATCGCCTCGACCTGATTAACCGGTGAGCCGGAATTTTTAATCAGCAACTCTCGTTTATAAATTGTGCCAAGACCATAACTTGCACAGGACACTGGACTGCCCCAACTAAGTGAATTATTAAGACAGTAAGTAGTTTCTCCCAAAGTATCTCTAGTTATAAAAATGCTCCAATCATCTTCTTTTTCCTGTTTCACCCACTCAATTCCTTCTTCAGCAAAACGAGTGGCAAGAATTTTGTGTTCTTGTATTTTCATATTTTTGATATTAAATGTTGCGACGGCCATTGCGGCCACAAAAAATAAACCTAAAACAACAGTGAAAACGAGGACTTCGATGAGGGAAAAACCTTTTCTATAAACCATATATTTATAATCGTAGTGGTTTGATTTATCAAACCTAAATTTAACAACCAACCAGTGTTTCATCCAATTCAGCAATTCCAATCGACGAAATAGAAATATTTACACACTTGTTAATAGCAGAATTTTTTAGCTGAACGGAATTAATCGTGATATTTAATCCTGACATAAGCGGCGGAAAATTATAATCACCTGTTCCTACAGTCACAGTAAGGTTAGTTGGTAAATTATAGTTTTGAACGGTGGAATATACTAAAGCACAGCCAAATAATAATGAATAAGAACTCGAGGAAATTGTGACTCTGTAACCAGTAAAATTGGTACAATATGTTGGCGGAGTAACAAAAGGAGTTACTATTAAGTCGGCTGAAAGTGCTTTTTTTTTGGCTAATTCCAAAACATCAACGAGCTTTCTTCCGTCGTTTTTTAACTTCGTCTGTTCGGTATAAGTATTATATTGAGCTAAGATGCTGCCGATAAAAATAATCATAATGGTGATAACAACAAGAAGCTCAATCAAGGTAAAAGACTTTTTCATGTTTATTTTTGTCCATACGGTCCCATACAATAATTACAGTTTAAACCGCATTGACCGGCAACACAAGTAGTCCCTCCACCTTCCAAATAAGCGGCGATCGTATAATCAGAAGCTGTCCCGGTATAATAGTAACTATAGGTCGGATTTTTCGGATCAGTCGGTAGGCTTTGAATATAGATAACAGGCGTTGTTAAAACAGAAAGAGTGGTTGCATAAACGCTGCCAACAGGATAAGTATTAATGTTAGACCGGTACATTTCTAAAGCCGCTCTAACCTGTTCCAGATCAGTCTTTCTTTTGGCGTCGCGTGATTGTTTTAGAAAGGTCGTATAAGTGACGATAGCCGTGGCTGTTAAAAGAACAATGATAGTGGCAACCACGAGGATTTCTATCAGGGTAAAACCTTTTTTCATATTATTGTTGGTTACAGACAGTAAAAGGTGTTGTTGATGTTTCTAAGTTCACAGATATTTGATAACTTGGGCAAGCTACTGTTGTTGTCACGGTGTAGACATATGTGCCCGTCCCGAGAGGATCAGTAATAGTCAAGTCCTGTCCAGTCGCGATTGGACAATCTACTGAAATTGAAGGTCCTCCTCCGCCAGTTATAGAAGGATAGGCAAAGTTGTTAATAGAGTAACACTGCTCCAACACTTTTTGCATTGCGCTTAAATCACCTTTTCTTTTTGCGTCTCGAGCCTTCTTTTGAGCAGTTGAATACGAAGCAAATCCCAAACTAACCAATATGGCAATGATACCGATGACAACGAGTATCTCCAACATTGTAAATCCCCTTTTAAAATTTTTCATATTATGGTTGGGTAACTATATAACATTTTTTTGGTGACAAACAAGTAAAACCCGCTATGACTGGACAAGTAACTTTGTCAGGGTCGGCAATATTTTCAAGACAGGCAACAATGCTGTATGTAAGCGTATCGGTATAAACGTATCCGTAAGCAGTTCCTTGTGGATCCGCAGGAAATTTATTCATATAAATATTACCGGTACAATTTACTCCGCTTGACCAACATTGATTAGCCGTCGGCAAGGTTGCAGGAATAACCGTTGGTGTTTGGTCTTGTTTATAAAGTTCAAAAGCTTTTTGAATTTGTTTCAAATCAGACTTTCTTTGCGAATCGCGGGCTCGCTCTCTGGCAGCCATAAAATTAGGAAGAAATAAAGCTGAAAGACTGCCGATGATGGCGATGACGACAAGGAGCTCGATTAAGGTAAATCCTCTTTTCATAAGTTAAAAGTCAAAAGTTAGAATTCAAAAGTTCAAGTAAAAAGTCAAAAGTGTTTAAAAACTTTTTAATTTTGACTTGTATTTTTGACTTTTGATTTTTGAATTTTGACTTATTACTTCATCTTATATCTTTTCCAAATAAATATCAATACCTGATCTATAGTTAATTGCGGATTAAGATTATTATTTTCCAAAAGAGCTTTGAGACGGATAATTTCTTTAATTATTAGAGGAGAATTTTTGTCAGAATCCAGTTTTTTTCGAAAAAACATAATTATTTGACGCAAAATATCATTGGCCGATTCCCTGTCTGTGATTTTAAACGGTAAAAGAGGTATCTTCGTAGTGGTGTGATTTATCACACCTTCAATTTCTGGAGCGATGAATCGCTCCACTACATTTTTTGTTTCCTTCCCCCGTAATTTAATAATTTTAACCCGGGAAATAATCGTTGGCAAGAGTCTGTTTTTATTATCAGTGCTTAAAATAAACTGAACATTAGTTGGCGGTTCCTCCAGTAATTTTAAAAAAGAGTTTTGGGCCGGAATAGATGACAAATGAAAATACGGAAGAAAATAAATACGGATTTTTGGATGAAAGACTTTGGTTTCTTTTATTAAACTTTTTATATCATCAATCGAATATTCTTTGGTTGAAGGAGTGATTTCAAAAAAAATATTATCCTGTTTGAGTTTATTGACATAACTATTTACTAGTTTATTGTCATCGGAGACGATTAATAGAGGAATCATAGATTAAGTTTATAAAGTTTTTAAAGTTTGTAAAGTTCTTAAAGTATTTTTCTTTATAAACTTTATAACTTTACGAACTTTATGAACTATCTGTTCTTGCATTTTAGCATAATTTTTATATATAGTTAAATTAATGAACATTACCCCCAAGCAACTACTGGATCAATTAATAAAAAATCAACAGATTAGTGAAGCTGAAGCTGATCAGTTTGAGGTGGCCAGCCTGCAAAAAAATTTATCGATCATTGATTATCTTTATCAATTTTCCCATCTGCCTCGGATTGAGATTGTCAAAGCAAGGGCGCAGATAGAGCAAGTTTCTTATGTTGATTTGGATAAAACTCCCATTGACTCTCAGGCTGTTGGTTTGATTTCCGAGTCAATTAACCGACGTTATCAAATTATTCCATATCGTTTTGACCCAAAAGAATCTGTCATTTATATTGGCACTGAAGATCCTTTTGATATGACTATCATTGATTTTTTGGAGAAAAAAACCGGTAAAAAAATAATTTTAACTTTAGCAGATCGCGAACAGATTATAAAAATGATTGACCTTTCTTATAGTCAGGGACTGTCTCCGGAAGTCCGTGACGCCTTAAAAGAATATTCGCCAGATGTTAATAAAGAAACCAAGATAAGTAATATTCAAATGCAGCAAGCGCCGATTGCCAAGATTGTCTCAACGATTTTGGACTTTTCCGTCAAAGGCAGAGCCTCTGATATTCATATTGAGCCTGAGGAAACAAGGACAAAAGTCCGCTACCGGATCGATGGTATCCTTCAAGAAAAATTATCCTTGCCAAAAACGATTCATGAGGCTTTAGTTTCCAGAATTAAGATTTTATCAGAGATGAAGATTGATGAAAAAAGAATCCCTCAAGATGGCCGGTTTACTTTTAGGTCTAAAAATGATGAAGTTGACTTGCGTGTCTCTACTCTTCCGACTGTCTTTGGTGAAAAAGTGGTGATGAGACTTTTGAAAAAAACCGGCGGAATTCCCTCTTTAACTGAATTAGGTTTTGGCGGGCCACAGTTAAAAGAATTAGAAGAAGCGATTGCCAAGCCTTATGGAATTATTTTGATTACCGGCCCGACCGGCAGTGGAAAAACCACTACTCTTTATTCGATTCTTTCCCGTTTAAATAAACCGACGATTAATATTATTACCCTGGAAGATCCGGTTGAGTATCAGATCGCCGGCATTAATCAGGTGCAGATTAATCCTCAAGCTGGGTTAACTTTTGCGACCGGTTTAAGAGCTTTTTTGCGTCAAGATCCTAATATTATTTTAGTTGGAGAAGTGAGAGATAAGGAGACAACCCAATTGGCGATTCAGGCCGCCTTGACCGGTCATTTGGTTTTTTCCACTCTGCATACCAATAATGCGGCGACCGCCATCCCTCGTTTAATTGATTTAGGAGCAGAGTCATTTTTAATCGCTTCGGTTCTTACCGCCATTCTTGCCCAACGCATTGCTAGAAAAATTTGTCCTTATTGTAAATTTTCCTATCAAGCTTCACCGGAAATAATGACCAATATCAAATCGGTTTTGGGAGCATTTTTTCCCAAAAAGTTTGAGACGAGTCCAATCTTTTTAAGTAAAGGAAAAGGTTGTGATGAATGTAATCAAACAGGATATTTAGGTAGAATTGCTATTTTTGAAATTCTTAAAGTGACAACCGCGATTAATCAACATGTTTTACGTCAAGAATCAGCCGAGATAATTGAAGAAACGGCCAAAAAAGAAGGATTTATTAGAATGATTGAAGATGGTTATTTAAAAGTTCTTGATGGCATAACGACGATGGAGGAAGTACTAAGAGTCGCCGAAACATAAGTCAAAAATAATCAATAAACCAATGACCAACACCAATACTACCAATGAACAATTAACAATAAATATTTTAGTTTTTGGTATTTATTGGAATTGGAAATTGGAGATTGTTAATTTTGAAATTTAATTAATTGGAGTTGGATATTGGAGATTATTTATTTTGAATTTTCTTTATGGATTTATCTAATTTATTACAAATAACAATTGATAAAAAGGCTTCTGATCTTCATGTGGTGCCTGGTTATTATCCGACCATCAGAGTCAATGGAGAGTTGTTTCAACTAACTACTTTAGCAATAATTACTCCGGAAGACTCTGAAAAAATGTTAATCTCTTTTTTAAAGGATGAACAAAAAGAAATTCTATCAGCTAATCGGGAGATTGATCTGGCTTATAGTCTAAACACTAACCGTTATCGAGTTAATCTTTATTATGCCCAAAACATGCTTTGCGGTAGTTTTCGTTTTATCCAACCAAAGATCAGTACTTTAGAGGAGTTGTCTCTCCCTGCTTTTTTACATCAATGCACCGATTACCGCCAGGGACTTGTTTTACTTACCGGCCCGACCGGTGAAGGAAAATCAACCACTCTAGCTTCTATAATTAATGAGATTAATCAAAAATACGCAAAACATATTATCACGATTGAAGACCCAATTGAGTATGTTTATCCGAAACATAAATCAATTATTTCTCAAAGAGAACTTCATCAAGACACTCACTCTTGGAGTGTGGCTTTAAAATCTGCTTTAAGAGAAGACCCGGATGTCATATTGGTCGGTGAAATGCGTGACTTTGAGACGATTTCTTTGGCTTTGACCGCAGCTGAAACCGGTCATTTGGTTTTTTCCACCTTACATACTAACTCAGCTCCGGAATCAATTGACCGAATTATTGATATTTTTCCTCCTCATCAGCAAAATCAAATCAAAAACCAGCTGGCTACAGGATTGAAAATGATAGTTTCTCAAAGATTATTGCCTAAACAAAATGCGATTGATCGAGTGCCGGCTGTCGAGATATTAGTTAACATCCCAGCCGTTGCTACAAGTATTAGAGAAGGTAAAACTTATCTGATTAGTAATATTCTTGAGACAACTGAAGGAGAAGGATCGCTTATTTTTGAAAAAAACCTCCTCAATCTTTACCAAGCCGGTGTCATTTCCAAAGAAACAGCTTTTTCTTTTGCCATCAGACCAAAAGAATTAGAAAGGTTTATTAAGATAGATAGGATATAAAAGTAAAAAGTCAAAAGTTAGAATTCAAAAGTTAAAGTAAAAAGTTAAAAGTGCTTTAAAAACTTTTTAATTTTTACTTGTATTTTTGACTTTTGAATTTTGACTTATTTATTATGTTCTTCCAATACAAAGCTCTTAAAGACGGCAAAACCATCATCCGTAAAATCGAAGCGGGAAGTAACGCTGCAGTGATTGATTATCTGCAAAAAAACGGTTACTTTCCCATCTCGGTTGAAAAAGTTCAAGAGCGAAATCTAAGTTTTCTTGATAATCTGACCCAACGGGTGAACTTTAATGACATTGTTAACTTTACCCGGCAGGTGGCAATTATGCTCAACGCCGGTTTGACTTTAATTGACTCCTTGGAAATTCTAAAAAAACAGACGACCAAACTGCCACTGAGAAAAATGATTGAAGCAATTGATGAAAAAATTAAAGGAGGATCTTCTTTTTCCGTCGCTTTAAAAGATTATAAAAACAACTTTTCCAATCTATATATTTCTTTAGTCAGATCCGGCGAAGCCTCAGGAAAGTTGGGTGAAATTCTTCTTCGACTGGCTGATAATCTGGAAAAGGAGCGAGAGTTTAAAAGCAAACTTAAAGGCGCTCTTGTCTACCCAATGATCGTTGTTATCGGTATGTTTGTTGTTATGTTTATTATGGTTACTTTTGTCTTACCAAAATTACTTGGTCTTTATAAAGACTTTAATGTTGAGCTGCCCTTATCAACCAAGATTTTGATTGGTATATCTAACTTTTCTACCAAGTTTTGGCCTTTAGTATTGGTTTTGATTGTGGTTGGTTTTTATTTTGCAAAAAAATATTTAGCCACCAAAGCCGGGAAAAAATCCTTTGACCAATTTCTCCTGAAGCTGCCGGTTTTTGGCCACATTATCTCTATTTCCGCTTTAGTCGAGTCAACGAGAACTTTGGCAATTCTCATTGCCGCAGGAATTTCCATTCTTGACGCTCTATCAATCGTTGTTGATTCGACTGATAACTCAGTTTTTCAGCAGGCTTTTTTAACGGTTAGTCAAAAAGTGGAAAAAGGTCAGTCAATGGGTATGGCTTTAGATCAGGAAGGAATCTTTCCTCCGATTTTGGTCCAGATGAGCCAGGTGGGTGAACAGACCGGTAACTTAGATGACACTCTAATGCGTTTATCTAAATATTTTGAGATGGAGTCTGAGATGGCGACCAAAACGATGACGACTTTAATCGAACCATTAATATTAGTTTTCCTAGGCGCCGGCGTCGGTTTCTTAGTCATGTCAGTGATTACGCCGATCTACAATCTGACGAGCTCGTTCAAGTAACTTTTCGGAAAAATCCAGAAAAGATCAGTGTATCGGATAGATCAGATACCAGAAGAATTCAGATAGATCAGAAAATTCAGATTTATCTGATTTATCAGGTATATCCGGTTTTCCGATTTTTTCCGACTTTCGATCTCTTCTGAATTATTCCGAATTAATCCCTTGATATCTGTTTCCCTTTATATTCATCCACTCTCTTTTTCAACTCTCCCCAATCCTTAACATCATATTTCCCAACAAAGTATTCAACCGCTTTTTTGGTTTTATTAATTAATTCATAATCAGTTAGCGAGGCGATTTTAAAATTAACAAATCCGTGTTGTTCTGTACCGAAAATATTTCCGGCGCCGCGATTCTTAAGATCGTATTCGGCTAATTTGTTACCGTCATTGGTTTTAGCAAAAAACCCTAATCTCCCTAATATCCCTAAATCTTCTTTCTCACTAAATAAAAAACAATACGACTGTTTATCCGATCTACCTACCCTGCCGCGTAGTTGATGAAGTTGGGCCAAACCAAACCGTTCTGCGCCTTCGATGATCATGATTGTTGCTCCGGGAATATCAATTCCTACTTCGACGACCGGCGTACAAACAAGAATATCAATTTTTTTGTTTTTGAAGTCAGACATAATTTGCTCTTTTTCCTGACTTTTTATTTTTCCGTGCAATAAACCAAGTTTAAAACCGGTGAATATTTTTTTTAAATTTTCAAATTCAATTTTGGCCGCTTTAATTGACTTCAAGGTCTCTGATTCCGACTCTTCAATCAATGGGCAAACAATAAACACTTGGGCTTTTTTTTGAATAATCTGGTTTTTAATCCAATTATAACCGCCGCTTCTTTTTTCTTTAGGAACTAAAAATGTTTTGATCGTTAAGCGGCCTTGCGGCATTTCTTCAATATAACTTAGATCAAGTTCTCCGTATAGAGTTAAAGCCACGGTTCTTGGAATTGGTGTTGCCGTCATTGTTAATAAATGAGGATTTAAGGCCTTTTCTTTGAGAAGAGCTCTTTGGTTAACCCCAAAACGATGCTGTTCATCTATGATAACCAGGCCTATTTTATCTAAATTAAATTTTTTACTTATTAGTGCTTGAGTCCCTATAACAATGTTATATCTATCCAACGATCGTTGGGAAGATAATATATTTATTTTTTTAGAAGCGGTTTGAAGACCAATTTTTATCGGGTATTTTTTGAATAAATTAGAAATTGTTTCATAATGTTGATTAGCCAGTATTTCAGTTGGAGCCATGATGATTGATTGATAACCATTAAAAAAAGTAAGATAACAGGCAATTGCCGCCACGACCGTTTTACCCGAGCCAACATCGCCTTGAAGAAATCGATTCATTGGAGTGATTTTTTTTAAATCAGTGATTATTTCTTTGACAACTTTGTTTTGATCATTGGTTAATTGAAAGGGAAGGTTGTTGATAAAATTCTGTAAAGACGTCATTAATGACGTCTCTATCCTAAACACATTCCCAACCTTTTCCTCTTGCCATTGTTTTTTAATTAAATTATTGGCCAATTGCAGATTAAACAGTTCATCAAAGGCCAACCGTTGCCGTGCTTTATTAGCTAAATCTAAATTATTTGGAAAATGAACTTGTTGATAAGCTTCACTTTCATCCATAAGATTATTAAATGAAATAATTTCTTTCGGTAATATTTCCTCTATACCATCTTTGTACGATCGTATCAAGATGGTTATTTTCTCTCTAATTGTCCGAGATGACAGACCTTTTTTCTCAGAATAGATTGGGACTAACCGGCCGGTATGAATTCGTTTTTCGTTAATTTCATATTCTTTCGGCTCAAGTATTAATTTTGAACCAAATTGCTTGACTAAACCGGCAACGGAAACTGTTTCGCCGAATTTAAAAAGCCTGATTAAATATGGTTGATTAAACCAATTGACTTCAATTTTTCCAGTTTCATCAGTGATAACTACTTTCTGGATTTTTAAGCCCGTTCGAGTGTACTGATTTTTTGCCTCAATTATTTTTCCTTGAATAGTAACAGTTTCTTCTGGCTGAAGCTTATCAATCGTTGATATGACAGAATAATTTTCATAACGATAAGGAAAATAATTAAGCAGGTCAGAGTAAGTTTTAATATCTAAGGATTTAAATTTACGGATAGTGATTGAACTAGTAAAGGGGAGGGACTCTATTTTATTATCCAAGAAATTCATTATTAGTTATTTGGTTATTTAGTTAACGAGTTAACGTGTTAACGGGTTTTGTTTTTGAACTCGTTAACTCTTTAACCCGTTAACCCGATAACTTACTAACCTCTCACTTTATAAACAACGGTGCAAACGATGACAGTATCAGCAATATCGAAGAAACTATAATAATCACTTTCCACACACTATTTTTTTTTATTTTTTTTCCAAAGACTTTCATAACTGATTTAACTGATTCAACTGACCCCGCCTTTGGCGGGGACTGATTTCATCTATTTAGGGCAATCATTCGATTTTCTGAATCCGGCTGCTTTGGCCTCTTCTTCGTTACAAAACCAACGATCTGATGTGCCGGGACTAATGATGATTTTATCATAGTTATAACAGTTAGGTGTATGATAAATCCGAGTGTTATCAGCCGGGCGATAGTTACCCTTTATTAAACAGCCTGGTTTTTTAGTTTCACAGCGGCTTGACCAGACTCCCCGACCGACCAGTTTGGCTTTGTCCTGAGATTGCTCTATTTTCAAAGAATTTTCCGTGACCATTCTACCTTTTTCAAAATACGCCAAACCTTCTTCAGTCATTACCTCGTTGATCAAAAGTTTATCCAAATATACATAAGCCAAAATCCTTCCAAAATTATCTTTGGAGATTTTTTTGTATTGAATTTTTTTATTAAAGATCAAATCTTCCAATCTTGTCTTTGCGTCAGTACCTAAACAATCTTTCGGATACTCAGGAGCATTGATTTCATAAAGCCTGATGCGTTCGTTATCCGAAGTATCAATTGTATCACCATCAACCACTCTTTTAACTAACGCTTCAACCCTGCTAGTTTTTTTAAATAGAAAGCTTTTATATTGTTTAAAAATAAAAAATAAATTCAAAGTTAAAGATAAAATAAACAACGTCAATAATATGTAAAAAACATTTTTGGAAGCTTTCATATTCTGACTTTGATTATAATATATAAATTATAACTATCTAAAGTTAAAACACTTTAATCGATCGATCGATTGAAGTGTTTTATATTCCGAACCGTTTTTTTCTTTCACTTTCTCTTTTTCTTTCCCACGCAATTTTCCAATTAACTCCATATTTGCCAGGAGCAAATATTGTATTAAAAAAATCATCAATTATTTCTTTTGTTTTATCTCGGAAGATAATATTGTCAAAGGCTTCTATGAGACCATCATGTTTATTTTCGATTAATAATTTAAATTTTGCAACTGTTGATGAAGATACATTTAAGGCCATACAAATATTGTGAAAATCAATATTTTTCAATAATAAATAGATTATTGCAATTCTCTTAGCAAACATTACTCTCTCATTGTATGAAAATACTCCTTTAATAATTTCATTAAACTTATTCTTATCATCTTGATTTCCAATAATTTCAAAAAATAAACCAAATAATTTGTCTAAAACCTCATTCCTCAATTTGTATTTAGATATTCTTGCCATACTTCAATCGTTTAATCGATTGAAGTAATTATTAATAAAAAAACTCCAATCAACGATTAAAGATTATTAAGGTGGGAAAACTTTGTCAATCGCTTATAACCTACAAAAAGAAGCTTTTAGATTATTATAATAATCTATCTGCCTCGATATACCAAAGTTCGTATTTCAACAACAAATTTCAATTAATCTCAATTAATTTCTATAAATCTCAATAAATTTCCGAATTATATTTTGCTATACTTTTCTTTATGTATATCCCCCGCCGCCTGCGATTTCGGACTCAATATACCAAACAAAAACTGATTGCCAAGCTGCTATTTCTTTTAACCGGGGCCGTCATCATTTGCTTTATTTTTTCTTTTGCCGTCTTTGCCTGGTATGCCAAAGATCTGCCCTCCCCTTCCAAGCTTTCCCTGCAAACCGGCTACTCAACCGTCTTTTTAGATCGTGATGACAAAGTTCTTTATGATATGTATAAAGATAAAAATCGCGTTCCGGTTACTTTTGAGGAAATCCCAAAAACACTAAAAGAAGCAACTATTGCTATAGAAGATAAAAATTTTTATAAACATAAAGGTATTTCGCAAACCGGGATGATTCGCGCCGTTCTTAATATGTTTTTTGGAAGAGGGTTGCAGAGCGGATCAACTATCACTCAACAGTTGATAAAAAATGTTTTATTGACTAATCGTCAAACTCTCACGAGAAAAATCCAAGAAATGATTCTTGCTTTTGAAGTGGAACGCCGTTACAAAAAAGACGAAATCCTTCTTATGTATTTAAACGAGTCTCCATATGGCGGCAGTTACTGGGGAGTGGGAACAGCGGCCAAAGCTTATTTTGGCAAGTCAGTCAAAGAGCTTAATTTAGTCGAGTCGGCCATTCTCGCCGGACTACCCCAATCGCCAAGTTTATACTCGCCTTTTATTGGTAAAGACAATGCTTGGAAAAGTCGGACAAAAAGTGTTTTGCGCCGGATGCGCGAAGATATCTACATTACCCGTGATCAGGAAAATACTGCTTTAAAAAAAATAGAGCAAATAAAGTTT
The DNA here is from genome assembly GCA_964543535.1 of uncultured Gammaproteobacteria bacterium. Taxonomy (GTDB): domain Bacteria; phylum Patescibacteriota; class Microgenomatia; order UBA1406; family GWC2-37-13; genus GWC2-37-13. The sequence goes on along the minus strand of CAZIYS010000001.1, from coordinate 11,280 downwards.
ATTTCGCCAAAAATTTTGATTGAAGCGCCTCATTTTGTTTTTTATGTCAAGGATCAGATTGAAAACGAATACGGTTCAAAGATTATTGATCAAGGCGTCAAGATTAAGACCACCTTGTCTTTAGACGTCCAGCAAAAAGCGGAAAAAATCGTTGAAGAGGAAATAGAAAAACTAAAAGGCTACAACGCCACTAATGCGGCAGTTGTTATTCTTGATTCAAAAACCAGCGAGATTTTAGCCATGATCGGTTCCTATGATTTTAATGACGAGAAATTTGGAAAGTTCAACGCCGCTTTAGGTCTTCGTCAACCTGGCTCGGCAATGAAGCCTTTTACTTATGGATTAGCTTTTGAAAAAGGCTATACTCCGTCAACAATATTTATGGATGTTAAAACAACTTTTCCCGATCAAGGCGGTAAAGAGTATATTCCGGTAAATTATGATGGTAAATTCCGCGGGCCGGTTCAGTTAAGATTTGCTCTGGGTAATTCAATTAATCTTCCGGCTGTCAAGCTTTTAGCTGTCCTTGGTTTACGGGATTTTTTAAGTAAGTTAAATGATCTTGGTTTAACCACTTTTGCTCCGTCGGATGAAAATTTGCGCCGTTTTGGACTCTCTTTGACTTTAGGCGGCGGTGAAACAACTTTACTTAATTTAACTTCTGCTTTTTCAGTATTAGCAACAGGAGGAATTAAACATGAAATCAGCTCAATTAATGATATTTCTGATTTTAAAGGTAAAAATATTTTTAAAAAAGTCAGAAATCAAGAAAAAAAAATATTTTCTCCGGAAGTTTCGTTTTTGATCTCCCATATTCTCTCTGATAATAATGCCCGGCTGGAGGAGTTTGGGCCAAATTCTTATTTAAATATTCCCGGAAAAACCGTTGCTGTCAAAACCGGCACAACCGATGATAAACGGGACAACTGGGCTATCGGTTACACCAAATCAATTACGGTTGGCGTCTGGGTCGGCAATAATGATAATAGTAAGATGAATCCGAAAATTGCTTCCGGCGCGACCGGGGCTTCGCCGATCTGGTATAGAATTATGCGCGAGGTCTTGAAAAAATATGACGACGGGATTATTGATAAACCGGACAAAGTCAAAGCCTTGACAGTTGATTCTTTTTTAGGCGGTCTTCCCAAAGACGGCTACCCAACCCGCGCCGAGTATTTTATTGAAGGTAATGAACCAAAAGATACATCTCCTTATTATAAAAAACTAAAAATATCAAAATCGAACGGCAAACTTGCCAATGAGGTTGAGATAAAAAGTGGCAACTATGAGGAAAAAGATTTTATTGTAATTTCCGAGAGTGATCCAGTCTCAACTGACGGCAAAAACCGCTGGCAGGAGGCGATTAATGCTTGGATAGATAGTAAACCCTCCGATTCGGAGGGTAAATTTAAGCCGCCAACTGAAATATCTGATGCATCTTCTGACTCAGTGATCGTTTCGATAAAAAGTCCTTCTGGACAAACTACCGTTTCTTCTGACAATCTTAATATAAAAGCGAAAATCGCGACGATTGATAAACTAAAAAATGTCAAAATAAAACTAAATGGCGTTGAGATTAAAAATTGGAATGAAGACAAGCGGGAGATTGATGAAACAGTCTCGGTGACTGATGGCGTTTATGAACTTCAAATAGTTGCCACTAATGAAAAAGATAAACAGGGCGAGTCAACCATCAAATTCGGAGTCAATAAGCCGTGGGATTATCTTAGTCCAACACCGACTATTATTCTGTCTCCAACTTCAGCTTTATAATCTTCAGTTGTTTTTTTAACTCATCAATAAAAGCCTTATTTAATATTCCCAACTCTCTCGCCTTATCCTCAATTTTATTTAAAGGAAGTTGGGTATCTTTAAAAGCCCAATCGTTTGATAATTGTAATTCTTTTAAAAGTTTGTGGATTTTTGTTTTTATCCCAGTATTTTGGTAAAAATCATTATATTTATCCTTTAGCTCTCGAGTGTAATGAAGAGCAATTAATTGATTAAAAGTAAAAATAAAATCATCAATTTTTATTCTTTTACTATTTCCTTTGATAACCACTTCGGCTTCTATATCTAAAACCCTGATTGGAACTGTTTTACCCCTTGGTTCATATTTATTATGTTTTATTTCTGTGGGAACTGGTCTTCTATCATTTTTTTGATTATGCGAATGACCAGCATTAATTATATTCAAATCTATGCTCATCGATAAAGGCAGATTAATAATGGTTTCATCTTTAAATTCTTTCCCTTTGCATTTGAAAGCAAGAGTATTGGTTTCTTCGTTTATTTCAAAATCATAAACTTTAATTCCTGATTCTTTAAATAATTTTTCTATTCGAGATTTATCTCCTAACTGATCAAAAGCAATTTGAACATCATAATCTTCTAAATTAATTCCTGCTGCTCCTTGTTTAAATATAAAGCCAATTTTTTTAACACCTAAATTAATCAGGACTTTTTGATTATCTGTAAAGAAACTAATCATCAATTTATCAGATTGATCAGGTTTTTTTCGTTCTTTATCGTAATTACCATCGTATCTTATGCCTAAGATTGATTTTGTTTTTCTATTTTCTTGAGCAAATCTAAATACAGTGTTTAATCGCCATCTACTAGTCTGCGCTCCATTTACAAAATCTTCAAAAAAACTTCAAAATTATTAAAAGGAGATATTTTTTCAGCTTTTTCACCTTCAAAACGGTAAGGAATGTCACTGATTAACGTTGCATTTTGAAAAGCTGTTCTTAGTAAATTATCGAAACTAAATATTGTTGGATAAAAAAGTTCAAGAGTTTTCATTTTTCTTTCGCTCATTTCGGTAGTCATATTTAGTATATTATAGGATATTTATGAAGATAAATCAAGGGGCTGATATAACTCAAATTAGTCCCATCAATCCAATTTGTCCAATTCCCCTTTTGCCTCTTCTTCAGTGATATTTCTTTCAGTTGAAGAATAGTAAAAACGCAATGTTAATTTATTTTGATATAAAGTTACCACCTCGATTTTTCTTAATAATTTGGACTGAAACGCTTTTTGCCGTACAACCTCGTAGGTTGTCTTAGGCGAAATTTCAAAGGTTTTGTCTAATTTAATGACTGCGTACGGATTGATAGGCTGATATTTTGGCACCAATTGACAGTTATCAATTAACAATTGAAAATCGATTTCTACCATGAAAATTCCGTCTTTTTTAATAATGTCTGGTACGGAACAAAAATTTTTGTTCCCTACGTCTATATTTAATTCCTTATAAATTGCTTCAACTATGCCTTTTAGATCAAAATAATCGGTATTAGTGGCAATGCCGATTTTATAAATTTCATCGGGCAAATCATTATTTTTTGGTTGATATGTCTTCCCTATCTCAAAAAATCTCAAAATCTCTTTTTCACCAGGCGCAGTATTGTGCCTGGTTTTCCCAGCATTATCCTTAATATTTTTAAACAAAGAAATCGTTAGGCAGGTTCTTAAATACTCAATATCTTTAGATAAAGAATTTGAAAGACGGAGATGTTTTTTTGGATCCAAGTTAAAAGCTTCTAACTGTTCTTTTGAAACCATCGAATAGTTAATCACTTCATTAAGTCCCAAATGTTTTAGTAATAATTTAATCTTATTTTGAAAGACAAAAATATCTTCCATATCTTTTGGCTGATCAACATAAACAATCGATTGCAAGACCGAAGGAATATTCTGATAACCATAAACCCGGGTGATTTCTTCAACAATATCTTCGGGAATATCTATATCATTAGCCCTCCATGACGGCACAATTATTTTTACCATCTTTGTACGATCGTCGCTAAGATGGTTAATTCCAAATCCTAGGTTATTCAATATTGAATTAATAGTTTTCTCCGGAATTTTTACCCCGATTTTCTTGCCAAATAACTCATAACCCATAACCAATAACTTTTCCTTCTTTGGTGTTGGATATATATCATATAATTTTGAAGAAACTTTAGCCGAAGCATATTTTTCCAAAAGTTCAACTCCATAAACCAAGGTTGGTTCAACTCTTTCCGGATCGAGTCCTTTCTCGAAAAACGCGGCCGCCACTGTTCTAATTCCAGTTGACATTGATGTTTTTCTTATTCGAACTTTATCATAGGTCTGAACAAAAAGAACGACGTTTTTCGTTTTTTCACTGATAGCCGAATTCAATCCTCCCATAATGCCGCAAAGATCAATCAGTCGGCCTAAGCCGTCTTCAATAACAATATCGCCACCCGGCAACACCACTTCTTTTTCATCCAAGGTAATAATTTTTTCACCTTTTTTGCTTTCTCGTATTATCATCATATGATTTTTTATTTGGTCATAATCAAACACATGAACCGGTTGGCCTAAGGCGAGCATTAGATAATTAGAAATATCAATGACGTTATTAATAGACTTGATTCCGCAAGCAATTAATCTTTCTCGGATAAAATCAGGAGAAGGTGCGATTTTTATGTTTTCTAAAACAATTGCGGTAAAACGCGGACATAACGTTGCGTCAACAATTTTTATTTTTAATGATGGAACGACACGGGGGTCGTTCCCTACAATATTGTCAAATTTATATTTTGTTAATGGATTCAATTTTAATTTCGCTTTCTTACCAAACATTGGTAAAATGGCCTGGGCTTCTTGCGCGATTCCAATCACTGACGCCGTGTCAATACGATTGGAAGTAATTTCAATATCAAAGACATAATCCGTAAGTCCACCTTTGGTGGAGTTGCCGATTTTATTTACCCCTCGAAGCCTTAGCGAAGTGGGGTCAACTTTTTCGATTGAAGGGCCACAAAGTGATAGATATTTTTGCATCTCATCAGGAGTTGCATCGGTATCTAAGTATTCAAGAAGCCAATTATAGGTAATTTTGATGTTCATATGTTTTTATATAAGGACGGACCTTTTCATAAGGACAGTCCTTGGCATAAGGTCCGTCCTTAGTTAGAACTGTTCTAAAAATCTTATATCTCCTGAATAATAATTTCTAATATCATCCAGTCCGTACTTCATCATGATTACGCGCTCGATCCCGAATCCAAAGGCCCATCCTGAGTATTTTTTAGGGTCGATTCCCCCTTCTTTTAAAACATTTGGATGAACCATACCACAGCCGCCCAGTTCCAACCAGCCGGATTTGCAGACCTTGCAACGATGTACGGGCATTGCGCGCAATGCCCCAACAGTTCCTAATCCCCCACACACATTACACGTTATATCAACTTCAAAAGACGGCTCGGTAAACTGAAAATGATGCGGTCTAAGTCTGGTTTTTGTTCCTTCTCCAAAGTATTTTTCGGCAAAATAATCAAGAGTGCCTTTAAGATTGCTTATATTAATATCGTGATCAACACACAAGCCTTCAAACTGGAAAAACATTGGCGTATGGGTCGCGTCCCAATTTGGCCGGTAACATTTAGATATATTAATCATTCGAATCGGCGGTTTACCAACTCGTTTCATCTCGCGGTTTTGACCGTTTGAAGTATGAGGAGTGAAAACCATTTTTCCAAATCGAGGATGAGGCGGTGTGTCTATAAAAGACGTTTCCACATCATCCCGGGCCGGATGATTTGCCGGCATATTTAGAGCTTCAAAAGCGCTGTATTCCCAATCAACCTCAGGATAAGATACTCTGATGAACCCGATCTTTTCAAATATTTTAGTTATTTCCTCAATCGCATAAGAGATTATGTGAAGACTGCCTTTTGGATAAATTTTTCCCGGCAAAGTCTTATCAAAAAAAACACTGGATTTTTTATTTTGCAGTTCTTTTTTCTTTGTATCAATTAATTGATTAATTGATATTTTAAGTTGATTAACTTTCTGACCGTAGATTTTTCTCTCTTCACCCGATATATTTTTTATTTCTGATAGAAGCTTGTTTATTTCCCCATTTCTACCTAAATATTTAATCTCCAACTTTTCAATTTCTTTAATTTCTTGAGTTTCTTTAATTTCTTTTTCAAACTGATTTTTTATTTCGTCAAAATTTACCATAATTCAAATTATAGATTATTTAACTTGTTTTCACAATAATCACTTGAATTTTTTTTTCATTTCGATATAATTTACAAAATATGTCAAGACCAGAAGCTCTAAATTATCAAATTCAACAAGCTAATGCTTTGTTAATTATCGGTAGTTTATTGGAAAAATCTGGAATTAGACCCTCGGCCGGAATGATTATGACTAATCATCCAGCTTTAGGTGGTGGAATAAAGTATGCGTTAGACGATCCTTCAAATAATGAGACATGTGTTTTAGTTGATGGAATGGAACGAACAAATTTATGGGAACAAAAAGAGACAATAATTAGTCAAAAAGATGAACAAGTACCAGTACACGAATGGCAAGTAAAAAAACCTGAAGAAGTTATAGAATGGTTAAAAGATAATTCAGAATTAACTAAATGTAGATTAAGAGAACCTACCGTAGAAGAATTACGAAAGGTTAGGCGTTTTAGTTAAAAAATTATTTCACTCTGCTTTCTCCACAATCTTTTTGAAGACTTCGGGATGCTCAACTGCCAGTTGAGAGAGAATTTTGCGGTCGAGTTGGATTTTATTGTCTTTGAGTTTTTTGATAAAAACGCTGTATTTTGTTCCCAGATTTCGTAAAGCCGCGTTCATTCTGATAATCCATAACTGTCTAAAATCTCTTTTGCGCAGTTTTCGGCCTTTAAAAGCATATTCTCCGGCATGGAGGACAGCTTCTTTGGCCTTTTTAAACTGCTTATGCCTGGTCATCCAATAACCCTTGGCCAGTTTTAAGACCTTTTTATGACGACGATGTGTGCGAACGCCTCCTTTTATGCGAACCATACTTTATAAACTTTATGAACTTTATAACTTTATAAACTATTTCTTTCCCAGCATCTTCAACACCTTTCTCTTATATCCGCCAGTTACTTTCTGCATCTTCTTTTTTCTTCTTAACCAACTTTTATTTTTCTTACTTCGCAAGTGTCGAAAACTTTGTCCACGATGAAGGACTTTGCCTTTTGGGCTGACTTTAAATCTTTTTACCACTGATTTTCTAGTTTTTTGCTTTGTTTTTGCCATAAATTTCAATTAATTTCCATTAATTTCAATAAATTTCTACTTCTTTTTCGCCACTACTGCCCTTAATATCTTTCCCTCAAGCTTTGGCTCCTTAGAAACATTAACTTCTCCTAAACTTAAAATAAATTTATTAACTAAAGCAAAAGCCATATCCCTTTTTGTGTTTTCTCTTCCTCTTAACTGTAAATTAATTCTTACTTGATGGCCTTCGGTCAAAAATTCTTTTGATCGTCTTTCCATTCTTTCCAGATCCGCTTTGCCTATAAAAAGCCCCAGACTAATGTCTTTAACAACGCCTTTTTTAATTCCGCGTCGAGCATCTTTTTCTTTTTTCTCTTCCTGATACAAAAACTTTTTAAAATCAATAATCTTGGCAACCGGCGGAATGGCTTTAGGCGCGATTAACACCAAATCAGCTCCTAATTCTTGAGCTTTATTTAAAGCTTCTTGTTTAGTTAATATTCCGATCTGTTCGCCTTTTTGATCGAGAACTCTTAAGGTCGGCGCTTCGATCCTGAAGTTTATAAAATAAAACTTTCTTGGTGTAAACTTTCTTTTATGAAAAATTCTCAATTTGAGATTTTAATTGATTTATAAACTTATTAATATCTAACATACCTAAATCTTTTCCTTCGCGTGTTCGCACCGTTACCATTGTGGGCGCAATAAATTGCGCCCCTACATTCTTTTGTAATTCCTTTTCGCCAATTATAATCATAAAAGGAATTTTTTGCAAGGTTGATTGGCGGATTTTTGCCCCTAAGGTTTTATTATCAACATTTAACTCTACTCTAATCTCGTTTTTTTCTAATTCTTCTTTAATTTTTAAAGCATAATCCTGAAATTTATCTGAAATCGGCAGGACAACCACTTGAACTGGTGAAAGCCACAAAGGAAAAGAACCGCTAAAATGCTCTATTAGTATTGCTAAAGTCCGTTCTAGTGATCCGGTTAATCCCCGATGAAGAATAACCGGATGTTTTTCTTCGCCTTTTTCATCTATATATTTTAGATCTAATTTTTTTCCCATAAAAAGATCAAGTTGTAAAGTACTCATTTGCCATTCACGACCTAAGGAATCTTTGACCATAAAATCGATTTTTGGTCCGTAAAAAGAAGCTTCACCTTTGGCGATGACACACTTTAATTTATTATCTTTGACGATCTTTTTTAGCTTATCTCCAGCTTTTTTCCAAGTTTTTTCATCAGCAATATATTTAACAGCGTCCGATGGGTCAGCTAAAGACAGTCGGACATAATAGTCTTTTAACTGAAAAGCCTGAAACATTTTTCTGACCATCTCAATACAGCGCTTAAACTCTCCTTCTATTTGTTCTTCAATCATCAAAATATGACTATCGTCGATTGTTAGAGCTCTGACTCGAAGCAGGCCAGATAGTTCACCGCTTTTTTCAAATCGATAACAAGTGCCTGGTTCAGCGATTCGCATTGGCAGATCTTTATAACTTCGAGGACGGGAAGCATAGATCATATAATGATGAGGACAGTTCATTGGTTTAAGGACATATTCTTCCCCGTCAATGCCAAAAGGCGCATACATCATCTCGCGGTAATGCTGCCAGTGGCCGGTTTTTTTATACATTTCTGACCTTGAAATATGGGGTGTGGTTACCTGTTGAAAACCGTTTTCAATCTCTAGTTTATACTCGTAGTCAAGAATCTGTTTTCTAATTGCTGTTCCTTTTGGTGTTAAAAGTGGCAGTCCTTTACCGATGTTTTCAGAGATAACAAAAAGATCAAGTTCTCTTCCTAATTTCCGATGATCCCGTTTTTTCGCTTCCTCAACTTGCCAAAGATACTGGTCGAGTTCTTTTTGCGTCGGAAAACAAGTGCCGTAAATTCTTGTCAACATTTTATTTTTCTCATCTCCATGCCAATAAGCTCCTGCGATTGAAAGGAGTTTGAAAGGCCCAACTTTCCCTGTTGATTCTACATGGGGACCTTTACAGAGATCAACCATCGAATTTTTTTCTCCTGGTTTACCTGTCCAATAAATCGTTATTTTTCCTTCCTTTTTAACAATATCATCAATCCATTCAAGTTTATAAGGATTGCCTTTAAACAATTTTCTTGCTTCTTCTTCAGAGATTTCCATTCTTGTTAAAGATAAATTCAAATTAACAAGTTCTCTCATTCTTTTCTCGATTTTAGAAAAATCTTGTTCAATAATTTTTACCTGTTCTTTGCCTGATGGTGAGCCATCGAAATCGAAGTAAAATCCTTCATCAGTTGCCGGTCCCATTGCCAGCTGAATTTGCGGATATAATTCCTTAACCGCTTGATGTAATACATGCTCGGCTGTATGCCTCATTGCAAGCAAATTATTTTTGTCCATAGAGAATATTATATATAAAAACCTTTACAAATGATTGATTATTTTAAGAAAGAGCAACGAAAACTTTTTCTTCAATTTTTCCAATCCGTTTTTCGTGATCTTCAATCGAGTCAAAGTCATTACTGAGATTATTCAATACCCTATCAATTTTTTCGTTTGTATCATCAATTCTTTCATTCGTTTTATCAATTTTATCACTTAACTTATTATCTAACTTTTCTATAACAGAATTATTGGCATTAAACAAATCAAGCATATCTTTGACTAGAATTTCACTCTTTTTATTAAAAAGTTCTTCGAGATATTTTTTATCGTCTTTTGTAAGCATATTTGAAGTTTAAACAGTTAATATATTTTTGTCAATCGCTTATATCAACTCTCAACCTCCGGTGTTGATTTGCCTTGTTAATTACAATGAGTTTTTTTTGAATTTGAGAGTAATTAAGACAAAACCGATAAAAACTAAGACTTTTAAAATTATCCCTAAAAGAGAATAATGGTTAAAAGTAGGATTTAAGGTAAATATATCTATTGATTCATCAATTATCATTCCACTACCGATCGCAAGAAATAGATCTTTAACAAATGGTTTTTTCTTTAAAGCAATAAAGGCAATAAAAATTAATAAAATTCCCAACTGATAATGTTGCCAGTTATCCGAGTTCATTCCTATCCACCAGTCAGCCTGACTAAAAATTTGTTTACCTATAAATCTGAAAAGATTATAAAAAACAAGAGTTAAAAAGGTGGTTAGAAGGAATTTTTTTAATGACATAAGAACTTTTTTATTTTTGTTTTATCTTGAAAGGAACAGTGTCTCGAAGTTTTTGCCCGTATTTTCTAACTTGAACGAATTCTGTAGCAGGATTAATGCTGAGAGGAGTAGATAATCTGAAAGGTTCTGGTATTGAAGTAAATCTATCAAGGCTTTGCTCAGGCATATGGCTTTGTGCAAAAAAGTGCTGTTTTGTAACACATCTGGTTAAATTCACCATATTTTGAGTTATAACTCCGGCATTTCTAGCATAAGGATCTGCTATTTCTGTGACCGATTTAATACCAATATTTCGATCTTTTAATCCAATATCAAGATTAGTTAAATAAAAACATCCGTCAGATGACTTACCATATTGTGCAGCCATAATGCCCTCGCTTGAAATTCCGGCCCATCTCATACTATAGACGCCGTCTTGATTTGCTTTAACCGACAAAGTGCCTATAGCATCGTGGATAGATTTTGGTTCATTATAGCCATCCCATAAAATGGCAAAAAAACCACCCTTGCCTTCTTCGGAAAAGATTTTTAAATGATATCCTGGTGTTGAAAAACCAAACAATCCCATTATCCGTTCTAGATCATTTCTAGAAAAAAGTAGTTCAGCATATAGCTTTCCTGTTATTTGAAGTGGAGGAACATCATGAGCTGAAAGTCCATCTTTAAGATTTCTCAGATCAGAAGCATTTAGTCTTTTCTCAATTTTTGGCAATAATCTCCTAAGATCAATAGCCCCAATCTTTTCACTTGCCATATTGAGTCGTATTCTACTTCTTTTTCTTCTTCTTGTCAAGACAATGTTAAAGTCGGGTACATCGGTGACAACTTCTGTTTCTCGAAAAACTTGTAATGATAATACTCAAATGGCGACCTGTAATCAAGGGTTTGATGAGGACGTTTAAAGTTGTAGAATATTAACCAATTGGTTAATCTCTCATTGGCGCGGATTAAATTTGTTTCAGTTAAGTAAGGCTCAAAATATTCGTCAACCTCCATAAACTCCTCTTGAATTGTACGGTTAAATCGTTCACATACTGGATTATCTTTTGGAGTATGGACTCTTGAATAGATATGAATGA